>NZ_JBHMIN010000032.1:0-76695 GCF_048060215.1 Micromonospora sp. LOL_021 | reverse complement strand
TGGAAACCTCCATCAGGGCGACATACACGCCAACCACATCTCCGACTCGTTCAAACCGGTTTCCGGCGGCGCCACGCCACACCGGGGCGACACCCGTGCCGTACCACAGCAGTCCGAAGCCGATCCCGCCCAGCAGCGGGCCGATCTGGGTGTGCTGACCGTGCTACCGCAGGAGACGCGCGCCGTCGTCGAGGTCTTCCAGCAGGCCGAGGAGTACCGCCGCAAAGTGCTCCCCGACGGGAGCCGGGTGCACGAGGCCACCTTCGAGACTCCGCACGGGCCGCGCACAGCGGTGCTGATGCAGACCCTGGACCGGGGGCAACTGTCGGCCACCGCCGCCTACACCCGGCTACGGCACTGGTACGCGCCGCCGATCATCGCCCTCGTCGGCATCGCCGGTGGCATCAGCGCTCAACTCGACGTCGGCGACGTGGTCCTCGCCGACCAGATCATTTTCTACGACAACCATCGGGACACTGCGGACGGTCCCCGCTGGCGGGGCGAGTCGACGGCGCTGACGGCGGCACTGACCATCGCGGTAAACGACCTGTTCAGCACCGAGGGCGAGCCATTGCGAATTCCCTCACCGGATCACGGCGACGACTTCCGCGTACGACGCGGGCCGCTGGGTTCCGGCAGCGCGGTGATCACCGACGAACACTCCCGGATCCGTACGTTCTTGCATGACTTCCAGGAGAAGTGCCTCGCTGTGGAGACCGAGTCCGGTGGCCTCGTACAGGGCTTCCGGGAGGAGTTCGCCGACGGTACCGGGCTTACCGGCTGGCTCGTGCTCCGCGGCATTTCCGACCATGCCGACGCGGCAAAGGGCCACCGCGACCACGACCTGGCGGCCCGAAACGCCGCCCGGGCGTTCCACCGCGTGCTGCCCTACCTGTGGGACGCACGCCGCTGACAGGTGCTGCCCGGACCCGGTCCGGGCAGCACCTGCCGTACCAGGAGGATGCGATGCCAGGTCCGATTCGCGCCTGGCCACCGCGCAGGCGTGGTCTGTTCAGCCACCGGCTGGACACCGTAATCACCGTCCTGCTCGCCCTGGCGCTCGGTCTACTCGGCGTCCTTGACGTGGTCGACACCGCCACCGTGGCTGCCGCGACGCTGGGAACGCTGGCCCTGCTCACCACGACGGTGGCCGGGGAGCGCCGGCAGCTGGACCAGGTGGTGCGCCGGCTGGACGGCGCGGTACGGCTGATTCGGCACCTGCCGGCCCAGCCGTCCGGCGGGATGTCGCTACGGGCCTCCACCTCCGGTGCAGACGTCGACCTCACCGACGTCGAGGACATCGCCCTAGTCGGGGTGACCCTCGGCCGGACCCTGCGCAACCAGGTCGATCAGATCGCCAGCCGGCTTGCCGCAGGTGCCCGCATCAGAGTGGCGCTCATCGACCCGGCGACTTCCGTACCGGCCGAGGCCGCCCGGCGGGCCACCCTTCCGGACGACCGGGACATCTTCGTCAACCGGGCCCGGCCTACTCTCGACCTGTTACGCGAGCTGGCCCGTACCGCCCGTCCCGGCACCGGCTCCCTGGAGGTACGGTTGCTGCCGCTCGTGCCGGCGTCGGGGATGATCCTGCTGGACGCCGACGAGGAGACCGGACGCATTCACGTCGACCTCTATTCACACCGCCCGTCGGCAGCCGAACCGATGATGACGCTGACCACCGCCAGTCTGCAGTGGTACCGACACTTCCGTGACGAGTTCGAACACCTCTGGCGGCACGGACGGCCGGTCGACCTCGCTGGGGCTCCGGTGCCCTGACCGGCCGCTCTGGTTCGGCCCGGCTGCGGTGCAGGTGGCGTACGCTCGGGCGAGCTATCAGTGCAGGCCGCCGGGGTCGCTGCGTCACCGCTGGCGAGGCAGGGAGCAGGAGGACATGGAACTGGCCATCGGGCTCTTCTGCCTGATTTGTATAGTTGTGGTAGTCTTCGCCGGGTACGGCGTCGCGGTGTACAACGGTCTGGTCACCGCCCGTAACGCGTTCCGGAACGCGTTCGCCCAGATCGACGTACAGCTGACCCGACGCCACGACCTCATCCCCAACCTCGTCGAGGTTGCCAAGGGGTACATGACACACGAACGTGAGGCGCTCGAAGCGGTGATCGCCGCTCGCGGCGGCGCGGTCGACGCACAGGCCGCCGCGACCGGCAATCCGGGCGACCCCGCGGCGATGCAGCAGCTCGCCGGGGCCGAGAACATGCTGACCCAGACCCTGGGAAGGCTGTTCGCGCTCTCCGAGGCGTACCCGGACCTCAAGGCCAACCAGAACATGATGCAGCTGACCGAGGAGCTGACCTCCACCGAGAACCGGGTCGCCTTCGCCCGGCAGGCCTACAACGACGCGGTGATGGGCTACAACAACAAGCGGGAACGCTTCCCCGGCAGCATCGTGGCGAGCATGTTCTCGTTCGGCCCGGCCGCCCTGTTCGAGGTCGACGATCCGCAGCAGCGGCAGGCTCCCCAGGTGAACTTCTGAGCGAATGAACTTCTTCGAACGGCAACGTCAGGTCCGACGGGTCTCCGCCCGGCTGGTCGTGCTGTTCGTGGCCGCCGTCGTCGGCATCGTGGCCGTGGTCGACCTCGCCGTCTTCGTCGTCTTCGACGGCGCGTCCCGGCAACCGGCCGCGCTCCTCGGCATGCTGGTGGTGACCAGTCTGGCGACCGTCGCGGTGATCGGCCTGGCGGCGCTGGTCCGCACCGTCACGCTGCGCGGTGGCGGCGGACGGGTGGCCCGGGAGCTCGGCGGCGTACCGGTGCCGCCGGACACCACCGACCCGCAGCTGCGCCGGCTGCGCAACGTGGTCGAGGAGATCGCCATCGCCTCCAGCGTGCCGGTGCCGGAGATCTACCTGCTGCCGCGCGAGGAGGGGATCAACGCGTTCGCCGCCGGCTGGTCGACCTCGGATGCGGCGATCGCGGTCACCCGTGGCACGCTGGAGCGGCTCAACCGCGACGAGCTGCAGGGCGTCATCGCCCACGAGTTCAGCCACGTGGTCAACGGCGACATGCGGCTCAACATCCGGTTGATGGGGCTGCTGTTCGGCATCCTGTTCCTGGCGGTGATCGGCCGTGGCCTACTGCGCACCGGATTCGTCAGCGGTGGCCGCTCCCGCAGCGACAACCGGGGCGGCAATCCGCTGCCGCTGATCGGGCTGGCGATGGTCGCCGCCGGGTACGTCGGTGTGCTGGTCGGCCGACTGATCAAAGCGTCGGTGTCCCGGCAACGCGAGTACCTGGCCGACGCGTCGGCCGTGCAGTTCACCCGGCAGACCGCCGGGCTGGCCGGTGCGCTCAAGAAGATCGCCGGGCTGCCCGCCGGGTCACAGTTGAAGAGTCCGAAGTCCGAAGAGGTCGGCCACATGCTGTTCGGGCCGGGTGGCAGGCTAACCGCGCTGTTCTCGACGCATCCGCCGATCGCCGACCGGATCAAGGCACTCGATCCCAGCTTCGATCCGGCCGAGCTGACCACACTGTCCCGGCGGTGGGCGGCGGCCCCGCCATCCGGGCTGGCCGAGGACCGCGCGCTCGGGCTCACCGGGGGCGGGCTCACCGGCGACGGTACGCCGGACCGCTCCGACGCCCGGTCAGACCAGGCCGGCGATACGCTGCCCGACCCGGGCGCCCGCGTCCCGGTCGACCCGGCCGAGGTGGTCGACCGGATCGGCGCCGTCCCGCCGGGCGGCTACCCGCACGCCGCCGATCTGCTGGCCCGGATCCCGCCCGACCTGCTCGATCGGGCACACCGGCCGGACACCGTGGTGCCGCTCATCCTCGGGCTGCTCCTCTCGACCGATCCGCAGGTCCGTGCCCGTCAGCACGCGGAGATCTCCCAGCGGCACGGCAGTTCGCTCGCCGACGCCACCTGGCAGGCCGGCCAGGCCACCGCCGGGCTGCATCCACTGCTGCGGCTGCCGCTGGCCGAGGTCGCCTTTCCCGCGTTGGCGCAGCGGCCACCGGCCGAGCGGGAGACGATCGCCGACGCGATGGCCACCCTGGTCCGGGCCGACGGCCGGGTCAACGTCTTCGAGTACTGCCTGGCGCGGCTGGTCGGCGACGAGCTGCGGGGGTCGCTGCGGCCGCCGTCGCGATCGGGCAACGGCCGCCGTACGCTGCGCGCAACCCGGCAGGCGGTGGTGACCCTGCTCAGCGTGCTGGCCGAGATCGGCCACCCGGATCCCGCCGCCGCGCGGCGGGCCTTCGCCGCCGGCGCGGCACACGCCCTGCCGCAGCGCACCGATGTGCGGTTCGTCCCACCGGCCGGCGGGTTGCTCGACCTGGAGTCGGTCTGGTCCGACCTCGACGGACTGCAGCCGGCGGACAAGGCCCGGCTGATCGCCGCGACGGTCGAGGTGATCAGCCACGATGGCGTCATGACGGTGCCGGAGTTCGAACTGCTACGGACCATCTGTCTGGTGCTGCACAGCCCGCTGCCGCCACTGCCACCGGTACCGTCCTGACCCGTCACAACCGGCCCTGGTTGTCCAGCAGGCCGGACTTGAGCACGTCGAGGACGTACTCCGCCGCGTTGCGGGCCGCCGCCACCCGGTACTCGTCGTTCTTGTCGTTGTCCCCCCAGTCGGAGATCCCCCGCACCGCGATCCACCCCACCTGATGCTCAGCCGCTACCCCGGCGAGGACATGCGACTCCATGTCACCCGCCACCGCGTTTGGGTGGTCGCGCTTCAGCTCGGCGAGTGCCTGATCGGAGTGGTAGAGCGTGTCGGAGGCGACGATCGGACCGACGTGCACCTCGGCTGTCTCCCATCCGTCGGAGCAGGCGTCGAAGCAGCTCAACAGCGACGGAGACGGATCGTTGGCCGACCCCCGGTACTCCTTCTTGACCAGCCCCTGGACCTCGCGAAGTGCAAAGGAGGCCACGTCACGGGCCTGGTTGACCACCACCACATCGGCCAACCGCTGCTCCTCAGGCTTCAGTCCGAAGCAGGTGCCGGTGAGAATCATGAAATCCGGCCGCCACTGTCGGATCAGGCTGGACGCAACGAGGGTGACCCCCGACGCGGTGTTCAGGCCGCCCGGTGCGCGGGCCAGCATCACCTCGGTGCCGGCGACGGTGCCGAGCTGGAATACCACGTACGGCGGGCGCTGCTGCCGGTACGGGCTGAGCCCGTAGTTCTCCCGGGCGACGGCCAGGACGGCGTCGCGTTCCTTCTTCGTCGCGACGATCAACAGAATCCGGGTGAGTCCCATGATGCCGTCCACACTCTCGGTGAATCCTGTCTCTGATCTTGCGATTGCCCGCCACACCTGCCGCAGCGCCACCAGCCCCACCGGGAGAATGGTCAACGCCATCACGCTGACCAGCATGCCGAGCAGCACCGAGCCGGACGCCTGCGGCCTGAGGTCGGGCGGATCGTTGAGCAGCAGTCGCTGCCACAACCAGCGCAGCGCCTCGCCGTAGCTGTCCGGCCGCCCGGCGCAGTCATCGCCGCACGCCCAACGCTCCTGGCTCGCCACCAGGTATGCGAGACCCGCCACCACCGCGGCGACCGCCGCGCAGTACAGCACGAAGAAGCTCGCCGTGTTGAACGCCCGCTGCGGCCGTCCCCGGACCCGGTCGCGAGGTCGCAACGTCACCACGTCGGCACCCACTCCGTAGGGCAACCCCACCTGTTGCAACTGCGGCAGCCGGGCACGCATCGCGGACGTGGTCACTCCGGTGACGAGACAGACCATGACCTCCGTGACGAGCATGGACTGCGGCACCGCTCCGACGTTGCTGGTGACCCGGTGCGCACGGGCGTCGACCAGCACGCTCAGCCGCTGCGAAACGGCCTGCATCAGGTCACCGGCCGTCGCCACGTCGGTCAGGTGACACAACGGCATGGACCACTGCTTCGCAGGCAGCGAGTCCCGGGCCCGACGGTCGTCCGTGGGCGGACGGACCGCCGCACGCAGGCCGCGAACCGCCGCGCCCACCAGTCCGCCGCCCAGCATGACGAGCACGTAGCCCAGCGCCGACATCACCAGTAGCAGCGCCCCGGTCCAGGCCCGGGCCAGGAGACCCCCGGCAGCGACGATCAGGACCGCGCCGGGCGGTACGGCCAGCACCAGCGTTTCCCACCGACGCTCAAGTGCCCGCAGCACCGCGAGCGGCAACCCCCCGCCCCAGTACGGCTCCGGCATGGCGGTCGGCGGACGCAACAGCGCGAATGCGTTCGCGCCACGCCAGACCAGCCTGCCTTCCCGGGCCGCGACGTACAGAATGACGCTCAACGGCCCGACGCAGCGGCAGAACGCCAACGTGCCAGCCGGACGCACGGTGCGGTACGCCTCCCGACCATGTTCGGCCCTGCGTACCGTGCGTGCCGCCGCACGGCAGTCTCGCAGCGACAACGCCGGGACCGTGCGCCGGATCCCGTCCGGACCGGTCACCATGCCCGCACCTGCTCCTCCTCGACGAAGCCCAGCACGACAGCCCGCAGGTCCTGATACAGCCGCCCCGCTTGTTCGCTGACCAGGTAGTGCGGCATGTCGGAGCGCTCCAGCTGTCGATGCCGGTCAGGCGGGGCCAGCAGGTAGGGCGAGGTGAGCATCAGGCCCGGTCCACCCGCGCCGCGCAGGTCGACCGCGAGGCAGGCCATGCCGGGATATGTCTCGGTCAGCTGGATGTGCAGTCGCTGCCCGGCGTCACCCAGCTGGTCGCGGAACCGTTGCAACGACGCCAGCGACTGACGGATTTTCGGCCCCAGCTGCTCGCCACGTTGCTCGGCGAGCAACGTGGTGGCCGTACAGTCCGGGTCCATCAACACGCACCGGTACGTGCCCCCTCTGCGCAGCAGATCGAGCACAGCATCCCGGAAGTATGCTGGGCGCTCGGTCGTCACGAGGTAGTTGGAGGCGGTGCGCAGTGCCGTACCGAGATCGATCACCTCCGCTTCGGCCGCCGCCACGAGTCGGGACTTCTCCTGCTGACTCGGCCGCTCGGCGTAGCCGTGCAGTGCGGTGCCCGCGGCCAGCCCGTTGACGCAGAGCCAGGAACGCCGGGCGTGACCGGCACCGCCGCCGGACACGAGGAGATGGATCCGGTGGCCCTCGTAGGAGCCGACCTCCTCGAACAGTGCCGAGTAGCGACCGGCGACCTGCCAGACAGCGTCGGATATCGCCACGCTGTCCGGCGGGGTGACCTTCTCGAGGTGGGCGGCGAAGTTGATGTCCGGCGAGTAGATGGAACCTTCCTCACCCTGGCCCCGGTACCGCACGACACCGCGATGGACCGCGATCCGAAGCCGTAGCCGACCTTTGATGCCGAGGCTGGCGAACTCGTCGCGCAGGTGCGGCAGGTCGATGTTCAGGGCGTCCCGTACATAGCTGAGCGCCACGTCGCGGGCGATGCTCTCCTCGTCGTCATGGATCACGACGAGACCACCGTCCCCGGCCCACCGCCACAGCTGGGCCCGGGCGCAGCGATACTGCTCGGCGAGCATCCCCAGCCGCCGGAGCAGGCGTTCCCGCAACAGGTCGAAGGCGCGCAAGGCGCGGTCCCGGGGGTTGTTGGCGACCATGTCCGAGTGACCGGCGGCGTCGACCAGGACGAGAAAGACGCTTTCGTACGTTCGGTCGGTCCGGAAGACATCCTGCATGCGGCGGCTCCTGTCGGCATCGGGACACCATGGACGGGCGGCGCGGTCCGTCACTGTGACCGAGACTCAGTCACACCGACAACATCTCCGTATGGATTCGTCATCAGTCATGCCGAGCCGTACGGCGTGCGACCGCACCAGGAGGTCCGTTGCCCCCGCCGCCGCCAGTCGCCAACTCGTTTCTCGCTCAGCTGGACCCAGGGATCTGGGCCGCGATCGCCGCGCGTACCCGAAGCGCCACGTACCCGCCCCGGACCCAGTTGTTCCACCAGGGCGACCCCGCCGGCCACGTCGTCGTCCTGCTCGAGGGATGGGTGAAGGTCACCTCGACGTCGCGGGCCGGGAAGGAGGCGCTGCTCGCGCTGCGCGGCCCCGGCGACATCCTCGGCGACCTGGCCGCGGTGGACGGCCTGCCGCGCTCGGCCACCGTGACGGCGTTGTTCACGGTGACGGCCCGGGTGGCCGACGGGCAGGCGTTCGTGAAGGCGGCGACCGACAACCCACACGCGGCACGGGCGCTGCTCCGCCACCTCGCCCGCGGCCTGCGGGAGTCCGACCGGCGACGGCTGGAGTTCGTTTCGGCGAGCGGCTCGGCCCGGCTGGCTGCCCTCCTGCTGCAGCTGGCCGACCAGCACGGTCGGGCCACTGCCTCAGGCGTCGTCATCGACCTTCCGTTGTCGCAGCGGGAACTCGCGACAGCCGCAGCCATTTCCCGGGAAGCGGTGGCCCGGACCATCCGGGCGCTGCGCGAACGGGACCTGATCCGCACCCGCCATCGGGGCATCGTGCTGCGCTCCCCGGAGGTCCTGCGCTCGCTGGCGCGAGATGTGTCAGATGACGCAGGTTGATCGTGACCGTCGGCGTCGAGGCCGCGACCCGCCCGTTCGACACTGAGCTCATGCCCCCGCACGCCGCTTGCGACGCCGATGACCGGGACGACCGACTCGCGTCGTACGCGGAGCGGCTGATCAACGACAACCGCAAAGAGATGCGTCGCGCGGACGGGAAGGCCACCCAGGCGCTGGTGGTGGTCGGAACAGGTACGGCGACGCTGTTGGCGGCGATAGCCGAGGGCTCCTGGTCAGTCGCGACCATCTCCCCCGGGCAGTTGTGGGCCTGGTGGGCCGGCTGCGCCCTGCTCGTCGTGTCCGTCACATTACTGGTGCTGGCGCTCGTGCCTCGGTTGGGGGGCAGGTCACCGGCTGGCCGGATCACGTATTTCGGCGACATACGCCGGTGGAAGGAATCGGGTTCACTACGGAAGGCTCTTGAGGAAACGGCCAGGGAACCGCTGAGCGCGGCGCTCGCCGAGCTGTCCTGGACCAGCATGACCGTCATGGCCAAGTACCGGCTTGTCCAGTACGGGATCATCACGCTGGCCGCAGCGGCATGTTTGTTGTTCGCAAGCATCTGGTGACCGTGCTCGCGACGCCTCGAAATCGGATGGCTGATAGTGACTGATCCTCGCAGGTTCTTTTACCGACTCACACCGCAGGAGCGCGGAGAGCTTCTCGCAATAGCCCATGTCCGCCGATTCCGTGATGGCCAGTATCTGACGCGTCAGGGCGAAGCCTTCGCGAACGTGGCGCTGATACGACAGGGCCGAGCCAAGGTGGTCGCCTCGACCAGCGACGGGCGTCGGACAATCCTGATGGTCTGTGGGGTCGGGGACCTTGTCGGCGGCTCCGACTACTACGCGGGTGGTACCTGCCTGGCTTCGATCGTCGCGGCTGGTCCGACCGAGGCAGCGGTTGTCGACCGGGATGCCTTCGCTGGGCTGCTGCGGCGTTGTCCCAGGATCGCCCAGGAGATCGCCCGCGGGCTCAACGAGCAACTGGTGTGGGCGAACCGCCGTCGAATCGCCGACAGTCTACCGGTCACGGTCCGAACCGCCCAGGTCCTACTCGACCTCCACCATTCGGCCACTCCGAACCCGCCGAGCGATCAATCGCGCCCGCCAATCGATGTACCTTTCACTCAGCGAGAGTTGGCCGAACTCATCGGGGCCGCCGAGGTATCGGTACAGAAGGCACTCCGCGAATTGGCCGAAGCGGGCCTCGTCGTCCGACGGTACGGCCGGACATCCATCCCCCATCCGGACAGGATGCAGCGGTTCCTCGACGAAGCATGCGGAATACATCCGGTGACGTAATTCCTCCCACGATCCGGCCGCACAATACCGTGCCCATGCCGGAACTGCTGCAGATCGATCCGCCGCAGGCGCGAGGAACGACAGTTCGACGGTACACATCGAAATGAGTTGATCATGATGTTTCCTGCTTCCACCAAAAGATTATTCCTGTCAGCGGCGTTGGCAGGTCACCCTGGCGGTCTCGGGCTGCGGCGGACCGGACGGTTCAGACGGCCCGGTGGTGACCGACGCCGATCACCGCGACTGTGCCACAGTGGCCGGGGCGTCGATCCCCGCCGATGCCGACACCGTCACGCTGGTCGCCGATAACACCGCGTCGGACGCGGGCGGCGGCCTGCCTCCGGCGATCGAGGAGAGCCTGCGCGAGGCCCAGCGCACCGGGCAGATCCTGGTGATCGTGCCGGTCGACGGTGACGGCGCCAATCCAGTGGTCCGGCAACGGATCGCGCTCGATCCCTCTACCGGCGAGGACTCACCCCGGGCGGATCGGGCCCGCGACATCGTCATCAGCTGTGTCGAACGCTGGCTCCGGGCACCCGAGTCCCAGCCGAACAGTCCGGGTAGCGACATCCTCGCCGCGATCGGTGCCGCCGCGAGAGAGCAGCCGACCACGATCCTGGTCATCTCCGATGGACTGGGCACGGCTGGTGGCCTGGACGTCAACCGGCACGGATTCGACGTCGACCCGGCGCAACTCGCCCGCGACGCGCAGGACGCCGCCGAACCGCAGCTACGCGAGACGTCCATACTGTGGGCCGGTCTGGGTAACTCGACGACGCAGCTACCGCAGGCGTTGCGCAACTCGCTTCGGACGCTGTGGACGGCCCTGCTGACCGAGGCGGGTGCGGAGGTCGCCTTCGACGACCGGTCCGGGCCCCCGGCGGCAGCGGTCGACGGACTGCCGGAGGATTCCCCAGCGCGCCGGCCACCAGGTTCGACGGGCACGATCGAGACGCCACCGCTCGTGCCTTCGGCGAGATGATCGCAGACCTCACCGGTCAACGGCTGGTGCGGAACTGACCCGCCCGGTCGGGTCACCAGTTGTGCATGCTGCCGTCGGTGAGCCGGTTGACCGGCAGCGACGCCGGCGCGTACGGGTAGCGCGCCGCCGCAGACTCGTCGATGTCGACGCCGAGCCCGGGTTCCTCGCCGGGGTGCAGGTAACCGTCGGCGAAGTGGTACGAGTGCGGGAAGACCTCGTCGGTGGCCTGGGTGTGCCGCATGTACTCCTGCAGGCCGAAGTTGGGGATGCTCAGGTCGACGTGCAGCGCCGCCGCCATGCAGACCGGGGACAGGTCGGTGGCGCCGTGCGAGCCGCTACGGACGTGGTGCAGCGCCGCCAGGTCGAAGATCCGCCGCAGGTGACTGATCCCGCCGGCCCGGACCACGGTGGTCCGGACGTAGTCGATCAGCTGCTCGGTGATCAGCTGCTGACAGTCGAAGATGGTGTTGAAGACCTCCCCGACGGCGATCGGCGTGGTGGTGTGCTGGCGGATCAGCCGGAAACCCTCCTGCAGCTCGGCCGGGACCGGGTCCTCCAGCCAGGTCAGCCGGTACGGTTCCAGGTCCTTGCCGAGCCGGGCCGCCTCGATCGGGGTGAGCCGGTGGTGGGCGTCGTGCAGCAGCTTCAGGTGCGGGCCGAACTCGTCGCGTACCGCCGCGAAGACCTGCGGGGTGTGCACCAGGTAGCGCTCGGTCGACCAGGTGGTCTCGGTGGGGATCGCGGCGTCGGCCGGCTCGTAGAACATCCGGTCCTTGCCGACGCCGTAGGTGGCCGGCAGGCCCGGGACGGCGGTCTGCACCCGCACCGCCCGGTAGCCGAGGTCGACGTAGCGGGCCACCTCGGCGAGCACCTCGGGGACCGTCTCGGCGTTGGCGTGGCCGTAGACGGTGACCCCGTCGCGGCAGCGACCGCCGAGCAGCTGGTAGACCGGTAGTCCGGCGGTCTTTCCCTTGATGTCCCACAGCGCGGTGTCGACTGCCGCGATGGCGCTCATCGTGACCGGGCCGCGCCGCCAGTAGGCACCCCGGTACAGGTACTGCCAGGTGTCCTCGATCCGGCTCGCGTCCCGACCGATCAGCGTCGGCACCACGTGGTCACGCAGGTAGCTGGCGACGGCCAGTTCGCGGCCGTTGAGGGTGGCGTCGCCGACGCCGGTCACACCGTCCGAGGTGACGATCTTCAAGGTGACGAAGTTGCGGCCCGGGCAGGTCACGATCACCCGGGCGTCCACGATCCGCATCGACCAGTCTCCTCGTCTGCGCGGCCGGCTGCCGCTCGCCGCCGAGGTTAGCCGAACCGACGATGCCGGGAGATCCGGGCGGCGGGAAGATCCGGGGGGGTCCCCGGGTTGGGCACGGTTGTGATCGACGTTCCGCTCTCCGTCCTCGACCTTGCCCCGGTCGCCGCCGGCAGATCCGCCAGCGAAGCACTGCGGCACACCACGGAGCTGGCCCGCCGGGTCGAGCAGCTCGGCTACCACCGGTTGTGGGTGGCCGAACACCACAACATGCCCGCCATCGCCAGCTCGGCACCGGCGGTGCTGCTCGCCCACCTGGCCGCGGCCACCTCGACGATCCGGGTCGGTTCCGGCGGGGTGATGCTGCCCAACCATCCGCCGCTGGTGGTCGCCGAGCAGTTCGGCACGTTGGAGGCGCTGCACCCGGGCCGGGTCGACCTCGGCATCGGCCGGGCCCCGGGCACCGACCAGGCCACCGCGCTGGCGCTGCGGCGCACCATGGCCGGGCTGGGTGCCGAGACGTTCCCGCAGGAGCTGGCGACCCTGATCGGCTATCTGCGCGGCGACGCCGGACCGATCGCCGCGACCCCGCACGCCGGGCAGTCACCGGCGATCTGGCTGCTCGGTTCCAGCGGATTCAGCGCCCAACTCGCCGGCACCCTGGGCCTGCCGTTCTCCTTCGCCCACCATTTCAGTGCGGCCAACACGCTGCCGGCGCTCGCGCTGTACCGGCAGCATTTCCGCCCGTCGGCGTGGTTGGACCGGCCGTACGCGATGGTCGCGGTCAACGTCGTCTGCGCCGAGTCGGACGAGCGGGCCGAGTGGCTGTCCGGCCCGGCCGCCCTGGCGTTTCTGCGGCTGCGCGCCGGGCGGCCGGAGGCACTGGTCAGCCCGGAGGAAGCGGCCGCCTATCCGTACACGGATCTCGAGCTGCAGTTCATCCGCCAACGCAACGAGGAGCAGGCGGTCGGCTCCCCCGACACGGTCCGGCGGGCGCTGCGCGAGTTGCGCGAGCGCACCGGTGCCGACGAGCTGATGTTGACCACGATGGTGTACGACGTCGCCGACCGGGTGCGCTCGTTCGAGCTGGTGGCCGGTGACCCGGGTCACCCCACGGACGGCGATCAATAGCCGGAAACAGGAGCTTCATCAGCTGGTCACCGCCGCGCGACGGTCCGCTGGCTATCGTCTTCGGCAGGTGATGGTTCGACGCACGAGATCACGCGTGGGGTGGATGTCGTCGCGTCCGCCGACGGGGGACCGGGTTCCGGTCCCCCGTCGGCGCGTCTACGGCCGCCGATTCACTCAGTCGGCCGCCGGATGCACTAGAAGGTAAACATTCACCGCAAGTAGACGTTCGGCGTCGGTGGTGCCGGCATGTTGGCGCCAATGAAGAACGACGGGTGTGGCGGCTGGTTGTAAGCGGTATTCTGCCAGGCGACCGCCACCCGGTACTGCGGGTCGTGCATCAGGGTGTGGATCCGTCGATCAGTGGTGTGCGGTGTGGCGTAGATCCGCAACGCGCGGGAATCGCTGGTCCGCCAGATGACCTCCTCCCGCCAGTCGCCGAACAGGTCGGCCGACAAAGCGGGGGTCGCCTTGGTGCCGTTGTTCGATGCCACCCCGGAGCCGGTCAACAGCCGGGTGTCGCCGGAGGTGCCGTACTTGTCGATCCGGGTCTGGTCGAGCAACTCCCGGACCGGGTCGCCGTCCCACCAGCTGAGGAAGTTGGCCGACGACGGCTTGCGTCCGACGTTGCCGCCGGTCGGCGAGCGCAGCTCGGAAACGGCCGACGACCAGGACTCGGCTCCGGCGCTGCCAGCCCAGATGTCCGCCGATACGCCCCGGCCGTTGTCCCCGCCGGTCGGGGTCTGCCAGATGATCTGCCCGGTACGGGCGTCGATCAGCGCCGACGACGGCTTCGAGCCGTCCTCCTGGACCTTGAAGTACTCCAGCCCGGACCGCCCCGGGTCGAGGTCACCGACGTGGCCGGCGTCGCCGTGGTTCAGGCTGGTGTTCCACAGCCCGCGACCGTTGTCGTCGATGGTGGCACCGCCGAAGACGATCTCGTCGCGGCCGTCGCGGTCGACGTCGGCGATGGACAGCGAGTGGTTGCCCTGCCCGGCGTAGCTGCCGTTACCCGACGAGTTGGAGTCGAAGACCCACCGCTGGGTGAGGTTGCCGTTGCGGAAGTCCCAGGCGGCGATGACGGTACGGGTGTAGTAGCCGCGTGACATGATCAGCGACGGCCGCTGGCCGTCCAGGTAGGCGGTGCCGGCGAGGAACCGGTCCACCCGGTTGCCGTACGAGTCGCCCCAGGACGACACGTTGCCCCGCGCCGGCACGTAGTTGACGGTGGACATGGCCGCACCGGTCTGGCCGTTGAACATGGTCAGGAACTCCGGACCGGACAGCACGTAACCGGACGAGTTGCGGTAGTCGGCGCCGGAGTTGCCGATGACAGTGCCTCGGCCGTCGCGGGTGCCGTCGGCGGTCTTCATCGCCACCTCGGCCCGGCCGTCGCCGTCGTAGTCGTACACCTGGAACTGGGTGTAGTGGGCCCCGGCCCGGATGTTGCGTCCCAGGTCGATGCGCCACAGCCGGGTCCCGTCGAGCCGGTACGCGTCGACATAGACGTTGCCGGTGTAGCCGGAGTGCGCGTTGTCCTTGGCGTTGGACGGGTCCCACTTCAGGACGATCTCGTACTGTCCGTCACCGTCGAGGTCGCCGACGCTGGCGTCGTTCGCCGAGTAGCTGTAGCTCTCCCCGGACGGGGTGGTGCCGCCCGGCGGCACCTGCAGCGACACGTCCAGGTAGCCGTTGGCGAAGGTCAGCGACGCCGGCGACGCGGGCTGCTCGACGCCACCGACCACCGCCCGGACCGTGTAGCTGGCGTTGGACGCGGCACCCGCGTCGTAGTAGTTGGTCGACGCGGTGACCGGTGACGAGGTGACCCGGGTGGAGCCACGGTAGACGTGGAAGCCGGTGCCGGCGGCCTCGGTGCCGAGCAGCCGCCAGGAGACCAGGTTGCCGGATCCGGACCGGACGCTGATCAGCCCACGGTCGAGGTCCTCCATCTGCTTGGCGCCGGGCCCAGGCGTCGGGGGCGGGGTGGTGGTCGGGGGCGCGGTGGTCGGGGGCGGCGCGGTGGTGGGCGGGGGCGGGGTGGTCGGCGGTGCCGTGGTCGGCGGGGGTGCGGTGGTCGGCGCGACGCCGCCGGTGCAGGTGGTCCCGTTGAGCGCGAAGGTCGTCGGGACCGGATTGCTGCTGTTGTTCCAGGATCCGTTGAAGCCGAACTCGGTGCTGGCGTTGGTGGCCAGGTTGCCGTTGTAGCCGACGTTGTCCGCGGTGACCTGGGCACCGCTCTGCGTCACCGCCGCGTTCCACGCCTGGGTGATCGTCTGCCCGGCGCCGAACGACCAGGTCAGCTGCCAGGAGGTGACGGGGTCACCGAGGTTGGTCACGGACACGCTGGCGCCGAAGCCACTTGGCCACTGGCTGGTGACGCGGTAGTCGACCGCGCAACCTGCGGCTGCGGCGGCCGGCGACGCGAGGATCGTGGTGGCCACACCGGCACCGGCCGCGGTGGCCACCGCGGTCGCGACGGCGAGCAGGGCTCGGCGGGGAGTCCCGGGCTGGGACCGGGAACTGTTGGGAGGGACATTGCGCATGGGAGTCTCCGGGAGCAGAGGGCGGGCGGCAACGGACGGACGCCCGGCTGCCCGGCCGGGGCGTGCGCCCGGTGGCGCTGCGCTGGATCGGTCGACCGCGGTGCGGCGGTCGTCGGTCGGCTCCCGTGCAGGCCAATGCTAGGGCAATCGCTTTCCTCGATCAATGTCGATGTCCATCGGAGCCCGGCGGGGGTCCGTGTCGGCGGAGGCGGTCACCCACCGGTTGGTCCGGCTCCCGCAGCACCAGCAGCCCGCCCGCTGGCACCCGGACCCGACGAGCGCCCCGGCCGCGACCCGGTGTGCCGGTGACACCGGCCGAGCTGACCGACCATCGGCCGGTCGACCGGCCGGAATCAGCCGAGCCGGCACCGACCGCCAGCAGGACCTCACCGGCGGGCAGAACGTCGCTGGCCACCATGATCTCCCCGGACGGCAGGACGCCACCGGAGACCAGCACCTCACCGGTGGCCGCCACCACCGCCTCCTCCCGGCCATGGTTGAACAGGAACAGCCACCGGGTGGTGCCGTCCACCCGGCGTACCGCCTCCACCCCGGCGGGCGCGGCGGGCAGCACCGGTGCCACCCCGGCCTCGGCGGCGACCACCGCCAGCAGTTCCCGGTAGCCGTCGTCGTCCAGCCTGGTGGACAGGTACCAGGCGGCCCCAGCACCGACCGACCGGCGGGTCACCGCCGGCTGACCGGCCAACACCCCGCCGACGTAGTCGAGCACCGGTTCCGCGCCACGGGCCTCCACCCGTTCCCGCCACAGCCGTCCGACACGCCCGCCGGACAGCGGCGCGGTGCCGTCCGGACCGAGCGGCAGGAACTCCTCACTGCGTACGCCGAGCAACTCACGCAGGGCACCGGGATATCCGCCCAGCCGGACCCGGGCGTCGGGGTCGGCGACCCCGGACAGGTAGCTGACCACCAGATGACCGCCGGCCCGTACCCAGTCGCCGAGAGTGTCCGCGACGGCGTCGTCCATCAGGTACAGCGCGGGCAGCACCAGCATCCGGTAGCCGGTCAGGTCCAGCTGCCCGGCCGCCGGGCAGACGAAGTCGGTGGTGATCCCGCACCGCCACATCGCCCGGTGCGCGGCGGCCACCTCGTCGGCGTACGAGATGTGCCCCGACGGCAGCCCGGGATGCTGCAGCGCCCACCCGCTGGCGGCGTCCCAGCCGATCGCGGCCCGGGCCGCCACCGCGGCGGTGTCGGTCGCGGCGAGCAGCCGCAGCGCCTCGCCGAGCTGTACCGCCGACCGGAAGGTCCGGGAGTCGGCACCGGCGTGCGGCACCATCGCCGAGTGGAACGCCTCGGCACCGCCGCGCGGCGCCCGCCACTGGAAGAACATCGCGCCCCGGGAGCCGCGCGCGACGTGGGCGACGCTGTGCCGCAGCATCCGGCCAGGCTCCTTGGCGTAGGCGGTCCCCTCGGCGTACCGGTAGATCAGGTTGGGCGCGCTCTCCATCAGCAGCCAGGGCCGGTGCCGACCGGCCGATGGCGGCGATCCGTACCCGGTGACCGGGCGTGACCAGGACCGGGCGAGGTCGGCGGCGAGCGCGGTCTGTTCCTCGGCCCGGCCGTCGGTCTCGGTCGGATAGTGGTCGACGGCGATGAGGTCGACCTCCCGCGCCCACCGGGCGTGGTCCACCGGAACCCAGTCGCCGAACACATAGTTGGTGGTGACCGGCACGTCCGGGGTGTGTTCGCGGAGCAGGTCGCGCTGGTCGCGGTAGGCGGCGAGCAGTTCGTCGGACCAGAACCGGCGGAAGTCCAGCACCTGCGTCGGGTTGGTCAGGTACTGGGTGGCGCGCGGCGGGTCGACCTGCGTCCAGTCGGAGTAGCACTGGCTCCAGAAAGCACCGGTCCACGCCTCGTTGAGCCGGTCCAGGTCACCGTAGCGCTGCCGCAGCCACCGCCGGAACGCGTCGGCCGCGTGCGGGCAGTGGCAGACCGTGCCGTACTCGTTGTGCACGTGCCACATCGCCAGCGCCGGGTGGTCGCGGTAGCGTTCGGCGAGCATCTCGGCGATCCGCCGGGCCGCGACGCGGTACGCGGGGGCGGCCGCGCAGTAGGTGTCCCGGCTGCCGTGCCGCAGCCGTACCCCGTCGGCGGTGATCGGCAGCGCGTCGGGGTGGGCGAGGGAGAACCACGGCGGCGGTGCGGCGGTCGGGGTGGCCAGGACGACCCGGATCCCGCCCCGGTGCAGCAGGTCGAGCGCCCGGTCGAGCCAGTCGACAGTGTACTCGCCGGGCCGCGGCTCCAGCCGGGACCAGGCGAACACCCCGACGGTGACCAGGTTGACCCGGGCGCGGCGCATCAGCTCGACGTCCTCGACCCAGGTCGTCTCCGGCCACTGTTCGGGGTTGTAGTCCCCGCCGTAGCAGAGCCCGTCGAGTCCTTTCGGCCAGCGCATCGGCGCTCCCTCCGACGTTGACAGTTTGTTGGGTCACCAAAGAAACTAACTTAGTCGCCCCCAGGCCGCTGGTTCCACCATGCAGCGTCGAGCGCCGGACCCGACGAGGAGAGCCCCATGCCGTACCGTCCGCCCCTGGTCCCCCATGAGACATTCGTGGCCGACCCGCCCGACCTGCCGATCCGCGCGCCCGGCGAGGAGGGCCTGTCCGCGCTGGTCCGCGCCGAATTGCTGGGCACCGACGCGGCCGGGATCACCGGCAAGGGCAGCACCGCCGACGGCGAGACGCTGACGGTCGCGGTCAGCGCCGCCGGGGAGGGGGTGATCCGGGTCCGGCTGAGCGCGACGCCCGACGCCCGCAGCCGGTCGGCCCGGGCGCTGCCGCTGGTCGATCCACGCCCGTACCCGGCCGCGGTCACCGTGGCCGGCGACACGGTACGCGTCGACGCTGGGACGATTGTCGCCGAGCTGCGGCTCGACCCGTGGCATCTGCGGTTCCTCGACCAGCAGGGTCGGGTGCTGCTCAACCAGAACCGGGGCGAGCGCGACATCAGCGGCCGGCTGCGCACCCTGCCGTTCGGCCGGTCCCTGGTCGACGGGTCCGTCGCCGCGTACCACGAGAGCTTCGACGCGCCCGGCGACGAACGCTTCGTCGGGCTCGGCGAGAAGTTCACCCGGCTGGACAAGCGCGGCCAGCGGGCACTGATGTGGAACTTCGACGCCTTCGGCAGCGAGTCGGACCGGTCGCACAAGAACGTCCCGCTGTACCTGTCCGACCGTGGCTACGGGGTGCTGGTCGACAGCGGCATGCCGGTGGAGTTCGACATCTGCTCCTCCACGCACAGCTGCGTGCAGATCCTGGTGCCGGACGACCTGATCGACTACTACGTGATCGCCGGCCACACCCCCGCCGAGATCCTGGACCGCTACGACCGGTTGACCGGCCGACCGGTGCTGCCGCCGAAGTGGGCGTTCGGCACCTGGATCTCCTCCGGCTTCTTCGTGGACAGTCAGGAGAAGGTCCTGGACCGGGCCCGACGGATCCGTGCCGACGGCATCCCGTGCGACGTGCTGCACCTGGACTGCTACTGGCAGGCCGACGGTGCCTGGTCCGACCTGGCCTGGGACGCCACCAACTTCCCCGACCCGGCCGGCATGCTGGCCACCCTCGCCGAACAGGGGTTCAAGGTGAGCCTCTGGATGAACCCGTACATCATGACCGGCAGCCCGGTCTTCGCGCAGGCCGACGCGGCCGGCTACTTCCTGCGCCGCCCGGACGGCTCCACCTACATCGCCGACGTCTGGCACGGCTCCTACCCGGTCTGCGGGATCGTCGACTTCACCAACCCGGCGGCCACCGAGTGGTTCACCGGTCTGCTGCGCGACCTGCTGCGGCAGGGCGCGATGGTGTTCAAGACCGACTTCGCCGAAGGGGTGCCGGCCGACGCGGTGGCGCACAACGGGATGACCGGCGTCGAGCTGCACAACGTCTACACGCTGCTGTTCAACGACGCGGTCGCGGCGGTCACCCGGGAGGTCGCCGGGCACGGCATGGTGTGGGCCCGGTCGTCGTTCCTCGGCGGGCAGCGGCATCCGGCCCAGTGGAGCGGCGACGTCAACGCCACGTACCCGGGGATGGCCAGCACACTGCGCGGCGGGCTGTCGCACGGCCTGTCCGGCGTACCGTTCTGGAGTCACGACGCCGGCGGGTTCCACGGCACCCCGACCCCCGACCTGTACGTGCGGTGGGCGCAGTTCGGTGCGCTGTCGCCACTGGTGCGCTTCCATGGCACCACCAGCCGGCTGCCGTGGGACTTTCCCGACGACGCCGCGCGCGACTCGGTCGAGGCGATCCGGCTGCGCTACCGGTTGATGCCTTACCTCTACTCGGCGGCGGTCACGGCCGCCCGCACCGGTGCCCCGATGATGCGGGCGCTGCTGGTCGACTCGCCGGACGATCCGGCCGCCTGGGGTGCCGAACTGGAGTACCGGCTCGGCACCGACCTGCTGGTCGCACCGATGATCAGTCCGGACGGCCGGCGGCACGTCTACCTGCCGGCCGGTGACTGGGTCGACCACTGGACCGGGCGGACCCACACCGGCGGACGCCACCTGCCGGTCGAGACGCCGCTGGACCGGATCCCGTTGTTCGTCCGGCACGGCGCGCTGATCGCGACGACCGAACCGCAGGACACCGTCGGCGACGGTCCGTTCACCGACGTCACCCTGGTCAGCTGGGGCGGCGTCAGCGCCGAGACGTTGGTCTGCGACGTCGACGGCGACACCACGGTCCGGGCGGTACGCGACGGCGACACGTTGCGGGTCGACGTCGACGGGCCGCTGCCGGTCCGCCGGGTCGAGGTCGTCGCGGTGACCGGCACCGAGCCACCGGCCACTGTGCTGCTCGACGGCGTACCGCTCTGACCAGCGCGGTGCCGGCCGGTCAACCCTTGATCGCGCCGGTGATGACGCCCTTGGTGAAGTGCCGCTGCACGAACGGGAAGATCACCACCGCCGGCAGTACGGTGATCACCACCACCGCCATCTTGACCGCCAGGGTCGGCGGGTACGCGGTGACCCCGGGGATGTTCACCGGCGCGCCGGTGACCGACGGCGACTGCCCGGCCAGGATGTAGCTCTGCAGCACCCGCTGGATCGGCCACTTGTCGTTGTCGTCGATGTAGAGCACCGCGTTGAAGTACGCGTTCCAGTAGCCGACGGCGTAGAACAGGCCGACGACGGCGATCACCGCCCGGGACAGCGGCAGCATGATCCGCCACAGGATCCGGAACTCCCCGGCGCCGTCGATGCGGGCCGCGTCGATCAGCTCGGCCGGCACGTTCATGAAGAACGCCCGGATCACCACCAGGTTGAACACGCTGATCGCGGTGGGCAGGATCAGCGCCCACAGACTGTTCTTCAGGCCCAGCCCGGTCACCACCAGGTAGCTCGGCACCATGCCGGGATAGATCAGGAAGGTGAGCAGGAACAGGAACAGCAGCGGCCGGTGCGCGAGCGAGTCCTTGCGGGACAGCCCGTACGCCGCCAGCACCGTCAGCACCAGGCTGAACGTCGTGCCGACGACGGTGACCAGGGTGCTGACCCACACCGCCCGGCTGATCTGACCGCCGGAGAAGATGTTCACGTACGCCGACAGGTCGATCTCCCGGGGGATCACCACCATGCCGCCGGTGGCGTTGATGGTCTCCCGCGACGCGAGGCTGGTCACCAGGACCGACCACATCGGGAAGATCACGGCCAGCACCATCGCGGCGAGGACGAGCCCTTTGACGCCCTGGCCGACCGGGCTCGGCGGCTCCTCCCAGACCGGCCGGCCGACGCCGGGGCGCCGCCGTCGGGGCGGCTGGTTCACCGGGTCGAGCCGGGGTCGGCGCCCGGCGGTCAGCGTACGTGCGATGCTCACCTGGAATACACTCCCTGCTCGCCGAGGCGGTGGGCGAACTTGTTCGCGGCGATGATCAGCACCAGCCCGATGATGCCCTTGAACAGGCCGGCGGCGGCACCCATCCCCCACTGCTGCGGGATGATCGCCTGGTAGTAGACGTAGGTGTCGAGCACTTCGGCGGCCTGCCGGCCGACCGCCTCACGCTGCAGGATGAACTGCTCGAACCCGACGGTGAGTGCGTCACCGAGCCGCAGGATCAGCAGCAGGACGATCACCGGACGCAGCCCGGGCAGGGTGATGTGCCACAGCCGCCGCCAGCGCCCCGCACCGTCGGCCGCCGCCGCCTCGTAGAGGTTCTGGTCGATGGCGCTGAGCGCGGCCAGGAAGATGATCGCCCCCCACCCGATGTCCTTCCACACGGCCTCGGCGGTGACCAGCACGATGAACGTGTCCGGGTTGCCCATCACGTTGAGCGGGTCGAGCCCGGCGTCGCGCATCCGCTGGGCGAGCAGGCCGGCCCCGCCGAGCATCTGCATGAAGAAGGTGACCACCAGCACCCAGCTGAAGAAGTGCGGCAGGTAGACGACGCTCTGGATGAACCCGCGCACCCGGGTCGACAGGATGCTGTGCAGCAGGATCGCCAACAGGATCGGCAGCGGGAAGAAGAAGACCAGCTGGAACGCGGTGATGGTCAGGGTGTTGACCACCGCGTCCCAGAACGCCGGGTCACGGAACAGGGTCTCGAAGTTGCCGAACCCGATCCATTCGCTGTAGACGAACGCCTCGAACGCGTTGTCGCCGACCCACGGGTTGTAGTCCTGGAAGGCGATCACGTTACCCAGGGTGGGCAGGTAGTGGAAGACCAGCAGCAGCAGCGCGGCCGGCGCGGCCATGAGCAGCAGCGGCCAGTCGCGGCGCAGCCGGGCCCGCAGCGGCACGGTCCGTCGGCGGGTGCGCCGACCATCCGGGGTACGGCGTGATCGGCGGTCGCCGTCCGGGGTGGGCTGGTCCGGCGACGGCCGGAGCCGGCCGTCGCCGGATCCGGCGGTCACGGACGTCTCGACCGAGGTCATCGATCGTTGTCTTCGAGCGCCTTGCGGAAGAAGTCACGCCCCTCGTCACCGCCGCCGCTGCGCCACTCCTGCGTGATCTGCTCGAGGTCGCTGGTCGGCCGCCGACCGCGCAGGACGTCGAGGATCTTGTCCTCGGTCGGCTGCTGCACCCGTGACAGGTTGGCCGGCAGCTCGAACTTGATCCCGGCCCACGGGTTCGGCTCCAGGTACTTCACCGTCTCGTTGGAGTAGCCCAGCAGATTCTCGACGAAGCCGGGGACGTCGGCCGTCTGCACGATTGTCGGGTAACGCCCGACGATGAAGGTGTACTGGTCGGCGATTTCCTGCCGGCCCAGCTCGGTCAGCTCCGGGCTGCCGTCGGCGCTGACCGTGTGGTGCTGGTCGGCGACCCCGTACTGGCGCAGGTGGTACTCCTCGGTGCCGAGCGGCGCGGCGCACCAGTTGAGCACTCGCAGGATCTCCTCGACGCGCTCCTTGCCCAGCCCCTTCTTGATGAAGGTGTAGAAGACCGGCTTTTCCTCGCCCCAGGCGACCGGGGCGCTCTGCCCGTCGGCGGAGAAGATCGGCACCGGCCGCATGTCGAACGTCGGGGTGATCTGCCGCTGCTCCGAGTACATGCCGCGCCAGGCGCCGACGCCGTCCTCGTAGCAGACCATCTTGCCGCTGTTGAACAGCTGCTTGGCGTCGGCGGCGCCCTTGCTCTCCACGATGTCCGGGTGCACCAGTCCTTCGGCGAACAGTCTGGTGGTGAACTCCAGGGCCGCGCGGTACTCCTCGGTCTCGTACTTGAACTCCAGGCCGCCGCCGTCGGTGCGCCGCCACCCGCCCTGTGAGCCGGGGACGCCGTAGAACATCTGCACCATGTTGAAGATCGAGCCGAAGGCCCAGACGCCGTTGGCCGGATCGGTCATCGCCTTGCCGAACTCGTAGAGCTCGTCGATGTTCTTCGGGGCCTGCACGCCGGCGGCGTCGGTGAGGTCCTTGCGGTAGAACAGCGCGTACGGGAACGGGCCGTCGGTCGGCCACGGGACGGCGGCGAGCCGGCCGCCCCAGACCGCGTACTGCCAGGCCCCGGTCGGGAAGCTGGCCAGGTGCGGGTAGGCCAGCGCGGCGTCACCGGCCAGGTGGTCGGTCAGGTCCTCGAACAGCGCCGAGACCGCGTCGGAGAACCGCGGGATCTTGTCGATCTCCCAGTTCGGGGCGCAGAGCAGGTCCGGCACGTCGCGGGCACCGAGGATGGCGCTCAGCTTGTCGGCGTAGGTGTTGCCGTCCTGGACGCTGAAGTCGATCGGCACGCCGAGCCGCTCGTTGACCGCCTGCAGGTAGGCGTTGCGGTCGATGCCGGGCGGGGTCGGCCCCCACCAGGGAGTCATCGCGGTGAGCGGTTCACCGCTGCTGCCGGGCGTCTCGGTGACCGCCCGGACCAGGTCAGTCGGGTACGTCAGGTAGCCGTCGGCGATCGGGCGTACCCCGGCGATGTCCGGGGTGATCAGCTCGACCGGCTGGTATCTGGGCAGAACCGCGCTGACCGCGTCGACGTCGGTCGCCGTGCCCTGGGTACCGGCCGGCCGGCTGCAGCCGGAGAGAAGACCGCCACCGGCCATCGCGGTGGCACCCAGGCCGACCAGGCCCAGGAATCGACGTCGGTTGGTGGCCGCGCCCGCGAGGGATCGATCCACGGCGCGCTCCCTTCGTATCGGCGAGCCAGGCATCCCGGCGACGGTGGGACGAACCAGCTCGAAATGGGGGTGTGGGGGTACAGTTTGCACGCTAGAGTTAGTTCGTCTGCTGACTAAACAAAGTAGCCGACGGTGACAGGTGCCACAAGGCAGGTGCCACAAGGGAGGCCGACATGACGCGAACCGCCGGTGGCGGCCCACCCCGCGGTGACCGCCGCGACACGCCGGCCCGCCGGGCATCCGGCCCGAGCCACCCGGCCGGGACCCGGGGCGTAACGTGATCACCATGCGGAGCGGCCCGCAGCCAGCGGACCTGACCGACGTACGCGCCACCAACCTCGCGGTCGTGCTGCGCTACGTCCGGGCCAACGCGCCCTGCTCCCGGGCGGACATCGCCGGTGCCACCGGGCTCAACAAGGCCACCGTCTCCAGCCTGGTCGCCGATCTGATCGACCGCCGCCTGGTCCGGGAGACCGGCCTCACCGAGCACCGCATCGGACGCCCGGCCACCATGCTGGTCGTCGACGGCGACGCGTACGCCGCGATCGGCATCGAGATCAGCGCCGACCACCTGACCGCGGTCGCGCTCGACCTGGCCGGCGGTGAGCTGCTGTCCTGGCGACGCGCCTTCACCGGGCTGGCCGCCACCCCGGGCAAGGCGGCCAGCACGGTAGCCGCACTGGCCGGCCGGGCGGTGAACCGGGCGACCCGGCAGGGGCGGCAGGTGCTCGGGCTCACCGTCGGGGTACCCGGCCTGGTCGACCAGCAGGGCCGGGTCAGCCTCTCCCCCGAACTGGGCTGGCGCGACGTCGACCTGCACGCCGATCTGGTCCGGGCGCTGCGCGGACCGGCGTACGAGGTGGTGGTGGACAACGACGCCCAGCTGGCCGCGCTCGCCGAGCACCGGCACGGGCCGTACGCCGGCACCGCGAACCTGGTGCACCTGACCGGCGGTGCCGGCATCGGCGCGGGGTTGGTGGTGGACGGGCGGCTGCTGCACGGCGCGCGGGGGTTCACCGGCGAGATCGGGCACATCCAGCTGGATCCCCAGGGTCCGCCGTGCCGCTGCGGTGCGAACGGCTGCCTGGAGGCGTTGGCCGCCGTACCGGCGCTGATCCGCCGGGTGCTGCCGGACGCCGAGACTGACGGGCCGGTCACCGACTTCGCGCCGGAGATCGACCGGGTACGGGCGGCGGCGCGCGCCGGTGATCCGGCGGCGCTCGACGCGCTCGACGAGGTCGGCCGCCACCTGGGCACCGGAGTGTCCATCCTGGCCAACCTGATCAACCCCGAGGTGGTGCTGCTCGGCGGCTACTACGTTCCGCTCGCCCAGTGGCTGCTGCCGGCGGCCCGGCAGCAGCTCGCCGACCGTACGGTGGCTCCGGCGGCCGGTGGCACCGAGCTGGCCGCCTCCGACCTGGCCGGCGGCGCGGCGGCGATCGGCGGCGCGGCCCGGGCGATCGCCGCGATCGACAACGGCCGGATGCCGGCCCGCCCGACCGACTGACCGCACCGGCGGCCGCCGCCCGGCTGACCAGCGGCCCACTGCGGTGGCCCGGGGCGGCGGCCGGGGGCCGGCGGCGGCTGACATCAATTTGTGGCGGGCAGCCCCTTGACCGTCCGTACTGATGGATGTCAACCTCAAAGGGCTCCACGGTTAACACGGCTGAAATCGTGTCGACAGTGGAGCGTTTTTGGGGCGGTCGTCGAAGCGCTTCGAGCCAGCGCTTCCCGGGCTGGCGGCCAACCTCCACCGCGTACCGACGCCTGCCCGTGATCCGGTGACCGCGGCGGTGCCCCGCACCGCCGCAGCGACCCACACGGGTGCCCTTGCCGATCCCGGAAGGCGATCCACGTTATGAGCGACAGCACGTTCCGCGACCCCGACCAACCCGTGGCCGCCCGGGTCACCGACCTGCTCCGCCGGCTCACCCTCGACGAGAAGATCGCCCTGCTGCACCAGCATCAGCCCCCGGTGCCCCGACTGGGCCTGCCCGGCTTCCGCACCGGGACCGAGGCGCTGCACGGGGTGGCCTGGCTCGGCCCGGCGACCGTCTTCCCGCAGGCGATCGGGCTGGGTTCCAGCTGGGACCCGGACCTGCTGCGGCGGATCGGCGAAGCAGTCGGCGACGAGGTACGCGCGTTCCACCACAAGGACCCCGTCAGCGTCGGACTGAACGTGTGGGCGCCGGTGGTCAACCCGCTGCGGGATCCACGGTGGGGCCGCAACGAGGAGGGTTACGCCGAGGACCCGTGGCTGACCGGGGTGCTGGCCACCGGGTACGCCAGCGGACTGCGCGGCGACCATCCCTACTACCTGCGGACCGCGCCGACCCTGAAGCACTTCCTCGGTTACAACAACGAGACCGACCGGGCCACCACCAGCAGCAACCTGCCGCCCCGGGTGCTGCACGAGTACGAACTACCGGCGTTCCGCGCCCCGATCGCCGCCGGTGCCGCGGTCGCGGTGATGGCGGCGTACAACCTGGTCAACGGACGGCCGGCGCACCTGAGCCCGCTGATCGACGAACAGCTGCGCCGGTGGACCGACGACGACGTCCTGGTCGTCGGCGACGCGGGAGCGGCCACCAACATCGCCGGCGCCCAGGGCTACCACCCGGACCACGTCACCGGCTACGCGGCGGCGCTGCGCGCCGGGATCGACAGCTTCACCGAGGACGACACCGACTCGCTGCCGACCGTCGCGCGGATCACCGAGGCGGTGGCGCGCGGGCTGCTCACCGAACCGGACATCGACCGCGCGGTCCGCCGGATCCTCTCCGTCCGGATCCGGCTCGGTGAGCTGGATCCACCCGAACGCAACCCGTTCGCGACGACCGGCACCGACGTGATCAACTGCCCGGCCCACCAGGACCTGGCCCGGATCGCGGTACGCGAGTCGGTGGTGCTGCTGCGCAACGCACCGACAGAGTCCGGAACCGACCCGGTGCTGCCGCTGGACCCGGACAAGATCCGGCGGGTCGCGGTGGTCGGCCCGCTCGCCGACACCGTCCACACCGACTGGTACGCCGGATCGATGCCGTACGCGGTCACCGCCCGCGCCGGGCTGGCCGCGCGGCTGCCGACGGCGACCGTGACCCACCACGAAGGAGTGGACCGGATCGCGTTGCGACTCGGCACCTCGGCGACCTACCTGCGGGCCAGCGGCGCGGCCGCCGGTGGACCGCTGCGGGTCGACAGCACGGCGGGCGGACCGCCACGCGCCGCCGCGCCGGAGGCAGCACCGCAGTGCTGCTTCGACGTGTTCGACTGGGGCGACGGGGTGGTCGCGCTGCGCAGCGTCGCCAACGGCCGGTACCTGGCCGCCGGCGACGACGGGGTGCTGGTCAACGACCGGTCCGGTCCGGGCGGGTGGGTGGTGAACGAGACCTTCCGGCTGGTCCGCGACGCCGACGGCCGTACGGCACTGCACCACCTGGCCCGGGACCGCTACGTCACCGTCGGCCCGGACGGGCTGGCGCGGGCCGAGGCCGCCAGCATCCACACCGCCACCAGGTTCGCCGTCGAACTGGTCACCGACGGCGCCCGGGAGGCGGCGGCGCTGGCCCGCGACGCCGAGGTGGCGGTGGTGGTGCTGGGCAACCATCCGATGGTGTGCGGACGGGAGACCGAGGACCGGGTCGACCTGGCGCTACCCGCCGCCCAGGCAGCGCTGCTGCGGGCGGTCCGGGTCGCGAATCCGCGTACTGTGCTGGTGCTGGCCAGCAGCTACCCGTACGCGGTGGAGTGGGCCGACCGGCACATCCCGGCGATCGTCTGGTCCGCGCACGGCGGTCAGGAGTACGGCACCGGGCTGGCCGAGGTGCTCTGCGGGGACGCCGATCCGGGCGGCCGGCTCACTCAGACCTGGTACCGGCGTACCGCAGACCTGCCTGACCTGTTCGACTACGACGTGATCGCCTCGGACGCGACGTACCTCTACTTCCGGGGGGAACCGCTGTACCCGTTCGGCCACGGCCTGAGCTACACCTGGTTCGACTACCGCGACCTGCGGTTGTCGGCCACCGAGGTGGGTGCCGACGACACGGTCGAGGCCAGCGTCACGGTGCGCAACAGCGGGGCGCGGGCCGGGACCGAGGTGGTGCAGCTCTACACCCGCCAGCGGCACTCCCGGGTCAAGCAGCCGCTACGCCAACTGCGTGCCTTCCGCAAGATCAGCCTCGCGGCGGGGGCGCAGACCACGCTCCGGTTCCGCCTCGCCGCTGCCGACCTGGCGACCTGGGACGTCACCCGGGACCGGCCGGTGGTGGAGAGCGCCCGGCACACCGTGTCGGTCGGCCGGTCCAGCGCCGACCTGGTGGCGACCACCACCCTGACCGTACTGGGTGAACGGATCGGCCCCCGCGACCCGCTGGCCGGACCGTTGTGGGCCGCCGACAACGACGACTACGCCGGCACGGCACCGGCCGACCATCCCGAGGGTCGGGACGCGGTGGGCGCGGCGGAGGACGGCGGCTGGATCGCGTTCACCGACGTCGACTTCGACGCCGGGCCCACTGCGGTCACCGCCCGCGTCGCCCACCGGCCGCTCCGGGCGGGGGCCGGGGCCGGCCCCGGTGCCGTCGGCCGGACAGCGGACGGGTCGACGGTCACCCTGCGGCTGGACGATCCGCTGGCCGGCCCGGTCGCCGGTACGCTTCCGGTACCGGCGACCGGCGGCCGCGACGACTGGGCCGAGGTACGGACGGAGCTGCACGGACTGTCCGGAACCCGAGACCTGTATCTGCTCTTCAGTACGGCAGGCGCTACGGTGAGCTACCTGAGTTTCGCCGGAACCGCCACTGACGGTCCGGCCAGGGACACGGATGGAGGAGCCTAGTGTCAACTCCGTCACAGCCGACCGGCGCCGGACCGGACCCCGCCGGGCCCGGCCCGGCGCGGGACCGGGCCGGGAAGCGGGCCGACATGGTGACGATCGCCGACGTGGCCCGGCACGCCGGCGTCGCGGTCAGCACCGTGTCCTATGTGCTCAGCGGCAAGCGGGCGATCTCGGCGACCACCCGGGAACGCGTACTGGCCAGCATCCACTCCCTCGGCTACCACCCGCACGCCGGGGCCCGGGCGCTGGCCAGCCGCCGGGCGAACGTGATCGCGCTGGTGCTGCCGCTGCGCTCCGGGATGCACCTGCCGGTACTGATGCAGTTCGCCACCAGCGTGGTCACCACCGCCCGACAGTTCGACCACGACGTGCTGCTGGTCACCGCCGACGAAGGGCCGGCCGGGCTGCGCCGGATCGCGGTCAGCGCCATGGTCGACGGCATCGTGGTGATGGACGTGGAGATGCACGACCCACGGGTGCCGCTGCTGCGTGAGCTCGAACGGCCCAGCGTGCTGATCGGTTTTCCGGCCGAGTCCGCCGGTCTGACCTGCGTCGACCTGGACTTCTACCGGGCCGGCGAGGCCTGCGTCGAACATCTCGTCACGCTCGGCCACCGGCAGCTCGCCCTGCTCGGAGCCCCGGCGGTGGTCTACGAACGGGAGACCGGCTTCGCTCACCGGACCCGGGCCGGCTTCACCGAGACGGCGGCCCGCTGCGGCGTCACGGCGGTCGCCCAGCCGTGCGAGGAGAACTACGACGCGGTACGCCGCGAACTGGCCGGGCTGCTGCACCGGCACCCGGGGCTCACCGCGCTGGTGGTGCACAACGAAGCGGCGGTCGGACACGTGCTGGCCGCGTTGCCGACCCTGGGCCGACGGGTTCCCGACGACATCTCGGTGGTGGCGATCTGCCCGGACGAGGTCGCCGAGCGGTCCGGTCCGGCGCTGACCTCGGTGCTGATTCCGGCCGAGGAGGTCGGCCGGCAGGCGGTCAGCCTGCTGATGCGCAAGGTCCAGGGCGACGCGGTGCCGGCCGCGACGCTGCTCGACCCACGGTTGACCGTCCGGGCCAGCACCGGCCCTGGCCCTGCCGCCGCGCTGCCGGGCGCCGAGGCCGGAGACACCGCCGTCGCAGGCACCGGGCCGGAGACGATGGTGGCGCTTGCCCGCCGTACCGATTCCTGATCAACTCGACCGCATGGCAGGCGACGCATCCGCGCCGGGCACCACGTCGGGCGCAGGCACCACGCCCGGCTCGGACACCACGGCCGGCGGGCACATGTCGGCGGACGAGTTCCGCCGGGCCGGGCACGCGGTGGTCGACTGGATCGCCGACTACTGGCAGACGCTGGAGAAACATCCGGTACGGCCGTCGAGCCCGCCCGGTACGGTGGCCCGGGCGCTGCCGGTGACGCCGCCGGAGCACGGCGAGCCGTTCGACCGGATCCTCCCCGACCTGGACCGGGTGGTCGTCGGCGGGCTAACCCACTGGCAGCACCCCGGCTTCTTCGGCTACTTCCCGGCCAACACCTCGGCGCCGAGCGTGCTCGGCGACCTGGTCAGCGCCGGCCTCGGCGTCCAGGGCATGCTCTGGGCCACCAGTCCGGCCTGCACCGAGGTGGAGACGGTGCTGCTCGACTGGCTGGCCCAACTGCTCGACCTGCCGCAACGGTTCCGGTCGGGGTCCACCGGTGGCGGCGTCATCCAGGACTCGGCGTCGTCGGCGACGCTGGTGGCCACCCTGGTGGCGCTGCACCGGGCCAGCGGCGACACCTGGCGCTCGGCGGGCACCGCTGGCGGCTACACCGTCTACACCTCGACCGAGGGCCATTCGTCGATCGAGAAGGCGGCCCGCATCGCCGGGGTCGGTGATCAGGGCGTACGGCTGATCGACGTCGATCCGGTCACGCTGGCGATGCGGCCGGACGCGTTGCGCCGTGCCCTCGATGCCGACCTGGCCGCCGGGCGACGACCGGCGATCGTGGTCGCCACCGTGGGCACCACCTCGACCACCGCCGTCGACCCCGTCGAGCAGATCGGCGCGATCTGCGCCGAGTACGGGGTGTGGCTGCACGTGGACGCCGCGTACGCCGGTGCGGCGGCGGTCTGCCCGGAGCTGCGCTGGACGCACGCCGGGCTGGAGCGGGCCGACTCGTACTGCTTCGACCCGCACAAGTGGCTGCTGACCGGGTTCGACTGCGACGCGTTCTGGGTGGCGGACCGGGCCGAGCTGGTCGAGGCGTTGACGGTGATGCCGGAGTATCTGCGCAACGAGCTCAGCGACACCGGCACGGTGATCGACTACCGGGACTGGCAGGTGCCGCTGGGTCGTCGCTTCCGGGCGTTGAAGTTGTGGTTCGTGCTGCGCTGGTACGGCGCACAGGGGCTGCGGGCGCACATCCGTTCGGCGGTGGCGCACGCGGCCTGGTTCGCCGACCAGGTACGCGCCGACGACCGGTTCGAGCTCGTCGCGCCGGGGCCGTTCGCACTGGTCTGCTTCCGGTTGCGCGGCCAGCCCGACGAGGTCAACTCCGCCCTGCTGGCTGCGGTGAACGCCAACGGCTCGGTGCTGCTGACCCACACCCGGGTGGCGGGCCGGTTCACCTTGCGGCTGGCGGTCGGCGCGCCGCGTACCGAGCGACGGCACGTCGCCGCCGCCTGGAAGCTGATCGCGGACACCGCCACCGGGCTGTTCGCCGACCAGCGCTGACCGTCGCCGGGCAGGTGGCGGTCAGGTCCAGGCGCGCGGGTTGGCGGCCAGATCCCGGATCCGCTCGGGGAGTTTGCCGGTGGCGACGTCGGCCACGGTGACCGACTCGAGGATCTCCCGCTCGCTGGCCCGCAACGCTATCCAGACGTCCTGCAGCGCGACCGCCGCACCCTGGTAGCCGAGCTCCTCCGGCCGGTGGCCCCGCACGTGGGCGAGCGGTCCGTCGATCACCCGGATGAGCTCCGCGAGGCTGATCTGCTCGGCGGGGCGGGCCAACCAGTAGCCGCCGTCCGGGCCGCGCTGGGCCTGCACCACGCCGGCCCGGCGCAACTGCAGCAGGATGCCCTCAAGGAACTTCGGCGGGATGCCCTGGGCCCGCGCGACCTGCTCGGCGGTCAACACGACCCGCGCCGACGCCGCAGCCGCGACCGCCAGCTCGGCGGCGGCCCGCAGCGCGTAGTCGACCCGGGCAGAGAGACGCATACCTCTCAGGTTACGGCACTGTTTCCATTATCGGATCGGCCGACCGCGACGTCGGTCAACCACCCTGGCCACCGCCGCCCGAGCGCCGGTCAGGCAGGTGGCCCGGTCACCCGCCGACCCGCCGGACCAGTCCTTCCTGCACAGCGCTGGCGATGTGCCGGCCGTCGCGGGTGAACATCCGACCGGTGGCCAGCCCGCGCCCGCCGGCGGCCGACGGACTCCAGCAGTCGTAGAGGAACCATTCGTCGGCCCGGAACGGCCGGTGGAACCACAACGCGTGGTCCAGACTGGCCCCGATCACCCCGCCCGGACCCCAGACCTCGCCGTGCACGGACAACACCGAGTCGAGCAAGGTCAGGTCGGAGGCGTAGGTGAGTACGCAGGCGTGCAGCAGCGGATCGTCGGGCAGCTTGCCGTCGGCGCGGATCCAGACCCGCTGGTACGGGTCGGCCGGCCGGTCCCCGGGGGCGACCAGACCCGGTTCGCCGACGTACCGCACGTCCATCGGCCGGGGGATCACCGCCCAGACACCGAGCCGCTCCGGATAGCGGGCCAGCCGCTCCGTCATGGTCGGTACCGCCTCCGGCGGCGGGACGTCCGGTGGCTGCGGGGCCTGGTGGTCCAGCCCGTCCTCGGGCCGGTGGAACGACGCCGACATGAAGAAGATCGGTTTGCCGTGCTGGTACGCCACCGAACGGCGGACCGAGAAGGACCGGCCGTCGCGGATGTTCTCCACTTCGTAGTCGATCGGCTCGGCGCCGTCGCCGGGGCGGACGAAGTAGCCGTGCAGCGAGTGCACCAGTCGCTGCGGGTCGACGGTCCGCCCGGCGGCGACCAGCGCCTGACCGGCGACCTGGCCGCCGAAGACCCGCTGCGGCCCCACCTTGGGGCTCATCCCGCGGAACGCGGACGGCCCGGTCCGGCTCAGGTCGAGCATCTCGAGCAGCTGATCGACGGCGGCCTGCCCGCCGACCGGATCACCGGTCACTGCAACGCCCGGGCCGCCGCGGCGTCGACAAGGCTACCGAGCTGGTGCACCCGCAGCGTGTTGGTGGAGCCGGGGGTGCCGACCGGGCTGCCGGCGACGATCACCACGTACTCGCCGGGATTGGCCCGGCCGAGGCCGAGCAGTGCCTGGTCGACCTGGCGGAACATGTCGTCGGTGTGCTGCACGAACGGCATCAGGAAGGTCTCCACCCCCCAGGAGAGGGCAAGCTGGTCGCGCACCTCGGCGACCGGGGTGAAAGCCAGCAGCGGCAGCTCGCACTGCAGCCGGGAGAGCCGACGCACGGTGTCACCGGTCTGGGTGAAGGCGACCATCGCCTTGGCACCGATCGCCCGGGCGATCTGCGACGCGGCCGAGGTGAGCGCACCGCCGTGGGTACGGGGGTCGTGCTGCAGCCGGGGCACCGAGATCGAGCCGTGCTCGGTCGTCGTGACGATCTTGGCCATGGTGCTGACCGTGAGCACCGGGTACTTGCCGACGCTGGTCTCGCCAGAGAGCATCACCGCGTCGGTGCCGTCGAGCACCGCGTTGGCAACGTCGGAGGCCTCCGCGCGGGTCGGCCGCGAATTCTCGATCATCGAGTCGAGCATCTGGGTGGCGACGATGACCGGCTTGGCGTTCTCCCGGCACAGCTGCACCGCGCGCTTCTGCACCAGCGGCACCTCGTCGAGCGGCAACTCGACGCCGAGGTCACCCCGGGCCACCATCACTCCGTCGAACGCGTCGACGATCGCCTCCAGGTGGGTGACCGCCTCCGGCTTCTCGACCTTGGCCAGGACGGGTCGGCGAACCCCCTCCTCGTCCATGATCGCGTGGACCAGCTTGATGTCCTCGGGCGACCGGACGAACGACAGGGCGATGAAGTCGGCGCCCAGGCCGAGCGCGAACCGCAGGTCGTCGGTGTCCTTGTCCGACAGAGCCGGCACGCTGACCGCGACGTTCGGCAGCGAGATGCCCTTGTTGTTGGAGACCGGCCCGCCCTCGACGACCAGCACCCGGATGTCGTTACCGTCCACCGCGCTGACCTCGACGGCCACCTTGCCGTCGTCGATCAGCAGCCGGTCCCCGGGGCGAACCTCCTGGGGCAGCTTGCGGTAGGTGCAGGAGACCCGCTCCCGGCTGCCGAGGATGTCGTCGCTGGTGATGACGACCGAGTCGCCGGTTCGCCACTCGTGCGGCCCGTCGGCGAACCGGCCGAGACGGATCTTGGGGCCCTGCAGGTCGGCCAGCACGGCGACCGCCCGGCCGGAGGCCTGGGCTGCCTCCCGGACCAGCTGGTACACCTGCTGGTGGTCGTCGTGGCTGCCGTGGCTGAAGTTCAGCCGGGCCACGTCCATGCCCGCCTCGACCAGCCCACGGATACGCTCCGGGGACGCGGTCGCGGGGCCAAGCGTACAAACGATCTTTGCGCGGCGTGTCACGCCCATGAGGCTAGTCTCTCCCCTGAACCGGCCGATCGGCCGACCCTGTCTGATGTCCGAACGGAAGTGCCCACCAGCGCTCGGCGCTCCGCGAGACATCGTACTGGTGGATGGAACCGTGACGGTGGACCGGCGGGCATCGACGACCGCGCCCTCAGGGTAGCGCGGTAATTGACCATCGCGGTACGCCCGGACGGCCGACGCCCGGACGTTCGGAGATCATTCGCCGAACCGTCACATAGATCCGGTTAACTGGTCACCCCACGACCGGAGGGTGGCACGGTGACACAACGGGTACGGACACGAACGGTGACCGCTCTGATGGCGATGATCGCCACCGGTATGGCGGCAGGACTGGCGCCCGGGACGGCGACGGCAGCCGGTACACCGGCCGGTGGGCACGGCGGCGTCCGGTTCGCCACCTTCAACGCCTCGCTCAACCGGGGTGTCGACGGCGGCCTGGTGGCCGACCTGTCCACCCTGGGCGACCGGCAGGCCGCCAACGTCGCCGAGGTGATCCAGCGGGTCCGCCCCGACGTGCTGCTGATCAACGAGTTCGACCACGACGCCGAGGGGCGGGCCGTCGAGCTGTTCCAGCGCAACTACCTGTCCCGCGGCCAGGGCGGGGCCCGGCCGATCCACTACCCGTACCGGTTCAGCGCCCCGTCCAACACCGGCGTGCCGTCCGGGCACGACCTCAACCGCGACGGTACGGTCGGCGGCCCGGACGACGCGTACGGCTTCGGGCTGTTCCCCGGCCAGTACGGCATGGCGGTCTACTCGCGCCACCCGATCGACCGGCGGTCGCTGCGTACCTTCCAGACGTTCCGCTGGCGTGACATGCCGGGAGCACTGCTGCCGGACGACCCGGACACCCCGGAGCCCGCCGACTGGTACTCCCCCGAGGCCCTCGCGGACGTGCGGCTGTCGTCGAAGAGCCACTGGGACGTGCCGGTGCGGATCGGCCGGCGGACCGTACACCTGCTGGCCAGCCACCCCACGCCGCCGGTGTTCGACGGCCCGGAGGACCGCAACGGCCGGCGCAACCACGACGAGATCCGGTTCTGGGCCGACTACGTCACCCCGGCCCGGTCCGGTTACATCTACGACGACCGGGGCCGCCGCGGCGGGCTGCGTCCAGGTGCCCGGTTCGTCATCGCCGGTGACCTCAACTCCGACCCGTACGACGGCGACAGCATCCCGGGATCGGCCCAGCAGGTCACCGGGCATCCGCTGGTTGACGACCGGCGGCCGCCGACCAGCGCGGGCGGGCCGGCGGCCAGCCAGCGCCAGGGCGGGGCGAACCTGACCCACGAGGGCGACCCCCGCTACGACACCGCCGACTTCGCCGACGGCACGCCGGGCAATCTGCGGGTCGACTACCTGCTGCCCAGCCGCCGACTACCCACCGCGGGCAGCGGGGTGTTCTGGCCGACGCCGGACGATCCGCTGTTCCGGCTGGTCGGCGACTACGACCCGGCGCTGCCCGGCGGGTTCCCCACCTCGGACCACCGGCTCGTCTGGCTCGACCTGCGCTGCTGAGCGGCGATTCCAAGCGGTCAGTCGGTGCCGGTGGCGGCGAGCGATCCCGGTGGGCGGGCGTCGCGGGAGGCGATCGCGTTCATCGGGATCTGCACTGCCCGCACCCCCATGTCGAGCCGAGCCTGCTGGTAGAACCGCGCCCGGGCACGGCGGTAGTCGGCGAACCCGGCCCGCCAGGTCTGTTCGTCGACCGGTTCGTCGCCGGTGGCGAACCCCTCCAGCCGCCACAGCGTCTCGGTGAGGGCCTGCGCGGCGGCGATGGTCGGCCCGTCGGCGAGCAGCAGGATCGACTCGAAGCACACGGACCGGTCCGACTCCGCCTGCCCGAGCCGGGCCAGCCCTTCCTCTCGACCGATCGGGCTGATCGCGGTGACCAGACTACGGCTGGCCAGCACCCGTGAGGTGAGCAAGGCAATCTGCTTGGCGGTGGCGGCGAACTCGACGTAAGCGGCGAGCCGCCGCTCGTCCCAACGCACGGACTGCTCCCGGCGCCACCGGTTGCGCTCGGTGATCCCGGTGCCGACGTAGGTGAGCACCCCGCCGACGACCACCGCGAGGATGGTGGGCAGGTGTTCCAGCAGAGACATCACACTCTCCGTCGCATCGCCGGGCTTCAGGGTAGGAAGCCGTCACAAGGCCGCCTGCCCGCCACAAGCTCCGGCCTCCCGGCGATCTCCGCTTGCTGATGCCTTACGCCGTAAGTTACTGTGCCTTACAGCGTAAGACGACCGGTGACGTCGACGGGCGCCCGGAGGACGAGGAGGAGATGGTTCTCATGAGCGATCTGGTCCGCACGGCGCGGCTGACCGGCCTGTTCTATCTGGGCCTCGGCATCACCGCCATGCTCGGATTTCTGATCGTCCGGCCCCAGTTGTTCGCCACCGGCGACCCCGCTGCGACACTGGGAAACCTGGTCGGGCACGAGACGCTCGCCCGCGTCGGTATCGCGCTCGAATTGGGCGTCGTCGTCACCCAGGCACTCGCGGCCGTCTGGTTCTACCGCCTCTTCCGCACCGCCGACCCGCTCGCCGCCGGAAGCATCGGCGCGTTCGGTCTGGTCAACGCGGTGGCGATCATGGGCAGCGCGGCGATGCTCGCCACCGCGGTCGAGATCGCCGGCGAGCCGATCGGCGACGCAGCGACCACGGTCCAGACCCTCTACCTGGCCAGCGAGAACCTGTGGGGGGTGGGCAACCTGTTCTTCGGCCTGTGGCTCATCCCGATGGGCACCTGTGTGCTCCGGTCACGCTGGATGCCCCGGCCACTCGGCTGGGTGCTCCTCGCCGGCGGCGTCTGCTACCTCGCGAGCGGCTTCCTGCTCTACCTCGCACCCGACGCCCAGATCGTCGCCGACCTGCTCGTAGCGCCGGCCACCGTCGGCGAGCTCTGGATGATCGGTTACCTGCTGACTGTCGGCGTCCGGCGGCAGATGCCGTCGCGGGCGTTACCGCACCCTCAGGGCGGGTAAGCGAAGGTTGCGGCGAGTCACGCGCATCGCCGCGATCGCGCCCCGACGACGTACGGAGAGTTGGCGATGATGAACCGGAGCTACCTGCGGCTGGGCGTCGCGTTGACGCTGAGTTTCGTAGTGATGCTGCTGCTGACGTACTCGATGATCTGGACCATCGACGACTTCTATCTGAACCTCAGCAACACCTACATGGCGCTGATGATGGTCGCCCCGATGGGGGTGATCATGCTCGGGGTGATGTGGATGATGTTCGGCAACCGTACGCTGAACGTGATCCTCGCGGTCGGGTTCGTCGTCCTGTTCGGGGTGGCGTTCTACTTCGGCCGGCAGGAGAGTTTCATCGGCAACGAGCAGTTCCTCAAGTCGATGATCCCGCACCACTCGCGGGCGATCCTGGTCTGTGAGCGGTCGGACATCACCGACCCGGAGATCATCGAACTGTGTGGACAGATCGTCGAATCGCAGCAGGAGGAGATCGACCAGATGAAGCAGATCCTGCAGCGGTACGAGTGAGCCACGTCCGCACGGCGCTCGGCGTCGTCCTCGCCGTCGGCGGGGCGGGCACTGTGGCGGGCTGCACCGCCGGCCCGCCACAGGCCGACACCGGCCCACCCGCCACCAACGCCGACCCGGTCAACCAGCGGTCAGCGGCACAGCCGCCACCGGACGCGCCCGCGCCGACGATCGCGCCGCTGCCCGACCCGGCGACCGACACCCGGCCCGTCGCCTCGGCGACCGCCACCAGTGGTCCGGCGTCGGTCGACACGGTCGAGATCCCGGCCGGCCGGCTGTGGGTCAGCCTCGACTGCGTCAGCGGTGGCCGTGGGGATGCCGCCGCCGCCAGCGGAGCTGCCGATGTCGCGGTGTTCCTCGACCCCGGGATGCGGTTCGAGCTGCAGTGTGCCGCCGACGAGGTGACCCTGATTCGCAACGTCGACCAGGACCACCCGGGCGGGCCGGTCACCATCCGGGTCGAGGCCGGCACGGACGTGCGGTGGAACCTGCTGGTCGAGCATCAGCCGGGCTAGGCTGCGGCGGTGAACGGGTGCGTGTTCTGCCGGATCGTCGCCGGTGAGTCCCCTGCCTGGCGGGTCGCCGACTCCCCCGCCGGAGTGGCGTTCCTGGACACCCGGCCGGTGTTCCCGGGGCACGTGCTGGTCAGCCCGCGCCCGCACGTGGTCACGCTGACCGACCTGCCGCCGGCCGATCTGGCCGGATACTTCTCGCTGGTGCAGCGGGTCGCGGCGGGGGTCGAGGCCGGGCTCGGCGCGGGCGGCTCCTTCGTCGCGATCAACAACCGGGTGTCCCAGTCGGTGCCACACCTGCACACCCATGTGGTGCCCCGGACCAGGGGCGACGGGCTGCGCGGCTTCTTCTGGCCGCGCCGCCGTTACGCCGACGACGCCGAGGCCCGGCGGTACGCCGAACGGATCGCCGCGGCGCTACCTCCTGGACCCGGTCCGCAGTGACGACGCAGCCCGGTTGGACGGCCGCAGGGGCGACGCGAACAGCACCACGCTGACGCTGACGCACAGCGGCCGACGGCCGGCGGCCGGCGGCCGGAAGGAATGCTGCCAGCGGCGCCGGGTACTCGGTCGATGACTGGAGAAGGAGGGATTTCAGATGAAAGTGACCCAGGAGAAAGTCACCTCCCTGTACGGTTCGACGGTCCAGGACAGCCTCGGAAAGAAGGTCGGTACGGTCGGCCAGGTCTGGACCGACGCCGCCGGTCAGCCGAACTGGGTAAGCGTCAAGACCGGACTCTTCGGTAGGCGGGAGTCGATGGTGCCTCTCGAAGCCGTTGAAATGGAGCGCGACCACCTTTCCATCCCGTTCGACAAGGAAGTGGTCAAGAAGGCACCGCAGGTCGATACCGACGCCGATCAGCCGCTGAGCGACGCCGAGGTCGACGAGCTGTACGCCCATTACGATCTCGAACCCGCGCCGGCCGTGCCCAGCCCGCCGGAGCCGACCAGGGCTCAGGTCGCACAGGAGGAGTTGACCCGGTCCGAGGAACGTCTGCGGGTCGGCAAGGAGAGCCGGCCGGCCGGCACGGCGCGGCTCCGCAAGTACGTTGTCAGCGAAGACGTGCACACCAGTGTGCCGGTCGAGCACGATGAGGTGCGGCTGGAGCGTGAGCCGATCACCGAGGACAACCGGGGTAGCGCAAGTCCGGAGATCGGTGACGTGGAGCGCGAGTTCGCGTTGACCGCCGAGCGTCCCGTGGTGAGCAAGGAACGGGTCCCGCTCGAGCGGGTGCGGCTCACCGAGGAACAGGTGACCGAGGATCAGGCGGTCGACGAGGAACTGCGCTCGGAACGGATCGAGGCAGAACTCCCGGAGCGCAGTCGAAGCCGGCGCGGAAGCTGAGACGGGTTCACGGGTGAATTGACCCGCGGATAGTAGCAATCCCGTTCCGGATGCCAATCGATTGCCGGCATCCGGAACGGTCCGAACAGTCCGGTTCCCGTGTTTCAGGATCGCTATCAGCGGCGGAAGATGGTGATCGAGTGACCGACCTGATCGATCGGCTCACTGCTGTCGATCAGCTCGCGCAACTCACCGCCGGTGGTCGCCACCCAGGTGTTGGAGACCACCAGCAGACCGCGTACCTCCTCGGGCGGCACCTCGCGCGGATCGGTGGCGGTGATGCCGTAGTACTCCGGCACGCCGGCGCCCTTGTAGGCCAGCCACACCCGCTCGTCCGGGTACCGCTCCCGCAGCCGGTCGGCCAGCCGGCTCAGGTCCTGCCCCCAGTCCACGTTCGAGTCGTGCAGGTGGTGGTAGGTGCGGGCCGGGCCACCGAACGCCTCGTTGGCGTACGGCAGGTAGAACGGGAACGCGCGGACCGAGCTGACCGCGACCAGCCCGACCAGTACCGCCGCCGCCGGCCGGGTGTACCGGGCGGCGGCGGCCGGCCACCGTACGACGGTCACGGCCGCCGCCGCCACGGCCAGGAAGACCGGGACGACGATCGCGTACCGGACGCCGAGGTCGCGGGAGCCGGTCATCGCGACGGCCAGCAGTACGCCTGCCGGCGCCAGCAGGTACCCGGCGGCCGGGCGCAGCCGGGGCACCGACAGCATCGCGACCGCACCGACCAGCCACAGCGCCAGCGCCCCGAGCGGCGTCTTCACCAGTAGCGCGGCCGGCAGGTAGTACCACCGGTGACCGGAGTACGTCTCGCCGAACAGGTACCCGCCCCATTTCCAGTCCTCGAAGCCGAACTGGATCCGCATGCCGTCCCGGAACGACTCAGGGAACGGCAGCCAGTCGACCACTGTTGCGCGGAGGCCGTCGATCGCGGGAACCGAGCCTGGTGGCACGGTCTGCAGCCGCGGGTCGACGACGAGGTAGCTGGCCCACACGGTCAGCAGCGCGAGGAGTCCGATCGCGGTCGCGGCCGCGCCGGCGACGACGAACCGCCGGGCCCGGGGTGAGGACGGACGAGGCGGCCAGGCCGGCCGCGCGTGCCGGACCGACCAGGCGGCCAGCGCCAGCAGCACCGGCACCGCCGCCAAAGCACTCATCTTGGTGGCCAGTGCCGCGCCGAGCGCCAGGCCGGCCAACGGCAGGTAGACCCACGGCCGCCGCCGGGCCCGCCAGAGCAGCCAGGCCGAGGTCAGCAGGAACCCGGCGGTGGGTACGTCGAGGGTGGCCAGTGAGCCGTGGGCGATGACGTCGGGGGTGAACGTGTACACCGTCAGGGCGATCAGGGCCCCGGCCCGGCCGGTGAGGTCGCGGGCGAACGCGAGGACCACCAGCCCGAACGCGAGGGTCAGCCCGATCATCGGCAGCCGGGCCAGTAGCAGCAGCCGGTCGGCGTCGTTCCCCGCCTCGTACAGCACGTGCCGGCCGAGGTCCGTCTGGTTGCCCTGGAAGGACGGCTCGATGTACGGGTCGGCGAACGCCAGGCCGGCGCCGATGATCAGTTTGCCCAGCGGCGGGTGTTCCGGGTTGACCTGCAGTCCGCCGCCCTGCAGGTAGAGCGCCGCCGCACCCACGTACACCGGCTCGTCGATGGTCGGCGCCTGCGCCACTGCGGTGGTGACCATCGCGACCGCCATCTGCCCCAGCAGCAGCGCCACGACCAGCGGATACCACCAACGTCGGTGCCGTCGCAGCCAGCCGGGCCGATCCGATCTCTCCGTCACCGTTGCCGGATGGTCATCCGAGGTGACGGGGACATCCCGGTCGAGGACCCCCGACTTGCGCAAAAGGCTCACGGGCCGGCAGCCTACCCCGTCACTCGGCCGCGACCGTCACCTTGCTTGGGCGATACCCCCGTCGCCTTCTGCCGGCTGTACCTCGCTCAACCGCTGGCGAGCCCACTCAGCCAGCCGGGGAACGCGGAACCGCCGCCGGCTTTGCCTGCCGGCGGCGGTTCCGCCCGCGGTGCGGACCCTGTGGCGGAGACCGAGCAGGGTGTTCAGGTAACCCGGGCACCCCTGCCGGACACGGCCATCTTCAGATCAGGTGTGTGTTGGGCTCCAGCCCGCACAGCACGCGCCCGTACAGCTCGAGGTTCGTGTCCGGGTGCACGACGCCGTGCAGACTGATCGTCTGGACGTCCCGCTCAATGCGTTGCATCGACTTGTCCGAGTAGATGGACGACCCACCGCTGGCGGTGTTGAGGATTTCCACCGCCTCTTTTGCAAGTTGGGTGGACATACCCAACTCCATGCGCGCGAGGGCACGCTCCTGAATGCTCCAGGACTCGCTATTGCGGACCTTGCTATCCACTCGCTCGGCGGCGCGGCGCACATGGAACTCGGCCTCGTCGATTTTCATCGCAGCCCGAGCCACCTGCAGGTGGGTGAGGGCGGATTCGGCCTGGCGTTCGTTGTTGGTGTAGGCGATCCTACGGCTCGGCAGTTGCTCGAAGAAGGCGTCTCGCGCAGCCTTGGCCATGCCCAACGGGACAGCGGCGGCACCAGCTGCCGTAATTGGAGAGAAAGGCGCTCTCCACATCAGTGAACCGGCATTCAGCCGGGAACGGTGCTGGTTCTGCAACACCAAGGGGGCGATCGGCAGAATGCGCCCCTCAGGGACGAACAGGTCCGACACGATGGTCGTCACGCTACCCGTACCGCGCAGACCCACGGTGTGCCAGTCGTCGACGATCGTCATGTCTGACGTAGGCACAGCGACCATCACCGGAGCGGGTTCGCCGTCCGCGCCGGCCAGCACGGCCGAATGGATGAACCACCGGCTGTGCAGCACACCGGTGCTGAACGCCCACGTGCCGTTGAGGACCGCCCCACCCTCGACCGGCGTGGCGACACCGTTCGGGCTGACACTGCTGCCGATGAGGACGTCGGGGTCGGCGAAGATCTCGTCCTGCGTCTCGTCCGGCAACAAGCCGGCCAACCATGAGCTGATCGTCATCGTGCTCACTGTCCACCCCACGGAGCCGTCGCCGCGGGCAAGCTCGGCGATCACGTCGCAGACCGTACCCACAGCGGACTCGAAGCCGCCGTAGCGGATCGGTACCCGCATCTTCATCAGGCCGGCATCGGCGATTTCCTGGAGAACCTCCTCGTGCAGGACCCGATTTTCCTCCTGCCATGTTGCGTGCCTGCGGATTAGCGGGACCAGCTCGGTTGCCCGGCGGACGAGCTCGGCGCCCGGCGGCGCCTCGATAGCCGTCATCAATGCTCCCCAAGAGGATGGCGAGGAAGGAACTTTTCCCTCCAAGCTCGATGCCGATTAATCACCGGCATTAACAACTTTGACACGCTGTTACATTAGCCAACTTCTCTCAAGTTGCCGAGTTCTATTGCATACACGAGGCGAATTAACCACAGTGCCTACAGCCTGGCAGAAGGCTCTCCAAAAAACCGAACGACCGACCCTTTGCAGGGAGGAGTATTATTGTACGCCTCTGTCGTACACATGGTCCGGGATGTGTCGCCGGACCGGGTCTCGTCGGCGACGTCGAAGCCGCGTGACACCAGGTCGCGGTAGCCGAAGTCGCGAATGAAACCGGTGCACCTGGCACGCGTCCTGGTCACGGTTGGCCCTGCGGATGTCTGGGCCGGCCGACAACCCCCCGCCGACGCCGGCACAGACGGCGCTGCGGGAGACATGAGGGATTCCTGGTGGGCCGCGGGTGCTGACGGGCCGCAGGTGGCGGATGCCTCCTGCGGCCCATCGGTCCGGTTCGTTCGGTGAGATTGGTCGGCTCCGCCGGCCCCGGGGTCACCGTGGCCGTCGGGTCAGGCGCAGATCGCCTGGATCGCCAGACCATCGGTGGGCACACCGGTCAGCGTGAGGTGCACCGTGCTGAGGCCGGCGTTCGGGTAGAGCGAGCTCAGGAAGGTCTGCCCGGAGGCACCGGGCCCGGTGGCCGCACCGACCGAATGCACCTCCTCGGTGCTGGACGAGCAGGTGTGGTTCGCCGAGGCGACCCCGGTCTGCACCGACCCTTCGGCAGCCGCCCCCACCGGGTTCGCGCAGATGGCGTACGCGGTGACCCGCCAGTTGCCCGAGTAGGCGCCGTCCTCGGCGGCGGCGGCCCGGGCGATGTCCAACGGCCCGGAGGCCCGGGACATCTGCAGGCCGACGTTGCCGAACCCGCCACCGGTGATGCTCGCCCCGGTGCCGATCACCCGCTGGCTGCCCGAGCAGCCCGCAGCGGTGCTGCGGGTCGGCGACGAGGAGTAGGTGGAGTTCCCGGGGACGATGTTGTAGCCGGGCACGGAAGCCGCCGGTGCGCAGATGGCGTACCCCTCCAGTGCCCAGTTGCCGCTGACGCCGCCCGGCGGTTCGTCCGCCCAGACCTCGTACCGGTCGGTCTGGCCGGGGCCGCTGACCGGCTGCAGGGCGCTGAGTCGGATCGACCCGGCGGCCGGTCCGGTCACCTGGGCGCCGCCACCGATCACCCGGGTGTCGCCCGGGCACTCGGCGGCCCGGAACTTCGGTGACTGTGAGTTCGTCGCGGTGGCCAGGTGAGTCGTCCGGAACAGGCCGCTGACCGCAGCGGCCGGCGCGGTCGCGACGAGTTGGGCGGCCGCACCGACGGTCAGGGTGGCGAGCAGCGCCGCCACGCGCAGACCGGTGCGACGGTGTTTCGTGTTCATCGCTCCTCTTTTCGGATTGATCGAGGTGACTGGCGTGTGCCGTCGATCCAGACGGTGACCGGTGGATCTTCGGAAATGTTTCGGCAGTCGTTAAATAGGCTGCTCAGCCGCGAAAAGCGGAGCATTCTGCAGAGGTGGAGACGGCGCGGGTGCAGGTCGAGCTGCTGGTCCTCGGTGAGGTGACGGTGCGGGTCGACGGGGTCGACCTCGACCTGGGGCACGCCCGGCAACGCTGCGTCCTGGCCGCGCTGCTGGTCGACGCGAACCGGCTGGTGCCCACCGACCGGCTGCTGGACCGGGTCTGGGGCGACCGGCAACCGCAGCGGGCCCGCAACGCGCTCGCCGGCTACCTGTCCCGGCTGCGGCAGGTGCTGGCCCCGGCCGAGCCGGTGCGGATCGTCCGCCGGTCCGGCGGCTACCTGCTGCAGGTCGACCCGGCCCTGGTCGACCTGCAGCAGTTCGGCCAGCTGGTCCGGCGGGCCCGGGCCGGCACGACCGCCGCGCGGACCGACGCGACGTCGGCGACCGTCGACGATCCGACGGCGCTGCTGTCGCGGGCGTTGTCGCTGTGGCGCGGTACGCCGTTCGGCACCCTGGAGTCGGCCTGGCTCGACACGGTACGCACCGCGCTGGCCGCCGACCGGCTCGCCGCCCGACTGGACCTGGTCGACCTGCGGTTGGCCGCCGGTGGGCACGCCGACCTGCTCGGCGAGTTGACCGCGCTGGCCGCCGAGAACCCGCTCGACGAGCGGATCGCCGGTCAGTTGATGCGGGCGCTGTACGGGGCCGGCCGTCAGGCCGAGGCGTTGCGGCACTACCAGGTGGTCCGTACCCGGCTCGCCGATGAACTGGGCACCGATCCGGCGGCGGCGCTGCGGCAGACGTACCACCGGATCCTGACCGCGGACCCGGCACTGGGGACGGCGGTCGCGTCCCCGGAGGCGGCCGCACCCTCGGAGGCGGCTCTGACTCCGGCCCCGCGCGCCGCGCCGGAGGCGGCCGACGTACCACGTCAGCTGCCGGCCGCGCCGACGGCCTTCACCGGCCGGGTCGCCGCGCTGGTCGAGTTGGACGCGCTGCCGATCGACGACCCGGGTCAGCCACCGTTGGCGGTGGTCACCGGCACCGCCGGGGTCGGCAAGAGCAGTCTGGTGCTGCACTGGGCGCACCGCAGCGTCGACCGGTTCCCCGATGGACAGTTGTACGTGAACCTGCGCGGGTTCGACCCGGCCGGTGCGGCGCTGGACCCCGCCGAGGTGGTACGCGGATTCCTGGCCGCGCTCGGGGTCGCCCCGCAACGGGTGCCGATCGGGCTGGCCGCGCAGGCCGCCCGCTACCGCAGCCTGGTCGCCGACCGGCGGATGCTGATCGTGCTGGACAACGCCCGCGACGCCGAACAGGTCCGCCCGCTGCTGCCCGGCGCGCCGGGCTGCGTCACCGTGGTGACCAGCCGGGGCCAGCTGGGCGGTCTGGTCGCCGTGGACGGGGCCCGGCCGGTCGCCCTCGACCTGTTCACCGACGCCGAGGCGCGACGGTTCCTCGCCCGGCGGCTGGGGCCGGAAAGGGTACGGGCGGAGCCGGCCGCCGCACAGCAGATCGTCGACCGGTGTGCCCGGCTGCCGCTGGCGCTGGCCGTCGCGTCGGCGCGGGTGGTGGTGAACCGGACGGTCACCCTCACCGACCTGGCCGCCGAGCTGACCGAGGCCGGTGCCGGCCTCGACGCGTTCGACGCTGGCGATCCGGCGGCCGACGTTCGGGCGGTGTTCTCCTGGTCGTACCGGGCGCTCGACCCGGCCGCCGCCGGGCTGTTCCGGCTGATCGGGCTGCATCCCGGGCCGGAGCTGACGGTGCCGGCGGTGGCGAGCCTGGCCGGTGAAACGGTGCCCGCCGCCCGGCGGCTGCTGTCCGTGCTGACCCGCGCCAGCCTGGTCACCGAGCACTCGCCGGGGCGGTACGTGCTGCACGATCTGCTGCGGGCGTACGCCGCCGAGCTGGCCGAGGCGCAGGAGCCGGCGACGCGGCGGCGGGCCGCGACCCGGCGGCTGCTCGACCACCTGCTGCACACCGCGTACGCCGCCGACCGGCTGCTCTACCCGCACCGGGACCCGATCCTGCTGGACTGCCCGGCGTCCGGGGTGGTGGTGCCGGCGTTGGCCGACGGCGCGGCGGCGATGAGCTGGCTGGTGGCCGAGCACCGGGTGCTGCTCGGTGCGGTCGATCTGGCGGCCCGCGGGCGCTGGGACCGGCACGCCTGGGAGCTGGCCTGGAGCCTGACCAGCTACGTCAACCTGCGGGCACTGTGGCACGACCAGGTGACCGTGCAGGGTGCCGCGTTGCCGTCGGCGGTGCGGCTGGGTGACCAGGCGGCGCAGGCGCACCTGCACCGCAACCTGGGTCGGGCGTTGACCCAGCTGGACCGCACCGACGAGGCCGCCCGGCACCTGACGCAGGCGCTTGAGCTGTTCGTGGCCGTCGGGGACCGGGCCAATCAGGCACAGACCAATGTCAACTTCGCCCGGGTGCGGGAGCGGCAGGGCCGCGATGCCGACGCCCTCGACTACGACCTGCGGTCGCTGGAGCTGTACCGGCAGGCCGGACACCTGACCGGTCAGGCGCGGGCGATGAACAACATCGCCTGGACCCGGATCCGCCTCGGCGAGCCTGACCAGGCCCGTGAGCTGTGCCGGCAGGCCCTGGCCATCAACACCGAGCTCGGCAACCGGCACGGGGCGGCCACCAACTGGCGTACCGCCGGTTGTGCCGAGGCGGCGGCCGGTGACCATCGCGCGGCGGTCGACTGCCACGAGCGGGCGCTGCGGCTGTTCCGGGCGATCGGCGACCGGGGCGGCGAGGCGGAGACCCTGGTCGACCTCGGCGATGCCCGGTACGCCTGCGGCCAGGTCGACCCGGCCCGGGGCGACTGGGCGGCGGCGCTGGTGCTGTTGACGGAGGCCGGCCACCCGGATGCCGCCGCCGTACGCACCCGGCTGGCGCATCCGGCAACGTCGCTGCGCTGAAACGCTGGGGACGGGTGCCCGCCACGTCACCGCGCGGGGCGGATCGGGCAGATCGTTGACACTCGACCATATTGAACGTTAGCGTTAACAATGATCGATTTCGATGCTCTAAATGACCGGATCGACCTGCCCGCGACCATCGCCCGGTACCGACCACTCTGGAGAACCCACCATGTCTGAAGTGACCCGACGAGGACTCCTGACCGCCGGGGCGGCCGGCGCGGGTGCCGTCCTGCTGCCCGCCGGGTGGACCGCCATCGCCCGCGCGGACCCGGCGACGCCACCGCAGGTGCGGGCCGCCGACGACATGGCGCTCTGGTACGACGAACCGGCTGGCGCCGACTGGCTGCGCGCGTTGCCGTTGGGCAACGGTCGACTCGGCGCCATGGTCTTCGGCAACGTCGACACCGACCGGCTCCAGCTCAACGAGGACACCATCTGGGCCGGCGGCCCCTACGACTCCGCCAACCCGCGCGGCGCCGGTGCGCTGGCCGAGATCCGCCGGCTGGTCTTCGCCGACCAGTGGACCCAGGCGCAGAACCTGATCAACCAGACGATGATGGGCTCGCCGGGCGGACAGCTGGCCTATCAGCCGGTCGGCAACCTGCGACTCGCCTTCGGCTCGGCCAACGGAATGGCCCAGTACCACCGCACGCTCGACCTCACCACGGCCACCGTGACCACCTCGTACACGCTGGGCGGCGTGCGGTACCAGCGGGAGGTGTTCGCCAGCACACCGGACCAGGTGATCGTGGTACGGCTGACCGCGGACCGGGCCAATGCGATCACCTTCACCGCCACCTTCGACAGCCCGCAGCGCAGCTCGGTCGCCAGCCCGGACCCGGCGACAATCGCGCTCGACGGCACCTCCGGGAGCATGGAAGGCGTCACCGGATCGGTGCGCTTCCTCGCCCTGGCCACCGCCGTCGCCACCGGCGGGACGGTCAGCAGTTCCGGGGGCACCCTGCGGGTGTCGGGAGCGACCAGCGTCACGCTGCTGATCTCGATCGGGTCCAGTTACGTCGACTTCCGCGCCGTCGACGGCGACTACCAGGGCATCGCCCGCACCCACCTCGACGCCGCCCGTACCGTCGGCCACGACGAACTGCGCAGCCGGCACCTGGCCGACTACCAGGCGCTGTTCAACCGGGTGTCGATCGACCTGGGTCGCACGGCGGCGGCCGACCAGCCGACGGACGTACGGATCGCCCAGCACGCGAGCGTCGACGACCCGCAGTTCTCCGCGCTGCTGTTCCAGTACGGCCGCTACCTGCTGATCTCGTCGTCGCGGCCGGGCAGCCAGCCGGCCAACCTGCAGGGCGTCTGGAACGACTCGATGACCCCGCCGTGGGACTCGAAGTACACGATCAACGCGAATCTGCCGATGAACTACTGGCCGGCCGACACGACCAACCTCTCCGAATGTTTCCTGCCGGTCTTCGACATGGTCCGGGACCTGGCCGTCAGCGGCGCGCGGACCGCGCAGGCGCAGTACGGCGCGGGTGGCTGGGTGACGCATCACAACACCGACGGGTGGCGTGGCTCCTCGGTGGTCGACGGCGCGTTCTGGGGCATGTGGCCCACCGGTGGCGCATGGCTGGCCACCCTGGTCTGGGAGCACTACCAGTTCACCGGCGACGTCACGTTCCTGCAGACCAACTACCCGGCGATGAAGGGTGCCGCCCAGTTCTTCCTCAACACGCTGGTCACCCATCCGAACCTGGGCTACCTGGTCACCAACCCGTCGAACTCCCCCGAGATCGCCCACCACGGCGACGCCAGCGTCTGCGCCGGGCCCACCATGGACAACCAGATTCTGCGGGACCTGTTCGAGGGGGTCGCCCGGGCCAGCGAGGTCCTCGGCGTGGATCCGACGTTGCGGACCCAGGTCCGGGCGGCCCGGGACCGGCTGGCGCCGATGCGGATCGGCTCCCGGGGCAACGTCCAGGAGTGGCTGGCCGACTGGGTCGAGCCGGAGCGTAACCACCGGCACGTCTCCCACCTCTACGGACTGCACCCCAGCAACCAGATCACCCGGCGGGGCACGCCCCAGTTGTTCGAGGCCGCACGCCGGACCCTGGAGATCCGGGGCGACGACGGCACCGGCTGGTCGCTGGCCTGGAAGATCAACTTCTGGGCCCGGTTGGAGGACGCCGCCCGCGCCCACAAGCTGCTGCGCGACCTGGTCCGCACCGACCGGCTGGCACCGAACATGTTCGACCTGCACCCGCCCTTCCAGATCGACGGGAACTTCGGCGCCACCTCCGGGATCGCCGAGATGCTGCTGCAGAGCCACAACGGGGAGCTGCATCTGCTGCCGGCGTTGCCCACCGCCTGGCCGGGCGGGCAGGTCGCCGGGCTGCGGGGTCGGGGCGGCTACACCGTGGCGATGGCGTGGCGCGACGGCCAGGCCGACGAGTTCCACGTCCGCGCCGACCGCGACGGCACCGTACGGCTGCGGGCCCGGCTGTTCACCGGAAGCTTCACGCTCACCGACGTCACCGACGGCAGCACGCCGAGCGCCACCCGGCCGGAGACCGACGTCGTCCAGTTCGCCGTCCACGCCGGACGCACCTACCGCCTCGCGCGCCCCGGCGTGTCACCGACACCGACACCGACCCTGTCGGCGAGCCCGACCCCGTCGGTCTCGCCGACCCCGTCCCTCTCCCCGACCTTGAGTCCGAGCAGTTCTCCCCCGCCGTCCGGGGCCCGGGCGACCTACGCGATCACCGGGTCGTGGCCCGGCGGTTTTCAGGGCGAGGTGACCGTGACCGCCGGGGCCGCGCCGATCCAGGGCTGGGCCGTCACCTGGACGTTCCCCAACGGGCAGGTCATCAACCAGATGTGGAGCGGAGCCCACACGCAGAGCGGAGCGAACGTACGGGTCACCAACGTGTCCTACAACGGATCACTGCCGGCCGGCGGCTCGACCACCTTTGGGTTCCTCGCCAGCGTCGGCGGGACGAACAATCCACCGACCGACCTGGTCTGCACGTCGACCTGACATCACCCGGCGGCCGCCGCTGCGGGCAGGATTTTGTCCGGATGGTTCCGCAAGACGAGCCAACGCCTTGACGAATCTCGATGTTAGCGCGAACATCGGACAACTCAGCCTTTGCCTAGCCGCCGGGCTGACTGCCGAACCGTCCCGGCAGACCGTCCACACATCAGGAGACTCCATGCGACTACGCACCAGCCAGGCCGCCAGACCCGGACGCCGGTGGCGTGCCGCGCTCGCCGTGGCCGTCACCGCCGGCCTCGCGGTCACCGGCACGGCCATCGCCGTCCAACCGGCCGCCGCCGCCACCGTCGACACGTCCGCGTACTACGTGCTGGTCAACCGGCACAGCGGCAAGGCACTCGACGTCTACGACCTCGCCACCGACGACGGGGCGCCCATCGTGCAGTGGGCCCGCAACGACGGCGCCTGGCAGCAGTGGCAGTTCGTCGACTCCGGCGGCGGTTACTACCGGCTGCGGTCCCGGCACAGCGGCAAGGTCCTGGACATCTACGAATGGTCCACCGCCGGCGGGGCCGAGGTCGTCCAGTGGTCCGACACCAACGGCGCCAACCAGCAGTTCCGCCTCGTCGACTCGGCCGGCGGGTACGTCCGGCTGATCAACCGCAACAGCAACATGGCCCTGGAGGTCTACGAGTGGTCCACCGCCGACGGCGGCCGGATCTCACAGTGGGACGACCTCGACGGCGCCAACCAGCAGTGGCAACTGGTCCGGGTCGACGGCGGCGGCACCACCCCGCCGCCCAGCGGCTGCGGCAGCGGGACCTTCCACGGTGAGGTCACCGTCAGCGGCAGCACCTGGACCGCCCGCAACGGCGGTACGGTCCGCTACACCGGCGGTGACATGCTCGCGGCCATGCAGGCCGCGGTGAACGGCCTCAGCGCCGGCCGGACCAGCAAGCAGCGGGTGGTCGTCCGCGGCTCCGGCAACGTGCCGGCCAGCTCCCGGCTCTCACTGCCCAGCTACACCGTGCTGGACGTGTGCGGCACCATCAACGTGACCGGCTCCGGCTCCGGCGACATGGCCCCGGTGTACTCGCGGGGCACCACCGACGTCGAGGTGCAGAACCTGCGGCTGACCGGCTCGCCGGTCTACGGCATCTTCATGCGCAACGTCAACAACCTCACCCTCGGCCAGATCGACATGCGGCTGTCCGGCGGGCTCGGCGTCCGCATCGACAACCACGGCGGCGATCGAGCGGTCAAGGTCCGCAACGTCCGGATCGACAACGTGTACGTCTCCGGCACCGGCGCGCACGGCGTGGAGACGTACGGCGTGGACGGCGTCACCATCGGCACCGTCACCGCCCGCAACACCGGCTACTCCGGCCTGCTGCTCAACGACACGATCAACGCCACGGTCGGCACCGTCGACGCTCAGGGCGCAGGCACCGGCACCGGCTACGCCGCGTTCCGGATGGCCAACCGCAACGGCCGGGTCGGCAGCAGCTACCCGACCAACATCCGGGTCGGCAACGTCATCGCCAGCGGTGGCGGACGTGGCATCTTCTGCGTGTCCGAAAGCGGCGGCGCGGTCATCGACCGGGTCACCATCGCCAACACCGGCAACAACTCGGTCCTGATCGAGAACTGCTACAACGTCACCATCGCCGGAGTCTCCGGCACGATCACCGGCGGCGGCGAGGTGCGCATCGCGGCCCGCAGCGAGTTCCCGATCTCGTCCGGAATCACCTTCCAGAACCTGACCGTCACCAACACCAACATCGTGCAGAGTCCGTGCGGCGGTGCGAACAACGTGATCCGCAACGTCACCCGGGTCAACTCGTCACTGAGCTGGTGCTGACCCAGGCCAACTGAGGTCGGCGTCCGGTTGAGGCGTCGACCGGACGCAGACACCGCCCGCCGCCGCGCCGCTGGGAACCCGGCGCGGCGGCGGGCGGCCTCCCCTCTCCCGCGTCGCTCGGTACCGCTACGCCCGGGTGTCGACCACCGGGCCGGCAGTGGTGTCGGGGTGGGCGGCACGGCGGGTGACGCGGCGGCGGCGGGTCGGCAGCCCGAGCAGCGGGTTGGCGACCCCCCACGCGGCGCCCCTGCAGACCAGCTCCTTGTAGCCTGCGGCGAGCCGTCCGGTCAGCACCGCCGACCTGGCCCGGTCGTCGGCGGTGACGTACTGGATCAGGCCCTCGCGGCGGCCCAGCGAGATGCACTGGTTGACGTAGCGCAGCGGCGTGTTCGGCAGTTTCCCGCCGGTCAGCCGGGCCGCGATCGTGTCGGCGGCCTGCCAGGCGGTCGGCACCCCGGAGGCGCACGACATCCGCAGCGGTTTGCCGCCGGGACCGATCGCCCAGGCGGCGTCGCCGACGGCGTAGACGTCCGGATGCGACACCGAGCGCATGGTCGCGTCGACCACGATCTGGCCGCTGTCGGCCAGCGCCAAAGCGGTGGTACGGGCGATCGGGTGGACGGCGAACCCGGCGGTCCAGACGGTGACCGCGGCCGGGACGGTGCCGCCGTCGGCGGTGGTGACCCGGCCGGCGGCGACGCCGGTGACGGCGGTGTGCTCGTACACGGCGATGTCGAGCCCGGCGAGGACCTTGCGCAGATGCGCGCGGCCCTTCGGCGAGAGGGTGTCGCCGAGGCCGCCGCGCACGGCGAGGGCGACGTCGAGCTCCGGGCGGGCCTCGGCGATCTCCGTCGCGGCCTCCAGGCCGGTCAGCCCGCCGCCGACCACGACGACCGGCTGCCCGGCGGCGAGGCGGGCCAGCCGGTCCCGCAGCCGCAGCGCGCCGGGCCGGCTGGCGATCTCGGCGGCGTGCTCAGCGACGCCGGGGACGTCACCGGGGTTCCAGCCGCTGCCGAGGGCGTAGACGAGCGTGTCGTAGCCCAGTTCGTCGACTCCGCTGCCGTCGGCGTCGGCGACCGTGACGGTCCGGGCGTCGACGTCGACGCCGGTGACCGTGGCGATCCGTACCTCGACGCCGGTGCCGGCGAACATCTCCCGCAACGGCCGGGGCGTCAGGTCCTGGCCGGTCGCCAGCTGGTGCAGCCGTACACGCTCGACGAAGTCGGGTCCGGCGTTGACGACGGTGACGGCGACGTCTGCGGGGTCGAGCCGCCGGGCGAGGCGGCCGGCGGCGACGGCTCCGGCGTATCCGGCGCCGAGGACGATGATGCGGTGCCGCATGTCCTGCTCCTGTCTGCATGGGGTGTGACAGCACCTGAACCGGGCAGCTCCGCGTTTGCTGACGCGACAGCGGCGTGAAGCACCTCACACGGTGTGGTCAGAAGGCGGTGAACAGGGGTTCCCCGTGGTCGGCGGCGGCCCAGGACGTGGTGGCCCGGTGCAGCTTGTCGGGGTTGACCTGGCTGCGGACCACGGCCACACCGTCGGCGGTGACCTGCAGGCACATGACGCCGATGACCCGGCCGTCGAGGACGACCACGACCGCGGGGTCACCGTTGGCGGTCCAGGCGTAGACCGCTGGCGAGCCGCCGAGCAGGGCACGCTTGGCCGCACCCGGGGTGAACAGGCCGCGCAGGAACTTCGCGACCGCGACGGCACCGACGACCGGCGTGGCTCGGGCCGGGACGTGTCCGCCGCCGTCGCCGATCGAGACGGCGTCGCCGGTGAGCAGGCGTACCAGTGGCTCGATCCGACCGCTGGTGGCGGCGGACAGGAACTCTTCGACGACCCGCCGGGCGGCGGCCCGGTCGACCTCGGTGCGGGCCCGGCCGTCGGCGAGGTGCCGCCGGGCCCGGTGCAGGAGCTGCTGGCTGGCCGCCTCGGAGACGCCGAGGATGCCGGCGATGTCGCGGTGCGGGTAGTCGAACGCCTCCCGCAGGACGTACACGGCCCGTTCGTGCGGGGTCAGGCGCTCCATCAGGGCGAGGACGGCGTACGAGACGGATTCGCGCTGTTCGGCGGTGTCGGCCGGGCCGAGCATCGGATCGCCGTCGAGCAGCGGCTCGGGCAGCCACTGGCCGACGTACGTCTCGCGGCGGGCCCGCGCGGAGGCCAACTGGCTGAGGCACAGGTTGGTGAGGACCTTGGTCAGCCAGGCCTCGGGGACGTCGATCCGCTCAACGTCGGCGGCCTGCCAGCGCAGGAACGTCTCCTGCACGGCGTCCTCGGCCTCACTGGCGGAGCCCAGTAGCCGGTAGGCGATCGCCGCCAGGCGCGGCCGGGCCGCCTCGAACCGGTCGACGTCGTCCGCCGTCAGTGCCATGGCTCCGATGGTAGGCCCGGCCTTCGACCCGGCCGCCACGGTACGACGACCCGGGGCGGGAGCGGGTGTCAGTTCAGCTGCTCGACCTCTCGGTCGCCCAGCGGGGCGGCCAGGCGTACCAGGACAGCCGATTCCAGGGCGATCGCCGGGCATTCCTGGTCGACTGCTTCAGGCAGCCGGCCCACCCGGATCTGGACACGCACCGCCGTCTCGCTCTCCTGCACCTGCGGCTCGGCGCCGTAGCAGTCGGCGGGGCCGGCGGTCACGGTGAATTCGAGCGTACGGTCGTCGACGGCGCGCCAGGTGCGCCAGGCGACGACCTGCGGGTCGACCAGGTCGTCGCGGACCGGCAGCGCCCCCGGGCTCGTTGAGGCGTCCGGCGCCTGGGTGGCGGTGGTGCCGTCGTCGTCGCCGGGCTCGGCCGCCGGGCCGCAGGCGCTCAGCGCGACGACCGCCCCGACCAGCAGTACGGCTGTCAGTCGAGGCGGTCGTCGCGTCAGCATCGACTCAGATTACCAGTCGCCGTTGGCGGCGTTCGTGCCGTCGAGCACCGCGGTATCGAAGTACGGCCCCCGGTTGACTCCGCTGCCGTCAACGGTGGACATGACCGATCGGACATGACCGAGCCCGTTGGCGTTGTTGTAGTTCCAGATCCACGGACCACCCGAGGAACCGCCGCCGAAGTTGCAGGTGATCTTCGAACGGTCGTCGAGAATGCTGTTGTCGACGGCGGTGCCCCAGCAGGCCCACATCTTGTCCCCGCCGTCGCGGTTGCTCGGGTAACCGAAAATCGACACGTCGAACTCGGTGCCGCCGTTGTAGGCGAGGCCGTGCCCACCGACGGTGTCGACGACCGTCGTGTTCCAGTCGCCACCGGAGAACGTGGTCACCCAGCCGACGTCCCGGTTGAGGTTGCTGTTGTTCATCCATTCGTTGAACGTCCGCAACCGGTACGCCTGGAATCGGCCGACCGGGTCGTGGTCGGCGTTGAAGGCGTTGTATTTCGGCACGAAGACGAGATTGCTCAGCCAGTCACCGCCCTGGCCGCTGTGGACACAGTGGCCGGCGGTGATCAATACCCGCTTGGACGAGGTGGCGACCGCCGACGCCGAGCACCACGAGCCGCTCTCGTAGCCACCGATGAACAGTTTGCCGTTGGTGACCGAGAAGTTCGTCACCGGATCCGGGGCAGCGATCTCCTTCGTCGCGATGGTGGCGGCCACCGGCTTCGTCACGACCGTGGGCGTCTTGCTGGCGATGGCCCGCGCGGTGTTCTCGACCCACACGGCGTCGCCGGGCGCGTCCAACGGCTTGGCCGCCTTCATCCGCTCCGGTGTCCAGTAGGCCAGCACGTCGGGGTCTCCGCCGGTGCGCTCGAACGCGTTGAGCTGCGCGGGCGAGTAGGTGCGGGCGGTCTTGTCACCCGGCAGCTGCACCGGCGCGAGCGAGCTGCTGGTGCTCAGATCGGAGCCGGCGACCCGGGTCGGCTTGGTCTCCACCTCGGCCGGACCGGCAGTGGCCCCGGTGGCGGACAGGACTGGCGCGACGGCCACGGCCAGCGCGATGACACCCAGGCGTCGAGCACCCCGAGTAATACGTGTTCTACCAGGCACACCCATACGGCTAACTCCTCTTTGTCGAGCAACCATCCCGGTTGCTTGCGAATCCACGCGTCATTTCCTGGCTTTGAAAATGACGGGGACGGAGGCTGGTGCTGCGAGAACAGCAGCAATGACAACGGCGGCTCGGCGCGACCGGTGGCCTACACCCTGCTTGTTGAACCGCCATTGCCATAGTCAACGACCTATTTAGGTTCGTCAACCCTGGGTCACCGAACCACTACCGGATGATGTTGAAGTCGGCTGTGGACGCGCAGGTGGCACCCTTGTAAGGCACCTTCTCGCCACCCCAGATCTGTGACAGCAGTCACAGTCCTTTATAGATCATCAAGGCGTACCTGGTGAATCTTGGACCAGCGAGCCCGTAGGGCTGGTCCTATCAGGTGAAGCCGACCATGAACGGGGTGTTGACCGGGCTGCCGGCGCTGTCCGCGCAGGTCATTACGGGTGTGGTCAGCAGAACTCGACCGGGTCACCGGAGCGGATGACGCCGAATTCCACCGGGCGCGCGTACACCCCGGCGCACGGCAGAAAGCCGACGCCCTCCAGACGCAGCCGGTTGTGCCGGCTCAGAACCTGCAAAAGCGCGACGTCTCGCTCGACGTCACCGTGCCGCAGCGCCGGAACCACGCACCGTGGAGTCGCGATGACGACCTCGGCGACCACGTCGGGGCCGATCCGCAGCCGCCGCCCCGGCCAGAGGTTCTCGACGAACCCAGCACCCGGGTCGGGCACCTCGACGACGATGTTGGGCCGAAAGCGCCGGCTGTCTGCCGGCCGACCCGAGTGGGCCGCGAGACTGGCCAGCGTCGCGGTCGTCATCAGGTGCAGCGGCGCGAAGTCGAAGAACGTGCCCGGTGGGGAGCCGACAGCCAGCATGGATTCGGCGGTCTCCGCGATGCGCAGGTCGTCGTCGGTGCGTACCTGGGCCGGGTCCATCCGTTCGATGGTCGCGCCCGGCGCGGCCCGGTCGAGCAGCCGCACGTCCCGGCCCAGCAGCGTGGACAGCGCCGGATCGGGGTGACCGGTCACCGTCACGGTCTCGGTCGTACCGTCCGCCATGGTCAACCGGACCGCCGGGGCGCCGGCGGAGTCGGGGGGCGTCAGCGTGGACCGTACGGTCAGCATGTCCCGCCACAGGCGCGGGTTCTTGGCACTGGCCACCTTGCCGGTGACACAGTCGAGCACCGCGAAGAACCGGTCGCCGGCGATGCCCGCCTCGTCCACGTACGCCTGGTCCAGGTCCTCTCCCAGCATCGACTTGACCGGATAGCGCGACAGCTGCCGCACCGTGCCCACCCGACGATCGTGACCCATGCCCAGGAAACCTAGCTGAAGGTCTGCAGCCCGCCGGAGGTTGCCGCTGCGCATCGGATCAACCGCAACCGTCCGCAGCCCTCGATGTGGGGCACGTCCCAAGCCACCCCGGGCCCGGCTCCGACGGCCGCTACTGCTGTGATCATGGCCGACAGCGCCCACCACTTCTCGCTAGACTCGTCGGGCATGGGCCTGCTCACCTTCAGCATCAACCTCACCCTGGACGGTTGCGTCGACCACCGGGAAGGGATCGCCGACGACGAGACGCACGCCCTGTTCACCCGTCTCATGGACGAGAGCGGGGCGATGCTGTGGGGCCGCGTCACCTACGAGATGATGGAGAGCTACTGGCCGGCCGTCGCCCGCGGCGACCGGGAGGCGCCGCCGGCCGTCCGCGAGTGGGCGGTGAAGCTGGAGGCCAAATCCAAGTACGTGGTGTCGTCGACCCGCACGGACTTCCCGTGGACCAACAGTCACCACATCGCCGGTGATCTGCGCGAGGGCGTGCAGAGGCTCAAGGACGCGACTCCGGCCGGGGTCCTGCTCGGCAGCGGCACGCTCGCGACCGAGCTCGACCGGCTGGGCCTGATCGACGAGTACCAGCTGCTCGTCCATCCCAGGATCGCCGGCCACGGCCCGACCCTGTACCAGGGCGGGCTGCCCGGCACCCGCCAGCTCGAACTGCTCTCGGCGCAGCCGCTGCGCAACGGCGCGGTGGCCCTGCACTACCGCCGCGCTCGCTGAATCACCGGGTACGGTCAGCAGAACTCGACCGGGTCACCGGAGCGGATGACGCCGGCCTCAAGCGGGCGGGCGTACACCCCGGCGCACGGCAGAACACCGACGCCCGCCAGGCGCAGCCGGCACCTCGACGACGATGTTGGGCCGGAAGCGCCGGCTGTCGACCGGCCGACCCGAGTGGGCCGCGAGGCCGGCCAGGGTCGCGGTCGTCATCAGGTGCAGCGGCGCGAAGTCGAAGAACGTGCCCGGTGGGGAGCCGGCAGCCAACATCGAGCTGCCGGTCTGCGCGTGTGACAGGTCGTCGTCGGTGCGTACCTGGTCCGGGTCCATCCGTTCGATCGTCGCGCCCGGCGCGGCCCGGTCGAGCAGGCGCACGTCCCGGCCCAGCAGCGTGGACAGCGCCGGATCGCGGTGGCCGATGACCGTCACGGTCTCGGTCGTACCGTCCGCCATGGTCAGCCGGACCGCCGGGGCGCCGGCGGCGTCGGGAGGCAGCAACGTGGACCGTACGGTGAGCATGTCCCGCCACAGGCGCGGGTTCTTGGCGCTGGCCACCTTGCCGGTGCCACAGTCGAGCACGGCGAACGCGCGGTCACCGGCGATGCCGGCCTCGTTGACGTACGCCCGGTCCAGGTTCTCTCCCAGCATCGACTTGACCGGATAGCGCGACAGCTGCCGCACCGTGCCCACCCGACGATCGTGACCCATGCCCAGGAACCTAGCCGAGGATCTGTAGCAGTCGGTCAGCTCCTGGTGAGGTTCGTGACGAGGGTGCGCAGCCAGGGCTGCGCGAGGGCGTGATCGCGTCCCACTGCGCGGGCGACGGCGTGCCGGCCGGCCCGACTGCGGCCGTACGCGACCAGCGCGGCGGCCTCGGCGAGGGCCTGCCGGGTGCGCTCGTCGCGGCCGGGTCCGGTGTCTTCGGCCAGCCACCGGTCGGGGTACAACGAGCGGGTCAGCTTCACCTGGTGGTCACCGAAGTGCGACCAGACCCGCGGATCCAGCGACACGTTGGTCACGGCGGCGGCGGGCAGCGTCCGGGGCCAGTCAGCGTGCTGCTGCCACCGGTACGTCTTCGGGCTGGTCGAGGTCCGGCTGGTGACGCCGACGAAGCGCAGCTTGCGGCGGATGACCGGCCATGGCTCGCGGTCGGCGTCGATCCAGTCGCGCAGCAAGGTGAACAGTTCGGTGAACGTCCCACCTCGATGCACGACGTCGACCAGGACCGCCGGCCGGTCCCGCCGGGCCAGCGCATGAGGCGTCAGCCCGACCGCGTCGAGGAACCGTCGCCCCTGGGTAACCTCGGCGCGGGTCAACGGACGCGGCCGCCACCGGCGGCTCCCGGACCTGACCGCCGGACGCTGGAACGACAGCGGCAGCCGATAAAGTCGCTGTCCGCTGACGGGTCCGGCGAGAACTCCGCCGAGCAGGTCGAACATCGAGTCCAACGATCTGCCGACGAAGTACAGGTCACCGTTTCCGCTGCGGGCCAGCACCTTCCCTGAGCAGGTGACGAGGTCGTCGAGGAACCACAGGTCCGGCGGCGCGGCGCCAGCGAGCAACGTTCCGAGTTGATCCGGTGTGACCAGGTCCCACCGGAACGGCACACTCCCCTGCCAGGTCTGCACTACCAGGTGAAGCCGACCATGAACGGGGTGTTGACCGGGCTGCCGGCGCTGTTCAGGCAGGTCACGCCGACCTTCATGTCGGTGGTGCCGACTGGGTGCCAGTACTGCACGTGGCAGTGCGCGTCCTGGTAGCCCAACGCGTGGGCCACGGCGTGCCCGGAGTAGTCGATGATCTGCGGGAAGACCATCTCGTAGCGTCCGGTGCCGGTCCGGGTCACGGCGTAGTCGCCGCTCACCGAGCTGTCGTTGGTCCAGGTGATCGCCGGTGCCGGCCCACCCGACGGGTACGTGTCGTCGACCGTCGCCAGCGCTGTCGGGGCGATCTGCTGCAGCAGGTTGTGGATCGTCCAGGTGATGGTGAACCGGGAGTCGACGAAGGCTCCGGAGGCGTCCCGGCACCGTACCCGGGCGATCCCGTCGGCGACGTACGAGTCCACCTTGCACTTCACGGCCGCCGACGTGTAGGCGGTGATCTGGTAGAACGTGGTCTGCGTCTGGGCGGCCGAGGCGGGCAGCTCCACCGCGTACGAGCCGGGCGCGTCCCGCGCCACCCACGGCGTGCCGCCGCCGGCGTCGTAGCGGTACCAGCCGCTCGGGGTGTACATCGGCGAGGTCGGATCATTCGACCAGAGGTACGACACGCCGTCGACGGCGAGCGTGGAGCCGCTGGCCTCGACGAAGTTCGCCACGAACGTCGCGTCCTGCCGGGTGCCGCTGGACCCGAAGCAGTAGACGGCGACCAGCAGATCGGCACCGGACGGATACCAGGAGCCGACGGTGCAGAACCGGACCGCCGAACCGTACGCCTGGGCGTGGACCACTCCCCCGCCGCTGGTCACCAGCGACCCGAGCCCACCGAAACGCACCTGGTAGGCGCCGGCACCGGACCTGGTGACGGTGATCGGCCCGCCGCCGGGATTCTTCGCGTACGAGTAGTAGGTGTGCCCGCCGGACGTCCACGTCGGCACCGTGTAGCTCGCGGCGGTGGGGCTGCTGGCCCACACGTAGCTGGTGACGGCCGGGGTGACGTCCGCCGCAGCCGGTACAGCCGCCGTGACGGTGGCGGCCGCGCCGACCGCCGCAGCACCGAGGACGGTCGCGATTCGTCGGAGAAGCCTGCTGGTCATGCGCCGACGCTAACCACCGTCGTCAACCGCCCGCGCCGACCACGTCGCCTACGGCGACTTCTCAGACCGCACGTCTCGGCGGTGCACTCTCGACTGTCAGCCGGTCGGCCCATTCCGGGCTGCGCCGCTTGCCGAGCAAGATGACCGGGTGAAGGCGTTCGTGGGGGTCACCGACGGCGAGTGGCGCAGCTTCCTCGCCGCCCGGCCGCAGATCAACGAGGTCAACTTCTGGCGGCCCGGCGGCGGCAGCTTCAAGACCCTCACCCCCGGCGAGCCGTTCTTCTTCAAGAGCCGCTACCCGCACAACCGGATTGTCGGCGGCGGCTTCTTCAGCGGCTTCGCGAAGCTGCGGCTCTCGGAAGCCTGGGGGCTGTTCGGCGAGGCCAACGGCGCGGGCTCGCTGGCCGACATGGCCCGCGACATCGGCAAGTACCGCAAGGACCCGATCGGCCCCGGCGAGGACCCGGTCATCGGCTGCATCTTCATCCGCGACACCGTCTTCTTCCCCGACGGTCGGCAGCCGGAGCCGCCGCCGGAGTTCTCGCCGAACCTCACCCAGGGCAAAACGTACGACCTGTCGACGGGCGAGCACTTCGACTACTTCGAGCAGCTGACGAAGCTGCTGCTCGGCGGGGAGGTGCGGGTCGACCCGGAAGGCTCCTGGCACCGGCCGGGTCCGGTGTTCGGCGACCCCCGGCTCCGGCCGCAGCGCCTCGGGCAGCAGTCGTTCAAGGCGGTCGTGCTCGACACGTACTCCCGGCGCTGCGCGATCACCGACAGCAAGTTGCGGCCGGCGCTGCAGGCCGCGCACATCCGCCCGGTGGCCGTCGGCGGCGAGCACCGCATCGACAACGGCATGCTGCTGCGGGCCGACGTGCACATCCTGTTCGACCAGGGCTACCTGGGCGTCGACCCGCAGTACCGGCTGCTCGTCAGCCGACGCCTTCGTGACGACTTCGGCAACGGCGAACAGTTCTACGCCCGCGCCGGCACCCAGATCGCCGTACCCGAGCAGACGGCCCGCCGCCCCGACCACGACCTGCTCGAATGGCACACTGACACGGTCTTTCAGCACTGAAGTCCAGGCCCGGAGGCCAGTCGTGGTGCCGCGTACCGTTGCCGTCAGTCTCGCCGCCGGTGCCGTCCTTGTCGGCGGGGTGCTGTTCGTCGCCGCCACCGTCGGCGTCGGCCCGGACCCGGCGGCCGAGGCAGGTGCCACCCCGGCCGCCGCCGGGGTCACCCTGCCGCCGGTCGATGCCCGGTTCGACTACCAGATCGGCCAGCCCTACGCCCCACCGAGCGGCGTCACGGTGGTCAGCCGCGACCGCGAGGCGGACCCGGCCGCCGGCCTCTACACCATCTGCTACGTCAACGCCTTCCAGGTCCAGCCCCACGAGGTCACCTGGTGGCAGCGCAACCACGACGACCTGCTGCTACGCGACGCCGACAGCGAGTACGTCGTCGACGGCGACTGGAACGAGATCCTGCTCGACATCTCCACCGCCGCGAAACGCACCGCGATCGCCGACATCGTCAACACCTGGATCGACGGCTGCGCCGCCAACGGCTTCCAGGCCGTCGAACCCGACAACATCGACTCGTACGACCGCTCCGACGACCTGCTCACCCTCGACGACGCCGTCGAATACCTGAAACTGCTCGCCCCGCACGCCCACGCCGCCGGCCTGGCCATCGGCCAGAAGAACACCACCGAACTCGGCACGAGAGGCAAAGCCGCCAGCCTCGACTTCGCCATCGCCGAGGAATGCGGCCGCTACGACGAATGCGGCGACTACACGACGGTGTACGGCGACCACGTCATCGACATCGAGTACACCGACGACGCCTACACCACCGCGTGCGCCACGGTCGGCGCGACAGTCTCCGTGGTCCGCCGCGACCTCGACGTCACCGCACCCGGCAGCCCGACCTACGTCTACCGGGCCTGCTGAGGACCGGCAGACCCTCTCGCGAGAAGGACGCCGGCAGTGTCAGGTCAGGTGCCCGACCGTACCCGTCGACGGGCGACGACCGTCGTGTTCCAGTCACCACCGGAGAACGTAGTCACCAGTCGACACCTTTGGCTACCCCAGCTCGCACCATGTTGGATCACGAACTACATCGGACCACTTCGGATATAAACAGAGTCTCTACGTCAGCTTCATGACGTGGTCAGGTCCCAACGATCCATTGCCGGAAAAAGTGCGAGTAGGCACGCCTGAGCAGGCGGACCATCCGAGGTCTGCGCACTCGCCCATCCTGTGTCCGACATATCAATTACGAAGTTCCCTCGACGTTGACTCGACAGACCGCCGACATCTAGAGTCCAAGGTGGCCTCAGCGCTTGCCGAGGCCGCGCAGTCCCCGACCTGAGAGGATGTCATGCGCCCAATCACGAGTCGGCCCAAGTCACGCCTACGCGTACAGCTCGCGCAAGCAGCGGTGTTGGGAGTGCTCGCCGCCGGAGCGGTCGGCCTCACCGTCGGTCCCGCATCAGCAGCGGGTACGTCCAGCAAGGCCGGAAACTGCTACACCCAGTGGTGGAATACCGCGTGGGCACAGAAGTGCGATCCCCCGTCCGGAGCTTCCTACAGCACGATCTACCAGTCGGTAATGGAATGTAGTCTACAGGGCCTCAGGTCACTTCCCGTCTACCGCACGCAGGGCAACACGACGACTCACAGCGGCGCTGACTGCACTTTCAGCGCAGTCAGGGGAACGATCAACGTTCACTGACAAATTAGATCAATGGCGGGGAGTGCGTTGATTCGCACTCCCCGCCTCCGTGGGGTTAAGGATCAATATACTGTGACTACGGTTCTCGATTCACTGGTGCAGGGGTATGACAGGAAGACCGTCATCGACAGGCTTGACCTGACACTACGTCCGGGCATAACAGCCCTACTCGGCCCGAACGGCGCCGGAAAGACGACCTTGCTCCGGACTCTCGCGACCATCATGCCACCACGCTCGGGAACCATCTGTATCGACGACGTCTTGATTGACTCCGAACGAACGGCCCGCACCGTCCGCAATCGAATTGGATACCTGCCCCAGGACTTTGGTTTCGATCCTCAGATGACCGTCACTGATTTTGTGACTTATGCAGCGTGGCTTCGCGGTGTTTCCACAACTGATCTACGCCGACATGTTGATCAAGCGCTTGCACAGGTTGATTTGGCCGACCAGCGGCGGAGCCGGATGCGAAAGCTGTCGGGTGGGATGCGGCAGCGGGCCGGAATAGCATGGGCAATCGTTGGGCAACCACGCCTTGTTCTGCTCGACGAGCCCACCGTCGGACTCGACCCACGCCAACGGTTGCACTTCAGAAAGATCATTACCGGACTCAGCAATACAATCGTGCTATTGAGCACCCATCTGATTGATGACGTTGCCGCAACGGCCGACCGAGTTGTCGTGCTCCATGCCGGGGCAGCCAGGTTCGATGGCACTGTTGCCGAACTCGAACGTATGGACCGTGCAGATCTCCCGGGACATACCGCACTTGAACGCGCATACATACACCTGCTGCCAGAGGGAGAGCAGCGGATATGAGAATCCTGTGGCTCCATATTCGCAACTCACCGATCCGGGTGGCTGTGCCCATTCTGATTGCCCTGGACCTGGCGGTGCTGTTTTTGCGTAGCAACTTTTGGATTGGCTCCTGGCCGGAGACTGGCGCCGCAGCACAGGTGCCCGCTTATCTCGTCGGCATACTTGGCGCAGGTGCCGCAGCATGGGCAGCAGGCGCGACGAACAGGCACGGGCTGGACGAACAAATTTCGACCGCTTCAGTTCGCACCCACAGGTTGGAGGCATACCGACTTGGATCGACCGCTATTATCCTGCTAGCCCCCTATCTAACCGGGCAGGCAGTTGCATTTGCAATAACCGCCCGATCATTTCCGCCTGGAGTACAAGTCTGGGCCGGATACTTTCTTCTTGGCATTTTCGTCACCCTGTTTGCCACAGCGATAGGCTGGCTGATCGGCAAGCTTTTCACCCCCGTCTTTGCAGCCATGACCGCCTCTGTTGGGTTCCTGTTCCTTCTTGCCCTGTTGGATCGAGCGGGCGGCTTCATCGTGGTAAGCGGGCATCCGAATGCCATGATCGACCCCCTCGGTATCACATTTCGGATGCTGACCATAGCAGCACTCATTGTTGGGTTGGCCTGGATTCCAACCAAGCCTTCCCGCACTCGCCTTCCCGTCGCCGCAGCACTAATCACCACAATTCTTATGGTCATCGGCGTGGCAGTAGCAAGACCGTTGGCTGTCGACCGCGAACCGATAGGGAGCGACGCCCTCTGCACCAACGGAACGGTCACGATATGCATCTGGCCCGAACACAAAAAGTATTTATCATCGATTACTGGTATCAGCGCTCGAATCGATCAGTTGCCGGCGGAGTTTGAGCGACCGGAACGTATCATCCAATTCGGGGTGGAGCGCACAGTCCGCATCGACGACGGAGTGATATACGAAATCGAGGAGGCTTCGCCCCACTTCTACATACTCGAAGGCAGCCCGTGGTCATATGCAAGCGACATCGCAAATGCCATCGTCACGGCCACTTTCCCGGGCCACTCCGGGGCAGCCTGCATCTGGGACTCATTGACCTCCGCAGACCAGGCCCGCCTCTCCACTCTGAACGCCTGGCTGGAAACCTACCTAGCAGGAAACGGACAGCCCGATTATCAAACCAACGCCCCTGACCACATGCAGGAAGCATTCGCGGCCGGACGCGCGATCGCTAACGATCTCAGACAGGATCAGCAGTTCGACTGGGCTCGGCGGGAGGTAGGTGAAATCCATGGAAGATACTGCAACAAGAGTTCGTGAATTATTCACGACCGCAGCACCTGAACGCGCTTTTCTCGCCGCTCGACGTCTCAGCCATGTCCTTACCGCTACGACGATACTAGCCGCACTTGCTGCTACTTTCGGCGACTACGAGACAGCGCTACCGACGGCCACGCGGGATGGAAGCATCACCGTACCGATTTGGCGTTTCTTGGCCATGGCAGCCGCGACACTTCCCGTTCTCGGCCTGCATAGCCACCTCTCCACGCTAGAAGCGGTCGCGACCAGACGCTTTCGGCGCTGGCAGCGCGGATATCTCTGCGGCACCACGATCACATGCGCAATTGCCTATCTTGGGATCTCATCACTGACGACAAGCCCAGTCGTTCTACTGATGATCGCACGGTCCTGGCTCGCCTGGACCGGCCTGGCGCTTCTATCCGGCTTGTGGCTCGGCTGGCGGTTGGCATGGACAGGGCCGGCGCTGGTAGCCGTAATCCTCTTCTACTGGGGCACCTCCCGGCAGGGCGAGTACTTCTGGTGGGAGTTCACCGCACGCCCAGGAGATGACCTTGCATCGCTCCTACTCAGCGCGGCCATACTCGCCATCGGGTTGGGAGCCTACGCGGCGACGCCGTGGCGGCGCCGGCGGCTGAACTCGTGGCGACGGTCCCGGTGATACCCGAAGGCGTCACGTTTCGTATGCTATATACGGGTGTCGACGGCCGAACCGGCTGTAGCACCGTAGCTCGTAACGCGTCGACGATGAGTCGCACAGCCGGTCTCTGTGGTCCGCCGCGACCTCGACGTCACCGCGCTCGGCTGTCGCACCTACGTCTACCGGGCCTGCTACAACGCCCCGGGCTCACCGAACCGTTCGATGCCCGGGTGGCGGGGGGGTGCTGTCGTCGCCCCCGAGCTCGGCCGCCGAGCCGCAGTCGCTCACCGCAACCATCGCCCCGACCAGCAGCAAACTGCCGGTCGAGGCGACTATCGCATCAGCATCGACTCGGGTTACCGGTCCCCGTTGGCGGCCGGCGCTTCATTGAGGACCGCGTGCCGAAGGACGGCGTATCGATGGACGGCGTGTGGGTGCTTGCTGCGGTCTGCAATCGACGGTGCGTGGACCGCCTCGGTTTCTGCCTCACGGCGTGGCGCATTAGGCCCTGGTGCCGCGCTACGCCACGATCTGACGGACGAGTTCGGCGAGGCCGGCCGCGACTGCGCCACCGGCGAGGAGCACCACCGCGCAACCGCTGCTGCGCGTCGCCGACGCGGCCCTGGCCTGCCGTTCGCGGAGCTCCGCCAGGTCGATCTGGTGCACGTACGGCTCGTTCCAGGTCCGGTCCCGCACCACGAACGTCTGGTGGTACTGGGCGTCGGTCAGCTCGTACTTGCGCCAGGACCCGTGCCACTCGGGTCGGGACTGTCGACCCTCATTGGCACGTTCGGCCACGATCCGTTGGGCGACCTGTTCGCCGGCCTGGTCAGCAAAGAGCCCGGTCGCGCGTTTCGCGGCCTCGTCTTCCAACAGCTTGCGAGCATGCTCAGGAGCAAGTACGTCGACACCGGACGCGGCCGGCTTCGCCAACCGAGGATCGTCGGCCAATGGGTCGTCGCAGACCACCAGGCGTACCGTCTTGGTGAAGCTGACGGCGGCCTTCGCACCGTGCTCCACGGCGTAGTCGATCACCTCGGTGACGGCGGGCGAGTCGCCGACCGGCAGGATCCGCCAGCCCTTGAGCGGACCGTTGGCCCTGGCCCGATTGGCGGCTGCCGCTTCCTCCAGGTCGCTGATGAGGTGCGACGATGCGAGTTCCCGACCAGCCCGCTGCAGTTCCCGGAGCTCCGCCGGCGTGACCACGCCGTCGGCCTCGGCTCGGGCTCGGGCGTCCGCCAGGAACTCTTCGTGCACCTGGCGGGCGGTGGTCTGGGTCAGTCCGGCGTTGGTGGCCGCGACCGCCAGTTGGTTGGCTTCCTCCCCAACGATCCGACCATCGGCCAGGGCGTGGCCGAGCAACGCCCGATAGTCGGCCAGCCCGCCCGGCCGGGGCTGCGGCGGGTACGCCATGCGCGGCAGTCGCGCGGTGAGGGTCGCCAGCCATCCTTCGGTGCCTTTGCGCAGCCCGGCAGCCCTGGGCGCGACGATGCCGGTGCGGGGTAGCGCCGGAATCGGTGCGGGTTGCGGCCCGATCCAGGAGAGCCGCTGCGGCGCCTCGTTGATGAACTTCGTCAGGGTCACGGCAAGTGCCCTTGCGTCGCCGAGCGCCGAGTGCACCGCGTCGAGCCACTCCCCCGTGACCAGATGGTGCACGTTCTCGAGCTTGTAGCCCCAACTGTCAATCTGGGTCCGGGCGGTGACCAACGAACACAGCCCGGGAAGACCACTGAGGTTGACGCCGAGCCGCCCGAACTCGGCGATCAGGAACTTCTCCTCGTGGTCGAGGTTGTGACTGACCACGACGGCATCGCGGAGATAGGCCAGCACGTCGCCGGCGGCCTGTTGAAAGGTCGGAGCATGTTTGACGTCGGCGTTGGTGATGCCGTGGTACTCGTCGTTGTTGATCCGCATGCCTGGGTTGATCAGGGTCGAGTACTCGTCGAGGACGACGCCGTCACCCCGCATCCGCACGATCGCCAGCTCGCACACGCGGGATCCCTTGTTCGGGTGCAGCCCGGTGGTCTCCAGGTCGATGACGGCGTACGTCAGGGCACGCGGGTCGGCGCCGCTTCGGCGAGTTAGTTCACCACGGGTGAACATAAATACGACCTCCATCAAAATCATGTCGATAGCGTCTGCCTCCGCATGATCAGCAGAGGACGGCGTTTCCGAGCTGACGCACGGCGATTCACAACCTCAGCCGACCGGCGAGCACGGATCAGGTCCAAGGCGCTCGAAGCACTTCTCTGTGGATCACTTCCGCTGACTCAGACCGGCACCTTACGTCGCTGGATTCCGCGTCCGGTTCCACCGAAGGGTTCATGTTCACGGTCTATGGTTCAGCCGCAGTCAGCCGGAGAAGTTCCTTCCACCGCCATGCGGGCTGTCCATCCGGCAAGATCGTTCCCCGAGTATCGTTCGCGAAGCCGACAGTATGAGGCCGACCGAGGACCTACTTCATCCGGTACGGTCGAAGCTACTGCGATTGTCCGATGGGGAGGATGTCGGCGTGAGTTCGGTTGAGGAGGTCAAGGCGGGCGTCGCCCGGTTCGGTGACGAGGTCGGCCAGCAGGTCGGCGCGATCCGGGCCAGCGCGGAAGCCCTCGACCGCAGTACGGCGGCGCTGCGCGGCATCACCAGCGGGTCCAGCCACTCGCAGGTGTCCGAGACGATCGCCAAGGTCGAGCAGGCGAAGCAGAAGCTGGCCGAGGCGGCAGCGCTGACACAGAGCGCGATCGAGTCCAGCCGTGGCTACGCCGCGAGCTTCTGACCGGCTGGGAGGATCACCTGATGTCGACTGTGATCGTGCCCGCCGGCCTGAGCATGGGTCCCCGCTACCGGTACGTCCGCCCACCGGACCCGACCCCGGAATGCTACGAGGTGCACCTCGGTGACGACCTGGTCGAACTGACCGAAACCGAGGCCTCCATCTGGGCCGCCGCCTTCCTCTACCCGGAGCGGCACGCGAAACTCACGGTCAACCGCGATTCCCTGGTACGCATGCTGGAGACCGCGCCGAAGCCGGAGCCGCACGCCGCACGCTATGTCGACGACATGATCGCCCGTGGCCTGCTGGTCGAGTTCGACCCCGACGGCGACCTGCGACCAGTCTTCAGCCGCCACAAGCTGCTCCCCCTCGCCCAAGGGCTCGGCACCACGCCCGAGGAACCCGACCTGCACCGCATCGGCATCGGCGACAAGGCGGCGGTCGCGGTACCCATCCAGGTCTACACCCAATGGTCGTACGCCTTCCTGCATGCCAACTTGTGGGACGCGTGCGCCTTCTACGCCGACCAGTCGGAGGAGGAAGCCGCTGGCGAGAAGCTGATGGAGCTGACGGCAGCGGGGGTAGCCCGCGACGTCGCGATCAACCTCCCGATGATGGTCGTCACCGGGTGCGCCTTCTTTGATCCGGTCGTCCAGACATGAGGTATGGCCGGAAGCAGCGCAAGGGCCAGCAGCAGGCCGAGACCTTCGGCCAGCAGTTCCGCCGGGAGTTCTCAAAGGAGTCGCTCGGCAAGTTGGCCGAGCTGGGCGGCGCCGCCGTCGGCATATTGCTCGGGTTGGAGTCGACGAGATTGAAACTCAGCAGGCGAACGCGGCGAACGCGATTTGGTCTGCCAGCTCAGCTTGGCGCAAACCTTCGTCGGCGAATAGAACGACTCCACACAGTTCATCTAACGCGAATAAATGTAACACCCAAATAGTACAAATAGAAGCGAGACAGCAACAACCCGTACACCTCTTTGGAAATTGATGATCATGAGAAGAATTTGGTCCAGATTCTCCACAACCGAAAAGATCGGAGTCTTGGCCATCCTCGCAACGCTCGTCGTGGGGGCCGTCACAGCAACCGCAACCATCATCGCCCCAATAGTCGAAGGGATAATCAAAGGCAGCAATCCTGAAGTCGACGGAGACCCTTCTCCGCAGCCAAGTCTCCTCCATACACCCGCACCAACCATTGAACCATTCTTCTCTGGGACAGTCTTGATAACCGAGAATGGCACGGATCTAGATAGCTATCCACCAATGTATGTAGGCTTGAATAACGATCTATTTGCTTCGGCCGGTGCGATCGATGCGAGCTACTACGCAAAGATTGCCATTTGGGACGGCGAGCAGGATGCAACTCGCGCGGAGTGCGCTAAGGCCCTCAACGATGTTGACGAGGCAAAATCAAGAACAATACTTGACCCAGAGCCAGGTACCGGTTTTTGCGTGCTGACCGGCGACCAAAGGAATCCACGCTACGCGTTCGGCATAGTCGAAGTCATAACCCAGCAGGGATTCAGGACCAAGATCGTGATCTGGTAGTCCCCCGGCAGCCGGTACTGGATGTCAGCCAGCTCGCGCTTCCGCCAGGACCGCGGTTCTGTCGACTGCGCTAAAGGCCCTCGCTAATTCATTGACGAGCCGAGCTTGACAGTCCTGCGCTTGAAGGGCACCGGACCTCCTTCCAGGTGATAGAGCGTCAGGGCGTTAAGGTCGTGGCGTTCGAGTGATCCGGTGGCTTCGACGACCCCTTTGGTCGCGTCGGACGTGAGGGTGATGATCATTTCGGCATCGGCGGAGACGACGAGGCCTGGGCTTCGGGTAGCGAAGATGTACTGTCGACCGCCGCGCAGGTCGCGAAGTTTGGCCACGAGGTACTCCTCGATCCACGGGGCATGGAGCGCGTCCTCGGGCTGGTCGATGATGAGGGGCTCGTTGCCGTCAGCGAGGGCGATGATGAGAATGGCTGTGCATTTTTGGCCATGGGCGAGCCGCTCGATCGGCACATAGCCGTCATTGGCATGCTTGCGGAATTCGACGGAGAGGCCATCGTGCAGGTCGAGGGTCTGCGTCCGCAGGAATCCCTCAATCGCATTCTTTTCCCGAACGTGCTCAAACAGGGTCTCGACATGTTTGCGCTCGGCACCAGTAGCGGCGCACACGCCGTCGACGTCATTGGCGAGGAACGAGCGGACCAATTTCACCGGTAGGGTCTTCTCGCAGATCAGCTTGAGGACTGGGGCACGCAGCCGGGATCCCTTGGCGATGGTGGTCAAGTCGGCCAGGTAGGCCGAGTCGTCGTTCTCGGGTAGCATCTTGATCCGAACGATGCCGCCCATTAGCTTGTTCAGGGCCTTAATCCGTTCCTCGCGCCGCCGCCGACGAGTCCTTCGCGCCTCGATCAACTCGGCGATCAGCTCTTCCCGATAGGCCTTGGCGGTTGCCAGGTTTGGCAGTAACTCGTCGTTGAGCTGAGTCTGTAGCGCGTCGAGTTTCGCCTTCTCCGTCTGGAGCTCGACGAGCCGGGTACGCAGGGCAGCGAGGCCCTTGTTGTCGACGTCGATGCGGCTGACCGCTTCGGCGAGTTCCTGGTCGAACCTTCGGTACCGCTCGAGCCACTCCTGCCGAATGGCGGCCAGCTCCTTGTTTACCACCAGCAAGACCTGCGCCATCTGCGCGTTGGTCGCCTCGATCGCCTCGTGCAATTGCGCATACGTCGCCTGCACTCGCAGGTAAAGGTCCTGGTTGTCGGCGACCGCGGCCGTATTCCGGAACTTATCGCTGTCAGCCGTCCGGAGGTCGAACTTCAGTTCGGGGATGCCGACCACCGACTCAAATAGGGCCCTCTCCCCGCTCCATTTCGCCTGCATCTTGATGGTCTCGCCGTCGAACAGACCAGACAGCTCCTCCAGTCGCTTCTCAACCTCCGGAAGAGTCTCCAACCTCGCATGAGCCTGCGCTATCTTAGACTCGAGCGAGCCGACAAGCCTGCCGTTGTCGTTGAGCCGGGCAACCACGTCCGCTTCGTGTATCTCGAACTCAGTCAAATCGAGGACGGCGTCGATGAGCGCCATCCGGCCGACCGGTGTCCGGGCGTACTCGATGACCTCGCTCTGTGAGAAACCGGTGATCGCGATCCGGCCAGACAGGCCGGTCAGTTGCTCGGCGTCGCCGATGAACTCCGGCTGAGTAGATCCGTCCTCGAAGTACGCTCGGCGCACAAGGCACCGTGCTTGGCCGCGGGTGAGCACGACTTCGACGGTCGACCCGGAGGTGAGCGCGTACTTGAGCCGGGAGTCGACCTCCTTGCGGACCTGCGGAAAGTCGTCGGCGTCGGTCTGCTGGTCGAGGGCGAACCGGACCAGCTCAATCAGCAGCGACTTGCCCGCCCCGGTCCCGCCGAGCAGGCAGTTGAGATCGCAGGAGAACTGGAACTGCTGCCCGTCGAGGAACCCGCCGGCCACGGTCACCGACTCGATCACCGTGTGCTCCGGTGCCGCCGGCTTCTCCAGGCGGACCCGCAGCTCCGGATCCGCTAGCGCATGCCGCAGTCCGCACAGGTCGGGTCGGGACGCCTTGATCCAGGTCCGGCGCTGGCCGATGCCGTGCAGGACATGCCAGCTCACGCCCGAGGCGGTGGTGTCCGAGCTGCGGACAAGCGCTAGACCGCGCCGGCCGTCGAGCCGGGCCTTGATCTTCCCGGCCTCGGCGAGGTCGACGATCTCGACCGCGCCGATTGCGTCGTCAAGCAGTGTCTGGTTGATGCGGTCGGCGACGGCGAGGCGGAGTAGGCCTTTCTCCCGGTCGGCGTGTGCGGGGATCGCCAGGCCGCCTCGGGCGGCGATGATCTTCGCCGTGTCGGCGAACCCCTTGTCCAAGGCCTTGTGGAGGTCGCCGTGGTCGGCGCGGGCGACGCCAAGTTCGACGAGCACGTCCTCAAGGTGCTGCGCCGGGGTGCCCTCCTCCCAGATGGCGAGGAGATGCCCTTCGGCCGTGCTGAGCTCCAGTCCGGGCAGCACCACGAGCCCCGTGTCGCGCGCAGCGTCGGCCATTCTGTCGCACCAGCCGGCGGTGTTGTGGTCGGTGATCGCTATGGCGTCCAGCCCAGCGGCGAGCGCCGCCTCGACGATCTGCCGCGCCTCGGAGGCACCGTAGGTTTGCACGTCGACGTCACGCGACGCCGGGGTGTGCACGTGGAGGTCGACAGCCCAGTACCGCGCGGGTCCGTGCTTCGCGCGGGGCGACGATGCCGCCCGGCTACTCCCCGAAGGTGTCGATGGTGACGTCAATGCACTCGCTCCGTCATCTTTCGCCGTCATCCGAGCGTCCGGCTGGCACTTTAGCGCTCAGTGAACTACAGGACGGGCACGACACACTCGCCCATACGTTCGAATTGGGAGCCACCTGGACGAACCGGCACCGGAGCGTCCGGTGCCGGTTACCCACCGTTTCGCGCATCAGTTCAACGAAGGATCCGTCGCCGCACGTTGTGTCTGGTGGCCGACCTCGCCAACTCGAAAGCCGGCGAGGTCGGCCAGCACCTAGACGGACCCCGGCTCGAAGAACGCCGCCAACGCCATCTCGGCCGAGAGCATCGGATGGGTACATCCGTCGAGCGGCACCAGGAGACGAGCCACCCAACCCTCACACAGCCGGACCCGTTCGAGGTCGAGGTCCGGCCGCAGCGGCAGGACCGTGAGGGCGTGCCACCCGGCTCGTCGGTCGTCGTGGCCCAGGTGTTCGCGAAGGCGATCTCGGACAGCGGCCCGTGCCTTCGGACGGCGGACGCTGCCGACGTACCGGCACCGACCGAAGAGGTCCCACGCGAAGTAGACCGCAGTCGAAGGCGTGGCCCTCGCCCGCAGCACCTCCCGCAGCGTCACGGTTAGGCCGTCGGTGTCGGTGTCGGGCGTCTGCAGAACCGGCTGAAGCGCGTTGACAGCCTTCGTGATCTGCAGGCGCATCTGACGGTGTGGGTTCACTCGTCGTCCTCGTCCTCGTCGTCATCAAGGATCGGCTGCAGTTTCGGGCCATTGGCGTTCAACGCGTCTCGGGCGTCCTGCAGCTGGTTCTTGATCAGGTTGACCATGTCGTAGGAGCCGAAGACGTCTACGCCAAGCGTCTGGGCCAGCTCGGTCAGCCGGGCAACGGCGTCGGCGACGGAATCCGCTCCGGATCGGAGTTTCTCGCGCAGCCGGACCTGCTCTGGCTTCTGGGAGGAGGTGCCGTGCGTTCTGGCGCCTGCGGCGCTGATGGCCTCGGCTGCCCGTACCGGGTCGGCGGTGACGACGACGTCCCACTCCATCTCCAGGTTGGCGTGGGCACCGGCCTTGTCGTAGACGGCGTCGCCGTCGGCCGTGCCCATCTCCGCGTCGTCGATCGAGTAGAACCGCTTCGCCGGCTTGCCAGTGACGTGTGAAACCGCCATCGAGTGCAGCGTCTTAAGCCCGCCAGCAGTTCCCGCGAGCTGTTCGACGATCCGGTACGGGCGGGCCCGGAACGGCACCTGGCGGACGGTGCGTTTGCCGTCCATAGTTTGCTTCGAGCCGCGGTCGCGGCTGATCAGGCCGTTGAGCATGCCGGCGGTGCCGCCGAGCACACACAGCTGCGCGATCGCACCCTTGTCACCGCCAAGCGCCTGCTTCAGCAACGTGTCGAGAACCTGCAGCGGCTCGTTGCCCTTCAGCAAGGCCAACGGAACTCCCAGACCGTTTCGGCGATTGGTCCTCCGTCGCTGAACGCGTTGACCGCGACGTTGATTGTCTTCGCGGACCGATAACCGGACAGCGCCGTCGATGCAACCTGTTTCCCCACCAGGAGACGAGTCGGATTACTGCTGTTGAACTCCTCCCGAAAGAGGGTGCGCATCCCGTCGTACCACGGGTTGAGGATTGCCTGCAGCGTCAGCGCCACCGCCCAGAGCCGGTGCTTGGGCAGCCCGAGCAGCTCGTGCATCTCCTCGACGGTGCACCGGCCCTCGATCACCCGGCGCTTCTCGGGCGTCATTAGCCCTGTGTTGGTGGCCCGGCGCAGCACCCGGGCCATACCCTGCTCCGCCTGCGCCGCCGGGTCCCACGGCGTCGCGTCCGTGTGGATGGTCGCGATCAGGTCCTCGCGGGCGGCGACCATGTCGGTCAGCAGGTCAGTGCCGTCGGTGATCTTGCCGCCGACCACGACTACCGTCGGCGCGGTCAACGTGTGGCCGGCGCGGATGGTGTTCTCGGTGAGCTCGTCTTCGAGCAGCCCTTGGTTGATGAGGTCCACCCGGGCGCTCAGGGCGTCACGGATCTGGCGCTGGGTCGCGCGGCGCCACGATGTACCTACGGGGGTACCGATCACGGTCTCGATGCAGGCGCTGGCTGCCTGGTCGACATTGCCGCCAGTGCGGCCCTTCCACATCGATACGAGCCGCGAGTTGCCATCGATGCTAACCAAGTAGCACTCGTCATCTGCGAAGTCTCTGAAGATCACCCGCATCGGGACGAGCAACAGCGGCTCCTTCACCCCGGACTGCAGGATGCTCGTTGCCAGCTGTGGAGTGGTCGGGCCCGGTCTTCGCGAACGCCTCCCGAACCCGTGCCGCCAACTCGCGGTGATCGTCGACCTCGAGTTCGAGCATCGTCCACGGGCCATGCGGGCCCTTGGCGGTCTCCAGGCGGGCGGCGGGCAACTCGCTGCTCTCCACGTCGAGCCGGTTGTGCAGCGTATGCACCCACCGGGCACCGGCAACATCGGGGATGACGCCCATGTCGATGAACCGGTCGTGCTGCGGAGTGACGAACACGATGCCCTCGCCGACCCGCTTGCGGTTCAGCAATGACGTCGCCGTCCCGTCGTGCCCGGTGTGGGTCTCGGTAAGCATCCGGAACCGGACCGGATCGGTGAGTCCGGCAGTGATCACGCCGGCCGCGTCATCGGGCAGATTGACGTCCGGGAGGCTTATTCAGCAGGGCCCCGATAACCCACAGTGGACCCCCCGATAAATGAGACGGCCC
>NZ_JBHMIN010000031.1:0-78920 GCF_048060215.1 Micromonospora sp. LOL_021 | reverse complement strand
GACCCAACCCCATCCCCACCAACGGACACGCCGTCCGACACACCTATCGCAAACACTCACTCAGATTTACCAATTCCATACACATCTATTATCCGGACCGCAGGATTGGTGCGGAGAAGGTTGATCTGATTCCGTATCCCAGTCGGCAAATCGGGCTGATTGTAGCCGAGGACAAGTATTTGCACCGCACCAATCACATCAGGCCCTCCCGCCCTGCAAGGATTCCGACAACGGCGCTTTCCGCCTGACTCGCAAGCCGACGCGTACCCGTACCGCCCGGGTACAAACGTCTCTGGTCGAGTCCGCGTCCGCCGGCACCCGCACACCCGGGGCCGACCGCCAGCAAGGGCTCAGGACAGGCTGACCGCGCAGAGCAGCTGGTCGAGCGGCTGCGGCAGCACGTCCCTGGCGATAGCCGCCTCGACGAGCAACCGGGCGTACCGTGACTTGCGACGCGAGCCGCTGCCCATGAACCGGCGCAGCTGCGCCTCGGGTGGCCGCCCGCGCCAGGCAAGCTGACCTTGCATGGTGCGAAACGACCCGAGGTCGCCCTGCGCCGCCAGGACTGCCTCGACCCCGTCGACTCCGATCGCCCGGATCAATTCGTCCTCCAGGTCGTCAACGCAGACGAAGAACCCGAGCGCGGCGAGGTCGCCGTGCGTTCGGGAGGCACCGATCCCGGCGGCGGCCAGTCCCCGCGCGACGATGTCCACCTCGGCCAGGTCACACAGCCCGACGAGCCGTACCGGCGTCAGCAGCGGACCGGCGCTGGTCAGGAACCGGCCGATCGCGTGTGCGCCACCGATCGGCACAACCACCACCCGTTCGGCGTCCAGGTCCCGGCCACGGCCGACCGCTGCCGTCTCGACCGCGATCTGATCGCTGACACCCTCGACGAGCACCAGGGCGACGGCACGATCGATCTTCGTCAGGGCGTGGGCGGTCGCCTGGATCGGAGCGTCGGGACCGCTCGGGTAGCCGTCGAGCACCCGGCGGGCGAGCTCACGCCGACGAACGGCGTCCATCGGCCGTTCGCCCGTCGCCATGACGGTCATCGTCGGTGACACCCGACTCCGCCGGCAACCGGATAACCGACGTCGTCACCCCAGGTCACACATCGCCGCACATCTATTGACAAACAGTGTTAACAGTAAGACTCTTCTCGGAGAGCGCTCTCTCGCCGTCCGACCGTCGTCCGACCACCCGCCCGAGGAGTCCCTCATGGCTGTCCGAAGAAAGCTGCTGGCTCTCGCCGCCGTCCTGATCACCGCCGCCTCGACCGGCCCCCTCGCCGCCGCACCCGCCCAGGCCGTCGGCCCGGCGCTGCTGCCGGTCACCGTCACCAACAACACCGGCCGGGCCGGATCCGTCCACCTGTACGTGATCGGCGTACAGCTCTCCTCCGGCCGACTCGGCTACGTCAACCAGGCCGGCACGTTCATCCCCTGGTCCGGCGGACAAATCCCGCCGTCACCGGCACCCGACGCCTCGATCCCCGGACCGACCAACGGCGCCAGCGCGACGATCCGCTTCCCGCGCGGCTTCTCCGGCCGGGTCTACTTCTCCCTCGGCGCCAAGCTGAAGTTCTTCCTCACCCCGACCGGCCTGGTGCAGCCCGCTCCGTGGGCCGGCGGCGACCCCAACCGCGACATCCTGTTCGACTGGAGCGAGTTCACCTACAACGACGCCGGCCTGTGGCTCAACAGCTCCCAGGTGGACATGTTCGCGGTGCCGCACGCGGTCACCGTGACCGGCGCCAACGGTGTCACCAGGCGCACCGGCGACGTCGTCGCGGGCGGCCGCAACGCGATCATCAACGGAGTCCGCGCCCAGTCCGGCTGGGCCAACACGGTCCAGACCCGGGGCGACGGCACCGTGCTGCGGGTGCTCGCACCCGGCAAGGCCACCGGCGCCGGCCTGTTCAGCCCCACCTACCTGGACTCGTACATCGCCTCGGCGTGGAACACATACACCAGCCGGACGCTGACCGTCGTACCGTTCGGCGACCGCCCCGACATCCGCTACTACGGGCGGACCTCCGGCCGGGTGATGACCTTCACCAACGGTGCCGGTCAGGTCGTCGCCTCGTTCAACCGACCCTCGTCGGCGAGCGTGTGGGGCTGCGACGGCGATCTGCCCGCCCCCAACGACCAGGTGGTCGGCCCGATCTCCCGTACGCTGTGCGCCGCACTGAACCGGGGCACCCTCGGCACCATCCACACTCAGCCCAGCACCAACGCCGCCGAGTTCTACCGCAACAACCCGACCAACCAGTACGCCCGGATCATCCACGCCAACATGCGCGACGGAAAGGCGTACGCGTTCGCCTTCGACGACGTCGGCGCGTTCGAGTCGCTCGTGCACGACGGCGACCCCCGCTCCGCCGGAGTCGTACTCAGCCCGTTCTGACCGGGCCCTCCCCTACCTCGGTCCGGGTGCGCCGACACGCCACCGGCGCACCCGTCCCCGGGTCGGACGCCTCTGGTGGGTCGACGGTTACCGTGGAAGCCAGCGGCACGATGTCGGCCGCAGCGGATGAAGTGGAGGCTGCGTTGACCGACACCGCAGAGCGGTCCCCAAAGGTGTTGGCGATCTCGTGGGGTCGGATGGATGTCGAAGGACTTGGGACCGGCAAGGACTTCATGCTCCACCCGGGCGGCGGCCGAGCCTGGGACTGGTCCGAGACCGGGACCAGGCACAGCCCGGGGATTCAACCCGAGGACGTCGAGGAACTGCTGCGGCACGGCGCGACCGCGATCGTCCTGTCACGCGGCATGCAGCTCCAGCTTCATATCGACCCACGCACCCTTGAGCTTCTTGACCGGCACGGCATCACGCCGTACGTCGCCGAGACGACGCAAGCCGTGCAGCACTACAACGAACTGGCCACGACCCAGCCAGTCGGCGGCCTGTTCCACTCGACATGCTGAGAACGAACGTACGGGCGCACCGCGCCCAGCGTGATCCACTACGCGCCATCGACACGACACACCGACGGCAGGTCCGACCACGCGCATCCGATCGGCGCACCGACCAGGCAATGATCCGAACTACTGGCTCATCCGGTTGACCACAGCTGTTCGAGCACCTTGTTGACGGCGTCGGGCTGCTCGCGGTGGGGCTCGTGCGCGGCACCGGGGACCCGGACGAGGCGAGCTCCGATCCGGTCAGCGACCGTCGCCGCTACCTTCTCCATCACCTGCGCCATGCCGGGCCGGTACCCGCCGGGGACCGTACCCCAGTTGCCGACGATCACCAGTTTCACGAACCCGGCATCCGCCAGCGGCTGGGTGGCCAGGTCCGCCAGCCAGCACGGACGTTCGTTCAGGGCAGTCCGGGCCGCCCGCTCCAGCCAATCCGCCGGCTCCGGACGCGGCTGCCCAGCCGGGTAGACCAGGTCCAGATACCGCCGCGCGGACCGCCTGCGGGCATCAGCCATGAACTCGCGCGCGTCCTGGACCACTGCGGCGACTGACGGATCCTCCGAGGCGATCCGGTGGCCACACGGCTCGATGAGCGTCAATGACCGGACCAGGTCGGGCCGCGCCGCTGCGGCCATCATCGCCACCGTGCCGCCGTACGAGTGGCCGACAAGATGGACGCCGCCGGCCATCAACGCGACCACGTCCTGCGCGTCGACGGCGTAGTCGCTGGTCACCTGACCATCGTCGAGGTCCGGGCTACCGCCGTAACCCCGTCGGTCCGGCAGCAGCACCCGACGATGCCGGGCCAGCGGCCGTTGCCGCTCGAACGCCGACACCGCCCAGCTGAGTGTGCCGTGGATCAGGATCGCGGGTGCCGGTCCGGCCGGACCATCCCAGATCGTCACGTTCACCGGCGCACGCACGGTGGAACCGTACAACGACGGTGAGGATGCATCCACGACCAGCATGGAGGGCAATCGTCTCGGCAAACCGGTCATGCCTCTGGCGGCCGTGCACGATGTACCGATGAGGCCACGAACCCGCGTCGCCGGATACGTCATCCGTACCACCGGCAGCGGTGCGCAACTCCTCGTCTTCGACCAGATCGACCACCCCGACGCTGGCACTCAGGTGCCGGCTGGTGGCGTGCAACCCGACGAGGAGTTGCACGACGCGGTACTACGCGAAGTCGCCGAGGAGACCGGCCTGACCGACGTCACCGTGGTCTGCGGGATCGGGGCGGAAGACAAGCCACACCCCGGGACCGGTCAGCCGCGCCGCACCACATACTTCCACCTGCGGGCTCCATCCGAGGCACCCGATACCTGGCAGCACACTGTGACGGGTTCCGGGTTGGACAGCGAGCTACGGGTTGCCTGCCGATTCGTCCCGCTGCCGCTTCGTTCTCATCTGGCCGACGACCAAGACGCACTACTCGGCAGCATCGACCATCGATGGAGTACCCAATCGAGCCCGCCCAGCGGGCCCAGCCTCAGGCCGGCTGACCAGCTCCGTCGCAGACGCCTGAAGGATCTGGAAACACATCGACGTCCACCACGGCTTGATTGACGTCAAGCAGCAACGCGATCGCTTCTCGAGCCGCCGCAGCGACCTGGTCGAGTCGCCGGGCCTGCGTATGTACGCCGTTGAGTTCAGGCACACTGATCGCCCACCAGTCGCCGACCCGCCGGCAGACCACCAAGTAGGTCGTCACCTCCACGAATTCTCCCTCCAGGCCTGCGCCGATTCCTGGGCTCTAGCGTCAAGCTACGGCTACTGTTGCTCGCCGTGGACCACGTCGAGGTCGAGGTCACCGCAGAGCTGGTCCAGGGACTGCTCCGCGACCAGTGTCCCGACCTCGCCGACCGGCCGGTCCGCCTGGCTGCGCGCGGCTGGGACAACCAGATGTGGCGCCTCGGTGACGACCTCGCCGTCCGGCTGCCGTGGGGGACCGGCTCGGCGGACGCACTGCTGCGTAAGGAGTACGCCTGGCTGTCCACGCTGGCGCCGTACCTGCCGCTGCCGGTCCCCGTACCGCAGCGCCTCGGCGAGCCGTCCGCGCGCTTCCCCCGGCCCTGGCTCGTCACCACCTGGGTGCCGGGTACCCCCGCCGACCGCGCCCCGGTCACGCGAGCCCGCGCGGCAGCTGAATCCCTGGCAGCGTTCCTGACCGCGCTGCACCGACCCGCTCCCAACAACGCGCCCACCGGCAGCGGCAGCGGCCGGGGCGGGCCGTTGGCCGACCACACCGACCAGTTCACTCGCGGACTCGCCGAGGTCACCGGGCGCGGGCTGATCGACGACCCGGACGCCGTCGAGGCTGTCTGGCGGGACGCGGTCAACGCGCCCGGATGGTCAGGGCCGGGGCTGTGGTTGCACGCGGACCTGCACCCGGCGAACATCCTCACCGCCGACGGCACCGTCTGCGGCGTCATCGACTTCGGCGACCTCTGCGTGGGCGATCCGGCGTATGACCTGGCTGCCGGCTGGATCCTGCTTCCGGACGACAGCATCGACGACTTCTACGCGGCGTACCAGCCGATTCTGGACGCCGCCACCATGCGCCGCGCCCGTGGCTGGGCGATGGCCCGCGCCCTCGGCGGCATCCTGATCGGCGACGCCGGGGTCCACGGTCGCCCCGGCGGCAAGCCGACGTGGGGTCCGCCGGCTCACGCCGCGCTGCGACGGCTCATCGCCACGATCGGCTGACGGCAGGTCAATCCTGGCGCAGCAGAGTGTGGGCGATGGCGCGGTCGGGCGCGCTGTGCCACGCCTGGCCGCCGGCTTCGGACTCCCAGAGCAGGTTCTGCAGTACGCGGCCGAGCGTCCAACCGATGGCCCGCTCCCGGTCGACGCCCAGTATCTCGGTCATCAGGTCGAAGCGTCTCCGGACCGCACGCGGCACGCCGGTGGCGGCAACGTCGTCCCAACGATTGTGCAGGGCGGGGAGAAGCTCGAAGCAGGGGTCGCCGGCGAGTGGTTTCGGGTCGATCGCCAGCCACGGCTCCCGACTGTCGGACGCGGCCGAGCCCAACCCGGAGGAGTCGGCCCGGGACGCGAGGACGTTGTCGTAGTGCAGATCCCAGTGCAGCAGCCGGTCCCCGGCCTCCGGCAGCAACTCCTCGACGGCCGCCGCGCACCGCCGGATCAGCGGATGGTCGGCTGCGGGTAGCCGTACCAGCGCCTGCGGCACCCGGTCGAGCATCCCGGCGGCGACATCGGCGAGGCGCCGTACGTCGGGCGGTGCGGCCACCGAGGTTAGCCGGGCGAGCAGCTGGCTGAGGATCCGCAGCGCGGTCAGATCATCGGGTACGGCGGCGAGGGTACGGCCGGCGTCGAGGCGTTCCAGCAGCATCGTGCCGGAGCGTGCGTCGTGCCGTAGGAGTCGGACAGCGCCGTCGCCGTCCCACGTCCGCAGCGCCACCGGCTCGCCGACGGTCTCCTCGTCGATCGGCTGCAGCTTCAGCATGGCCGGGGACCCGTCGGCCTGTACGACGGGCAGCACGAGGGCGATCGCACCGCAGCTCGCCGGCCCGTCAGGGCGCAGCCCCCACCCGTCCATGGTGGCTGCCGCCAGGTGCGGCAACGCCGCGATCCAGGCCCGCCCGGCGTCGCCGAAGTAGGTGCCGTGGGATGCGGCCAGCTCCGCCGGGACCACGAAGGCCGATCCGCCGGCATCGCCTGTGCTGTCCGAAGTCATGAACCGAGCTCGCGCGAAGTCACGTTCAGCCATGTCGCCTCCTGACCGAGACGATTGTCTCCCGACGGGTCTATCCTGCCAGGGTCAACGTGCCTACTGTGGCCGGTCCGACAGCCCGGCCTGGTTCGGCGCGAATCCAGGGAGCCAGTATTTGCTCTGCCAATCCTCGGACCTGTGATTGCGAGTCGCCAGGTGACGATCGTGCTCGATGCGCTGGCCCAGGGCTATGGGAAGTCGACCATCATCGACAACCTCAGCGTCACACTGCAGCCCGGGATCACCGCGCTGTTGGGCCCCAACGGCGCGGGGAAGACAACCTTGCTACGGACGCTGGCAACCGTCATGCCACCACGCAACGGCCGGATCCGCATTGACGACGTCGAGATCGACGACGAGCGTTCGGCCCGCAAGATCAGGGACCGCATCGGCTATCTACCGCAGGACTTCGGGTTCGACCCGCTGATGAAGGTCGTCGACTTTGTGACCTATGCGGCCTGGATGCGTGGGGTGCCGGCTGGCAAGTGGCGGCAAGCGGTCGACGAGACGTTGAAGATGGTCGACCTGGCTGATCGACGCCGCTCGAGGATGCGCAGTCTCTCCGGCGGCATGCGCCAGCGCGCCGGCATCGCCTGGGCGATCGTCGGACGTCCGCGGGTGGTGCTGCTCGACGAGCCCACCGTCGGCCTGGACCCACGCCAGCGACTCCAGTTCCGCAAGATCATCGCAGAGTTGCGGGACACGGTGGTGGTGCTCAGCACCCACCTCATCGACGATGTCGCGGCGGTCTGTGACCGGGTGATCGTGATGCATGGCGGGGTGGCCAGGTTCGACGGTTCGGTGGCCGAGCTGTCGGCGCTGGGCCACGACGGGCTCCCCGGGCACTCCCCACTGGAGCGGGCGTACATGCATCTACTGCCCGAAGGAGAGCAAAGCCTGTGAACGGGCTGTGGTTACACGTACGGAACTCTCCGCTCCGGTGGGCGCTGCCAGTGTTCGTCGCCATCGACCTAACAGCACTGTTCCTCCGCAACCGCCACTGGATCGGTGTCTGGCCGGAGACCGGGGCTGCAGCGCTGGTGCCCGCGTACCTGCTCGGGGTGGTCGGTGCCGGTGCCGCAGCTTGGGCGGCGAGCGCGCCGAAGCGACACCGGATTGATGAACAGCTGACGGCCTCGCGGTTCCATCCGGCCCGGCTGGAAGCGAACCGGCTGGGCGCTACCGTCATCGTCCTGCTGGTCCCGTACTTGGTCGGTCAGGCCGTCGCCTTCGTGATCACGGCTCGGACGTTTCCACCCGGCGTGCATCTTTGGTTAGGCTATGCGTTACTCGGAATCTTCGTGATTCTGACCTCGACCGCCCTGGGCTGGGCGTGCGGAAAGTTGCTCGGTTCAATTTTCGCAGCACTGGCAGCGGCAATGGGATTCCTGTTTCTGACCGCGTTTCTCGACCGGTTTGGATTCGTCGTCATCTCCGGCCGACCGGAGATGACAGTCGATCCGGGACCACTCACCCTACGGCTGGCGTCAGTCACAGTCTTGCTGCTGACGATGCTCTACCTGCCGACCTCCCATGCACTGCGACGGCGGAGGACGCTGCTGCTGGTCCCTGCGGTGTTGCCGCTCGTCGTAGTCCTAGTCGCCACGAACGCGGTGACGGACCGGAAGCAGCCAGGAGAAGACGTGATGTGCGTCGAAGGCACGACCACCTTGTGCATCTGGCCGGAGCACGAGAAGTACCTTCCCCAGTTGCGGGAGGTCAACGCGCGGATCGATCTGCTGCCAGAAAGCTTCGTCCGCCCACCACGCATCAATCAGGCCGGTCTACAGAAAGCCTGGATTCTCTTGCCCGACGGGCAGTGGCATCTCAGCTACAATGGAGCACCGCCGATTTTCTACATCTTCGAGGGAAGTTCGTGGTCTTTCTCAGGCAGCATCGCTACGGCGATAATTTCCTCGACCTTCAAGTTTGAATCCTGTGACTGGAAGGATCTACGCCCGCCCGACCGGAGGCGGTTCGAGGCGGTTGGCGCCTGGCTGGAGGCGTATCTGGTCGGGGAGAGCAGCCCGGATTACCAGACCAACGCACCTGCGGAAATGCAAGAAGCCTGGTCGGATGGACGCGAGATCGCAAACGGCGACTCCCTATCAGATCAGTTTCGATGGGCGGACGAAGAGGTGAATTACATTCATGGGCGCTACTGTCAGTCGGGACGTTGAGGTACCCACAGACGCCGTACCGGTCAGGCTGTTTCTCTCGGTTCGGCCGGCACGTACCGTCCTCGCCGGCATGGCCCTTCTGGGTGCGCTCGTGACCTGGTTCGGCATGGTCGAGGCACCGCTACCTCAGGCGGTCGAACACGACACAGCGTTCGTCCCAATGTGGCGGCTGCTCGTCATGGGTGCAGCTGTCCTGCCGGTCATCGGGCTGGCCAGTCCACTCGCTGGTCTGGAGCTGGCAGCCACCCGACGACTACGGTCCATGCAACGGCTCTACCTCGCCGGGCTGGGTATCGGCTCCGCAGTGATCTTCCTGGGCATCTCCGCACTGACCACGCAGCCGGCCGTCGTTGCGATCATGGCGCGGGGATGGATGGGCTGGTTCGGCCTGGCACTGGTCGCCGGAGCGGTCCTCGGCTGGCGGCTGGCCTGGACGCTGCCGTCGGTCGTAGCCGTCGTCCTGTGGTACTGGGGGTTCGGCGGGAACGATCAGTATCGGTGGTGGGAGTTCAGCGCACGGCCGTACGACGATGTGCCCAGTCTCGTGCTCAGCGCCGCGCTGCTGGCTGTCGGGCTGGCCGCCTACGCCGCGACTCCGTGGCGCAGGCGGCGGTTGCTGTTCTGGCGATAGCCGCAGAGGCTACGAGCCCGGCGCGGCGGCCTTGAGGGTGGTGAGGAAGCCGGTCCAGACGGCCGGGTCGAAGGCGAGCGCCGGGCCGCTACGGTCCTTGGAGTCGCGTACGCCGATGGTGTTGGTGCTGAGGCGGACCTCGACGCAGGCGGCGTTGCTCGCGCTGCGCGAGGACTTGAACCAGTCACGGGTGGGGGTGTGCTCGGTCATTCCATCTCCTGGGCGACCTGGCAAATCAGGGCGAGGGACTCCTCGAAGCTTAACGCCCGCTCCAGCGTCTCACCGAAGGTGATCGTGTAGTCGGCGACCCGGGTGGACTGGTCGATGATGTCGCTGGAGGTGAGCACCTCCTGCCATACCAGGTCCGGCACCCGGGCCGACGGGAACGACAGGATCACGAACGGAGCGCCGAGCGCCGGGTACGCGCCGGCCGAGAACGGCATGATCCGAATCTGGATCTGCTCCGGGTGCCGGGTCATCAGGTCGGCCAGGTGGTCGAGCTGGGCGCGCATCACCGTCGGGCCGCCGACCTGCTGGCGGATGGCGCCTTCGCCGACGATCGCGGTGATCCGCAGTGACGGGTCCTCGGCGAGCCGGCGCTGCCGGGCCATCCGTACCTCGATGCGCTGCTCGGTCTCGGTGAGCCGGACGTAGGTGTTGCCGCCGCGCAGGATCGCGCGGGCGTACGCCTCGGTCTGCAGCAGGCCGTCGATCAGCTCGCTCTGGTAGGTGCGGACGTGGTCGGCGCCGGCCTCGTAGCCGAGGAAGCGCAGGAACTCGGCCGGGAAGAGCTGCTTGTACGTGTGCCACCAGGCGCGGCCCATCGCGCCGATCCGCAGCGCCTCCAGCTCGGTCGCCTCCTGATCGTCGATTTCGTAGATCTTGACGAGCTGGGCGAGCCGGTCGGCGGGGAGTTTGACCTTGCCGATCTCCACGCCGGAGACGTACGCCTGGGTGATGCCGCTGCTGCGGCCGACGCCGACGGCGGTCATGCCCAGCTCTTCGCGGCGCTCGCGCAGTCGGATGCCGAGCTCCATGGCCTGCACGGTCGGCGACATGGCGGGGTTGGCGGGTGCCTTGCGGGTCCTCGGTGCACGTGCCATCGGTGACTTCCCTCGTGATTGGATGGTGACCACGACATCACACCAGGTGATCATGAACAACACAAGGGGTTGATATAAGCGAGTTTTAGCGCGATGCTTCGTTCACCTCAGCATCCAAACAATGATCAAGGAGGACACTGTGGCTGGACAACTCAGCTGGGTGGACGGTGAGCAGCGCGAACGGTACGGATTCTCGCTGTGCCGGGTGGTCGACCCCGGTGGCACCGACGAACGCTACGACCTGCTCGGCGTCATCGAGGTCCCGTTCGACCAGCGCCACCCCGAGCGCGTCGCCGACCAGCTCCAACCGTGGGCGATCGCCACCCTGCGAGCCGCCGGGTACGGCTTCGGCCACTACCTCGCCGAACTGACCGGCCTCGACGAGGACGGCGAACCGTGGCACCACATCCGAAACGCGCACATCAACTGGTCAGGCACGACAGTGCTGGTGCCCGCCCCTGACTGACCCCCATGCCGCGGTGGCGACGCAACCCTCTGCCTGACGGACTGCAGCGGGATACTGGAGTCCGACGAAGGGATTCGCCCGGTCGACGCCGATCCCGGGCATGACGAGCCGGGTCAGCCTCCGGTGCGTCGGGAGTGGGGGTAGGCAGCCGGTCAGGACTCGCCGCGTCGGGCGCGGACCGCCGCGAGCGCCTCGGCGAGGATCGCCTCGGCGTCGGCGTCGCTGCGGCGCTCCTTCACGTACGCCAGGTGCGACTTGTACGGCTCGGTCCGTGGCCGGGCCGGCGGATTGTGCCGGTCCTGCCCGGCGGGCAGCCCACAACGTGGACACTCCCAGGTTTCCGGAGCCGCCGCGTCCACGGCGAGGCTGATCTCCACCGCGTGCGCGTTCGCGCACCAGTAGGTGGTCTGCCGGCGGGGCGCGGGCTCGGCCCGCTCGGTGGGCCGGGCCGGGCTGGCACCGATCCGGCTGCCCCGGATCGTGTTCGCACTCGCCATGTTAGTCGCTCCTGTCGTCGGGGAGGGGGTGTCACCACCGGCACGAGGCGGCGGTGCGACGCCGGTGAAGCGGGCGTACCGAAAAGAATGCGCGGCCCGTATCAACGGGCCGCGCGAAATCTTACGACGAAATGCGACGGATCACACACCCGCACTCATCGCGACCTTCAGCCACAGGCCGAGGCCGACGATGCAGGCGAACCACACGATGCCGGTCAGCACGGTGTAACGGTCGAGGTTCTTCTCGGCCACCGAGGATCCGGCCAGGCTGGTGCTCACGCCACCGCCGAACATGCTGGACATGCCGCCACCCTTGCCCTTGTGCAGCAGGATCAGCATGGTGAGCATGACGCTCGTGATCACCAGCAAGACGATCAATACGTAGGCGAACTCGATCGGCATGGCAGTGGTCAGTCCTCTCATCACGGTCGCCGGCTCGCGAAGCGGGGCGAACCGGACAAACCCGAGTGGGCCGGCACCCGGGCCACCCCAGGATAGCGGGCCGGCTCGATCCATGCCGACCGGCTCCGACCGTCTCCGCAGCCATCCACCCGTGTGGTCCGCCGCGAGAAGGGTAGCCGACCGGATGAGACGACAGGGACAGCCCGCCGAGCGGATCCGGGGTCGACCCACCGGCGTCGGCCGGACGTCGGACCGGGCAGCCGAACGGGTCAGCGACGACCTGCGCCTGGCCGACACGCCGACGCTGCGGCGACGGCGGTGGTCGGCCGGGCTGACCCTGCTGGCGGTCGGCGCCTACGCGGTGGTCGCCACCTACCAGTACGGCCTGGTACGGCACCTGCCGGAGCCGGCGCTGCCCTGGCTGGACGCCGACCGGGTGGACGCCAGCGGCGAAGCGTACGCCGCCGGACACACCCCGGACACCGCGCTCGCGCTGGCCAACGCCGGCGTCACCCTCGCCCTGATCGGGACGGGCGACGCCGACCGGGCGACCCGCCAGCCGTGGCGGCCGTTGTTCGCTGCTGGCAAGGCGGCCGGTGACGCGGCCGCCGGGGCCTGGCTGTTCGCCGAGCAGCTCAGCCGGCACCGCCGGATCTGCGGCTGGTGCACCCTGGCCGCCGCCACCACGACCGCAGCGGCGGCACTCACCGTGCCGGAAGCCACCCGGGCGTGGCGCCACCTTCGCGGCCGCTCGGCATGAGGGCCCGGCAGCAGCGTGCCCGCCGGGTCGTGGTGGTCGGCGGCGGGCACAACGGCCTGGTCGCCGCCTGCTACCTGGCCCGTAGCGGCTGGCAGACGCAGGTGCTGGAGCAGTCTGACAAGCTGGGCGGCGGCGCCCGGACCGAGGAACTGCTGCCGGGCCACCATTTCAACACCCACTCGGCGGCGCACAACATCATCAACGCCACCGGCATCGTCGAGGACCTACGGCTGCGGGACGCCGGGCTGGTCTACCGCGAGATGGACCCGTTCTCCATCGCGGCGTTCCGCGACGGCACGATCGTCCGGTTCCACCGCAGCGTCGAGGCCACCGTCGAGTCGATCGCCGAGGTCGACCGGCGGGCCGCGCGGCGGTACGCGGCCTGGATGCGCCAGGCGTGGCCGCTCGTCACCGCGATGCGGACCATGCTGGACCCCGGCACCGGCGTGACGCACCGACTGCGGGCGATGCCGGGCCTGGTCGCGGCGGGTGGCCGGGCGTTGGCCCGCAACGGCGGCCCGGTCGGGCTGGCCCGTACCCTGCTGGCACCGTACGGGCGGGTGCTGCGGGAACAGTTCGACACCGAGCTGGTCCGGGCGCCGGTGGCGGCGTTCGCTGCGCACGCCTCCGCGTCACCACAGCAGGTCGGCGGGGCCACCTTCGCGTTGTGGCAGGCGTTCTACCACCAGGTCGGTCAGTGGCATCCGGTCGGCGGGTCGCAGGCGTTGACCGACGCGCTCGCCACCCGGCTGGCCAGCTACGGCGGCAGTTGGCGGGTGAACACGCCGGTGGCCCGGATCCTGCGCACCGGCCCCGGCACCGACCGGGTCGCCGGGGTCGAGCTGGCCGACGGTACCCGGATCGCCGCCGACGCGGTGCTCACCGCCATCGACCCGCGCAGCGCCCTGCTCGACCTGCTGGATCCGCCGCTGACCGGCCCGGTCGCCGACCGGCTGCGGGCCGCCGGGCGCGGCAACGCCGTACAGAGCCTGGTGCTGCTGGCCACCACCGGGTTGCCCGGCTACCCGCAGGCCCGGCCCGGCGACTGGAACGGACTGCAGTCGTACGTGGACAGCCTCGAATCGCTGTCCGCCGGGTTCGCCCAGGCCGAAGCCGGTCACCTGCCGGACGACCCGGTGCCGACGTACGCGTTCACGCCGACCGCGCTCGACGACAGCCTCGCCCCGCCCGGCCGGCACACCGTCTACCTGGCCTGCCCCTGCGCCCCCTACGAGGTGCGGGGTGGATGGGACGCCGCCCGGGAGGAGTTCGCCGACCGGATGATCGCCACCGTCGAGGCCCGGGCACCCGGGTTCACCGCCAGTGTCGTCGACCGGGTGACGCACACCCCGGCCGACATGGCCCGGCAACTGCACTGGCCCGGCGCGCACCCGATGCACCTGGACATCAGCCTGGACCAGCTGGCGATGCTGCGCCCGACGCCGGACCTGGCCGGCCACCGCACGCCGCTGACCGGGCTGGTGGTGTCCGGGGCGGGCACCGCACCGGTCGGCGGCATCGCCGGACTGCCGGGCCGCGACGCGGCGTACGCGCTGATCACCGGACCGCCCGCGCGGGGCGGGCCCGCCGGCCGCCGATGGCCGTGACGAACTGGGCGGCGGCCAGCTGGATCCCGTACGACCAGGTGGGGTAGGCGTGGGTGGCCTGGGCGAGACGGCCGGCGAACATGCCGGTGGCCACCGCCAGCGCCGGTTCATGGATCATCTCGCCGGCCCGGCCGGCGACGACGGTGGCCCCGAGGATCCGGCCGCCGCCGAGGTTGCCCAGCAGCCGGCGCGGCCCGGCGACCAGGGTGACGAACCCGTCGGTGGCGTCGGCGGTGACCGCCCGGTCCATCTCCGTCATCGGCAGGTACGCCACCCGGCCGCCCCGGCCGACCGACTGCGCCTCGGTCAGCCCGACCCGGGCCACCTCCGGGTCGGTGAAGACCACCCACGGCGTGGCGGCCGGGTCGTAGCGCTGCCGCCGACGCGACAGCGCGTTGCCGGCGGCGATCCGTCCCATGGCGAACGCGGCGTGGGTGAACGGCATCCGGCCGGTGACGTCGCCGGCGGCGTACCCGCCCGGTGCGGTCGTAGCCAGGTGGGCGTCGGTGACCACGTGCCCTCGGTCGTCGGCGGCGATCCCGGCGGCCGGCAGGTCGAGCCCGCCGGTGGTCGGCCGTCGGCCGGTCGCGACCAGCAGCCGGTCGCCGTGGACCTGGCTGCCGTCGGCCAGCCGCAACGTCACGCCGCCGGTGGTACCCGCTTCGATGGCCTGCGCGCCGAGGCGCAGCGTGATCCCTTCGCGGGCGAACACGTCGGCGATCACCGCGGACACCGCCGGCTCGTGGCCGGGCAGCAGCCGGTCGGCGGCCTCGACGACGGTCACCCGGGTGCCGAACCGGGCGTAGGTCTGGGCGAGTTCGCAGCCGACCGGGCCGCCGCCGAGCACGATCAGCGACCCGGGTGCGGCGGCAAGGTCGAAGACCGTCTCGGTGGTCAGGTACGGGACGTCGGCCAGCCCCGGTACCGACGGGACCGCCGGGGCGGCTCCGGTGGCGACGACGTAGCGGCGGGCGGCCAGCACGGTGCCGTCGACGTCGATCCGGCCCGGCGCGACGAACCGGGCCCGGCCACGGCGTACCTCGATGCTCTCGGCCCGCAGTGCGGCGGCGTCCTCGGTGGCGGCGATCTGCGCGATCACCGATCGCATCCGTCGTACGGCGTCGTCGAACGGCAGGCCGCGCCCGGCCGCCTCGATCAGCGTCTTCGACGGGACGCAGCCGGTGAACGTGCAGTCGCCGCCGGGCGGCCCGTCGGTGACCAGGAGCACCCGGGCACCGGCTCCGGCGGCGGCGCGGGCCGCGCCGAGACCGGCCGCCCCGCCGCCGATCACCACCAGGTCGTGTCCGCCGGTCATGGTCTGGTCGCCACCAGCAGGCCGTACCCGATGATCTGCTCGGCGATCGCCGCGCGGGCGGCGGCCAGCACCGCCGGGGCCCGGGCGAAGTCGAGCCCGGCCGCCTCGGCCCGGTCCCGGGCGGTCATCCGGACCAGCGTCAGCCGGGCCTCGATCTGCTCCAGCATGGCGGCGACCGCGGCGTCGTGGCGTTGCGTGTACGTCACCCGCAGCCCGGCCGCGGCCAGCAGGTCGGCGTACTCGGCCAGCGGGCGGGCGTCGGCGACGCAGGCTATCCAGCCGCCGAGCCCAGCGAGTTCGGCCGGCAGCCGGGCCTGGTCGACGGTGACGTCGGTGAGGCCGAGCCGCCCGCCCGGCCGCAGCACCCGGGCGAACTCTGCGGCGGCGGTGGCCTTGTCGGGGAAGGTGCAGAAGGCGCATTCGCAGACCACCGCGTCGAACGCCGCGTCGGGCACCGGCAGCCGCTCGGCGTCGCCGAGCCGGAACCGCACCGACCCCCGGGCATCGGCCGGCCCGGCCGCGGCAGCCGCCTGCGTCGCGGCGGACACGTTGGCCGCCGACAGGTCGACGCCGGTGACGTCGGCCCCGTACGTCCGGGCCAGCAGCAGCGCGGTGGCGCCGCGCCCGCTGGCCACGTCGAGCACGGCCGCGCCGGGACGCAACGCGAGCCGGTCGGCGAGCCGCCGGGTCAACGCCAGACCGCCCGGGTGGTACGACTCGCCGAGCAGCAACGCGACGACGTCGGAGCCGTACGCGGCGGCGCAGCACGCCTTCGCGTCGGTCATCGCGCCGGTCTCCGTGTCAGTCTCCGCGTCGGTGGAGACAGTGGGACCGTCCACCGGCGAGGCCCGGCCGGTCACCGGACCCGCCGGCCGACGTTGGTGGTGTCCGGGGCGATTCGGCCGTTGCCGGTACGCCCACCGGGCCGGGCCACCTTCGACCCGTACGGCGAGTCGGCGAGCACCGGCTGCAGCGGCAGCGCGTTGGGCACCACGTCGGCCACCGCGACACCGGACAGCTGCTCGCGGACCTGTTCGCGGTAGCCGACCGAGTTGTACGCGCAGAACGGGATCATCCGACCGTCCGGGGTGATCTCCTCGACGCAGCATTTCATCAGCTGTTTGACGTTGAGCGTGTACGGGTCCTGGAAGTCCTGGATGACGATCATGAAGGCCCGGTCGGTGATGTCGGCGATCGCCGCCGGCAGGTTGATTCCGCAGGCGTCGGCGCAGTCCAGCGCCGTCGCGGCGGCCGTCAACTGCTCGCTGGTAGTGCCGGTGCCCATGAACGCCGACGCCGACCACAGCTTCTCCAACGCCTCGCGGATCGCCAGGTCCGGCAGCACCCGGTTGGCGACGTAGTCGAGGTAGTCGGCGACGTTGAGCAGCCGTGGGATCGGCACCACCCCGAAGCCGGGCTCGCCCGGGGTGCCCTCGCTCAGCAGGTACGTGATGGACCGGCAGGTCGGGAAGCAGCATGGCACCGGGAAGAAGTCCGACGCGGTGAACCAGTCGGGGCGCTGCGCCACGATGCCGTGGATGATGTCGGAGTTGGTCAGCCGGTGCAACGGGTCGAACTCGACGTGCCGTCCGGCGTGGGTGACCGGCTGGAACGACACCGACCGTACGGCGGGGTGCGTCAGCCCGTACTCGATGATCGCGCCGAGTTCGTGGTCGTTGAGCCCGCGCTCGACGGCGGCGACCAGGGTGACGGTCAGCCCGGCCTCGGCGCAGTTGTCCAGCGCCCGCCGCTTGACCTCGCGCAGGTCGCGGCCGCGGATCGCCCGGTGGGTACGCTCGTCGAAACCGTCGAACTGCAGGTAGATGTTGATCGCCCGGTCCGGGCTGTGCCGCCGGCCGAGTTCGGCGACGAACCGCTTGTCGGAGGCGAGCCGGATGCCGTTGGTGTTGAGGTTGACCGCCTTGATCGGCCGGGCCTGGGCGGCGTCGACGAACTCCAGGATCTGCTTGTGGATGGTGGGTTCCCCGCCGGAGAACATCACCACCTCGGGTTCGCCCTCGGCGGCGACGAACGTGTCGAGCATCCGCTCGCACTGGTCGAGGGTGATCGAGTAGCCGTCGGGTTGGTGACCGGAGTCGGCGAAGCAGATCGGGCAGTCCAGGTTGCAGCCGGTGTTGACCTCGATGATGCCGAGGCAGGCATGCTGTTTGTGCTCGGGGCAGAGCCCGCAGTCGCTGGGGCAGCCGTCGACCACGTCGGTCTGGAACGCCAGCGGGATCGTGCCGGGCTTGTTGAACCGGGCCGAGTCCAGGTACATCTGCGCGTCGCCGTAGACCAACGCCTCGAACTGCCCGTGCTCCCGGCAGCGTTTCCGCAGGAAGACCTTGTCGTCGCGGATGTTGACCTGAGCGTCGACGACGACTTTGCACACCGGGCAGATCGACTTGGTGAACTCGATGAAGATCTCGTCGCGGTCCTGTTTGGTGGTCATCCGGCTCCCTCGGCGGCGCGTTGGATCCCCAGGGCGACCAGTCCACCATCACCGACCGTGGCCCGGCAAGCACCCGATGCCGTCGGCCGTAGCCGGCTACCTGTGACAGCCCGATGCCGCAGAGACATGATCATGTCTCTGCGGCATCGGGGCCCGCGACGGTATGCGTGGGTGCGGCCGACCTTGACGGTGTCGACCGCTCAGCGCTTGACGTGCTCCGGGAAGCGGGCGATCTGCGCGAACTCGTCGGCGTCCAGGCTGGCGCCGCCGATCAACGCGCCGTCGACGTCGACCTCGGCCATGATCGCGGCGATGTTCGCCGCCTTGACCGAGCCGCCGTACAGGATCCGGGTCTGGTCGGCGGTGGCCTGGTCGTAGGACTCGGCCAGCCGGGCCCGGATCGCGCCGCACACCTCCTGCGCGTCGGCCGGGGTGGCGGTCTTACCGGTGCCGATCGCCCAAACCGGCTCGTACGCGATGACCACCTTGACCACCTGCTCGGCGGTCAGCCCGGCCAGCGCGGCGTCGACCTGGTCGCGGCAGTGCGCGACGTGACCGCCGGCCTCCCGCACGTCCAGGCCCTCACCGACGCACAGGATCGGGGTGATCCCGTTGGCCAGCGCGGCGGCCACCTTGGCCTTGACCACCGCGTCGTCCTCGTTGTGGTACGCCCGCCGCTCGGAGTGGCCGACGGTGACGTACTGGCAGCCCAGCTTCGCCAGCATCGCCCCGGAGATGTCACCGGTGTAGGCACCGGAGACGTGCGGCGACAGGTCCTGCGCGCCGTAGCCGATGGCCAGCTTGTCGCCGTCGATCAGCGTCTGCACGCTGCGCAGCGCGGTGAACGGCGGCAGCACCGCCACCTCGACGTCGGTCAGCTGCTGCTCGTTCAGGCTGAACGCCAGCTTCTGGACCAGCGCGATGGCTTCCAGGTGGTTGAGGTTCATCTTCCAGTTGCCGGCCATCAGCGGCCGGCGGGCAACGGTCTCAGGCACTGCTCTCACTTCTCCAGGGCGGCGATGCCGGGCAGGGTCTTGCCCTCCAGGTACTCCAGCGAGGCGCCCCCGCCGGTCGAGATGTGCCCGAAGGCGGACTCGTCGAGGCCGAGGGTGCGCACCGCGGCCGCCGAGTCGCCGCCGCCGACGACGGTGAAGCCGTCGACCTTGGTGATCGCCTCGGCGACGCCCCGGGTGCCGGCGGCGAACGGCGCCAGCTCGAACACGCCCATCGGGCCGTTCCAGAACACCGTCCGGGCCCCGGCGAGGGTCTCGGCGAACGCGGCGACGCTGCGCGGGCCGATGTCCAGGCCGAGCCGGTCGGCCGGGATCGCGGCGGCGTCGACCACGTCGTGGTCGGCGTCGGCGGCGAACGCGGTGGCGGCCACCACGTCCACCGGCAGCACGATCTTGCCGGCGGCCCGCTCCAGCAGGTCGCGGCAGGTGTCGACCATCTCGGCCTCCAGCAGCGACTTGCCGACCTCGTGACCCTGGGCCTTGAGGAAGGTGAAGCACATGCCGCCGCCGACCAGCAGCTTGTCCACGGTCGGCAGCAGCGCCTCGATGACGGCCAGCTTGTCGGAGACCTTCGACCCGCCGAGCACCACCACGTACGGCCGCTCCGGCGCGCCGGTCAGCTTGCCGAGCACCTCGACCTCACGGTGCACCAGCTTGCCGGCGACGTGCGGCAGCCGCGCCGGTACGTCGTACACGCTGGCGTGCTTGCGGTGCACGGCGCCGAACGCGTCGTCGACGTACGCGTCGGCGAACGCCGCCAGCTGGTCGGCGAAGGCACCCCGCTCATCGGCGTCCTTGCTGGTCTCCCCCGGGTTGAACCGCAGGTTCTCCAGCAGTGCGACCTGGCCGCCGGTCAGGCCGGCGACGGTGGCCTGCGCCGAGGTACCGACGGTGTCGGTGGCGAACGCGACCGGCGTGCCGAGTAGCTCGCCGAGCCGGGCGGCGACCGGGGCCAGGGTGTACTTCGGGTCCGGAGCGCCCTTGGGCCGGCCCAGGTGGGAACAGACCACCACGGCCGCGCCGGCGTCACGCAGCGCGGTCAGGGTGGGCAGCACCGCCCGGATCCGGCCGTCGTCGGCGATGACCCCCGGGTTGTCCTTCTCGAACGGGACGTTCAGGTCGGCGCGCAGCAGCACGCGCCGACCCGACACACCCTCGGCGAGAAGGTCGTCGAGAGTGGTTACCTGGCTCACAGGGACGCGCCCACCAGCTTGACCAGGTCTACCAGGCGGTTGGAGTAGCCCCACTCGTTGTCGTACCAGCCGACGACCTTGACCTGGTCGCCGATCACCTTGGTCAGGCCGGCGTCGAAGATGCACGACGCCGGGTCGGTGACGATGTCGGCCGACACGATCGGGTCCTCGGTGTAGGTGAGGATGCCGGCCAGCGGACCCTGCGCGGCGGCCTTGACCGCGGCGTTGACCTCTTCGACGGTGGTCTCCCGGCCGACGGTGACGGTCAGGTCGGTGGCCGAGCCGGTCGGGATCGGCACCCGCAGCGCGTAGCCGTCCAGCTTGCCCTTGAGCTCCGGCAGCACCAGGCCGATCGCCTTGGCGGCGCCGGTCGAGGTCGGCACGATGTTCAGCGCGGCGGCGCGGGCCCGACGCAGATCCTTGTGCGGGCCGTCCTGCAGGTTCTGGTCCTGGGTGTACGCGTGGATGGTGGTCATCAGGCCGCGCTCGATGCCGAACGTGTCCTGCAGCACCTTCGCCATCGGGGCGAGGCAGTTGGTGGTGCAGGAGGCGTTCGAGATGATCGTGTGCTTCGCCGGGTCGTACTGGCCGTCGTTGACGCCGAGCACGACGGTGAAGTCCTCGTTCTTGGCCGGGGCCGAGATGATCACCTTCTTGGCGCCGCCGTCGACGTGCGCCTTGGCCTTGGTGGCGTCGGTGAAGAAGCCGGTCGACTCGATCACCACGTCGGCACCGAGCTCGCCCCACGGCAGCTTGGCCGGGTCGCGCTCGGCGAGCGCCTTGATGGTCTGCCCACCGACGGTGATCTCGTCACCGCTGGCCTTCACCTCGTGCGGCAGCCGGCCCAGGATGCTGTCGTACTTGAGCAGGTGCGCGGTGGTCGCGGTGTCACCCAGGTCGTTGAAGGCGACGATCTGGATGTCCGCGCCGGAGGCGAGCACCGCCCGCGTGAAGTTACGGCCGATACGGCCGAAGCCGTTGATGCCAACCCGGATGGTCACAGGTCCCATCTCCTTGCTTCTCGCCCGTCCGGGCCGGAGCCGGACGGATTGGTGTGCGCCGACCGCGTGGCGGGCCGGGCGCCGATCAGATGATCCGGCTGGTCACGCCGCAGCCGTACGTGGCTCGGGCGGGACACCCGAGGCGGTGGTCGCGGCGGGAGAGCCGGGTGCCGGCCCCGTCGCCGTACACTGCGACCCTATCCGAGAAGCCCGTGCCGTGTTGCGCCGGGGCGTCCGGTCACCCTGGTTCGCACCTGGTGTTCACCCGACGAGCATCTCCGCCGTCACCGCGTCCTCGGTGTCCGGAATGCCGAGATCGCGGGCCCGCTTGTCGGCCAGCGCCAGCAGCCGGCGGATCCGCCCGGCGATCGCGTCCTTGGTCAGCGGCGGGTCGGCCAACGCGCCCAGCTCCTCCAGCGACGCCTGGCGGTGCTCCAGCCGCAGCCGGCCCGCCGACGTCAGATGCCGGGGGGCGTCGTCGGCGAGGATCTCCAACGCCCGGGTCACCCGGGCAGCGGCGGCCACCGCCGCCCGGGCCGAGCGGCGCAAGTTGGCGTCGTCGAAGTTGGCCAGCCGGTTCGCGGTGGCCCGCACCTCCCGGCGTACCCGCCGCTCCTCCCAGGTCAGCACGCTGGAGTGCGCGCCGATCCGGGTGAGCAGCGCGGCGATCGCGTCACCGTCCTTGACCACCACCCGGTCGACGCCGCGCACCTCGCGCGCCTTGGCGGCGATCCCCAGCCGCCGGGCGGCGCCGACCAGCGCCAGCGCCGACTCCGGCCCCGGGCAGGTGATCTCCAACGCGCTGGACCGGCCCGGCTCGGTCAACGACCCGTGCGACATGAACGCCCCACGCCAGGCCGACACGGCGCAGCAGACGTTCGCCGACACCAGGTGCGGGGGCAGACCGCGCACCGGCCGGCCCCGAACGTCCAGCAGGCCGGTCTGCCGGGCCAACGCCTCACCGTCCTTGACGACCCGGATGATGAAGTGGTTGCCCTTGCGCAGCCCGCTCGGGCTCAGCACGTGAATTTCGCTCGAGTAGCCGTAGACGTCGGCCACCTCCCGGCGCAGCCGCCGGGCGACCGCGTTGGTGTCCAGCTCAGCTTCGACGACGACCCGGCCGGCGACGATGTGCAGTCCGCCGGAGAAGCGCAGCAACGCGGCCATCTCAGCCCGACGGCAGCACGGCTTGGGCACGTCGACCCGGCTCAGCTCGTCCTTGACGGCAGCGGTCATCGCCATAGTCATTCACCTCACGGGGGCCGGTTAGACGGCGGGTACCGATACGTACGTGCTTAACGAGCGGACCCCAGGACAGGCACCAGGGCGGCACCCAACGCGACCGGATCGTGCCGGGGGCTGCCGTCGGCGACCGCCAACGGGGCGAGCGTCAAACACGCACCCAGCGATTCTGCCGCACGGGCCGCCGGGTCGGGATCGCCGACCGCCGTACCGTCGGCGAGCACCGTGTCGACCTGCAGCTGCGGCAGGTACCAGCTGAGCGCGGCGAGGTGGTCGGCGACCGACAGCCCGAGGGTCTCCTTCTCCGCCGCCAGGTTCAGGGTGACCAGCCGCCGGGCCGGGCTGGCCACGATCGCGGCGGCCAGGTCCGGCACCAGCAGATGCGGGATGACGCTGGTGTACCAGCTGCCCGGCCCGAAGATCAGCCAGTCGGCGTCGCGCACCGCCGAAAGCACCGGCCGGCAGGCGGCCGGTGCTTTCGGCTGCAGCCGCACCGATTCGACCCGGCCCCGGGTGACCGCCACCGCGTGCTGGCCCCGGATGGTGACCACGTCGGTCGGCCGGCGCGGGTCGCCACCGCGCACGTCGGCTTCGATCGACACCGGCTCGCAGGACATCGGCAGCACCCGGCCGGTCGCGCCGAGCAGCCGGCCGACGTGGTCGAGGGCGGCGACCGGGTCGCCGAGCAGCTCCATCAGCCCGCAGAGCACCAGGTTGCCGACCGCGTGCCCGGTGAGCGGATCGGGTCGGTCGGTCGCCGGCGCCTCCCCCGGCACCGGCACGAACCGGTGCTGGAACAACTCGGCGGTCAACTGGTCGGCCGGCGCCGGCCCGGCCAGCGCGGCGAGCGCCTGACGCAGATCGCCGGGGGGCAGCGCGCCCCGGTCGGCCCGCAGCCGGCCACTCGACCCACCGTCGTCACCGACCGTGACCACTGCGGTGAGGTCCAGCGCCAGCTCGGCACCGGCGTGACGCAGGCCACGCAGCGAGGCGGCCAGCCCGTGCCCGCCGCCGAAGGCCACCACCCGCAGTACGCTCACTCGCGCCCCAGGTCACGGTGCTGGGCGTTGACCGACAGCCGAGCCTGACGCAGCCGTACGGCGAGCTCCTCGGCGATCGCCACGCTGCGGTGCTTGCCGCCGGTGCAGCCGACCGCGACGGTCAGATAGCGTTTGCCCTCCCGCTCGAACCCGGCGGTGGTGGCGTTGACCAGCTCGGCGTAGTTGCGGACGAAGTCGTCGGCGCCTTCCTGGCTGAGCACGTACCCGCTGACCGACGCCTCCCGGCCGGTGTACTCGCGCAGGTCCGGCACCCAGTACGGGTTGGGCAGGAACCGCGCGTCGATCACGAAGTCGGCGTCCGGCGGTAGCCCGTACTTGAAGCCGAACGACAGCACGGTGATCCGCAGCCGGCGGGCGTCCTCGCCGCCGAACAGCTCCTCGACCCGGCGCCGGAGCTGGTTCTCGTTCAGATGGCTGGTGTCAATGATCACGTCGGCCTGGTCGCGGGCCTCGGCGAGCAGGTCCCGCTCGGCGGCGATGCCGTCGGCCAGCCGGCCGTCGCCCTGCAGCGGATGCGAACGCCGGACACTTTCGAACCGGCGGATCAGCACGTCGGCTGCGGCGTCGACGAAGACCACCCGGGGCTGGTAGCCGCGTTCCTTGAGGGCGCGGATCGCGCCGACCAGGTCGGTGGAGAAGGCGCGGCTTCGCACGTCCAGCACCATCGCGGTCCGCCGGGCCGCCCCGCCGGCCCGCATCGCCAGCTCGGCCATGTCGAGCAGCAACGCCTGCGGCAGGTTGTCCACCACGTAGTAGCCGACGTTTTCCAGGGCCCGGGCCACCGTGCTGCGTCCGCCCCCGGACACGCCGGTCACCACGACCAGCCGGGCCTCGTTCTGGTCGGCCGAGGTGCCGGTCGGTTCGCCGTCGTGCACGGCGCTGCCGGCCAGGTCGTCGACCGCCGCGACGCTGGCCGGTGTGTCGTCGGCCGGCCGGGTGATGTCCTCGCCCGGGTTCAGGCTGTTCTGCCTCACGGTCCTCCTGCCTCGGGTACGCGGCGCGCCAAGTGCGCGCAGGTCGGCACCACAGATGGGATTCTAGGTGCGATCCGCGCCGTCATCCGGCGACCCGGCGAGCGCAGCGACGATCGTCTCCGCGGTCCGTCGTCCGATGCCGGGCACCTCGGTGATCTCGTCGACGGTCGCCGAGGCGATCCGCCGGATCGAGCCGAAGTGCCGCAGCAGCGCTTTGCGGCGGGTCTCGCCGAGCCCGGGCACCTGGTCCAGCCCGGAGGCGGTCATCCGCTTTGACCGGCGCTGCCGGTGATAGGTGATCGCGAACCGGTGAGCCTCGTCGCGGATCCGCTGCAGCAGGTACAGCCCTTCGGAGGTGCGCGGCAGGATCACCGGGTAGTCGTCGCCGGGCAGCCACACCTCCTCCAGCCGCTTGGCCAGCCCGCACAGCGCCACGTCGTCGACGCCGAGCTCGGCCAGTACCGTCGCGGCGGCCTGCGCCTGCGGCGCGCCGCCGTCGACCACGACCAACTGCGGCGGGTACGCGAACCGGCGTGGCCGCCCGGTCTGCGGGTCGACACCCGCCGGCGGCTGCCCCACGTCCACCGACGGCTGCGGCGATGCCCCGTCCGGGGTCGCCTGCGACGGCGCCCCGGCCGCCGGCTCCTGCGGCAGCGGTTCGTCGGCGGGCTGGCGGTGGCGGGCGAAGCGTCTGCGCAGCACCTCGCTCATCGCGGACAGGTCGTCGGTCGCGCCGCGGACCGCGAACCGGCGGTACTCGGCCTTGCGGGGCAGCCCGTCCTCGAACACCACCAGGCTGGCCACCACATCGGTGCCCTGGATCTGCGACACGTCGAAACACTCGATACGCAGCGGCGCGGCGGCAAGCCCCAGCGCCTCGGCGATCTCCTCCAACGCCTGGCTGCGGGTGGTCAGGTCACTGGCCCGGCGCAGCTTGTGCCGGGTCAACGCCTCGCCGGCGTTGCGGGCGACGGTCTCCATCAGGGCACGCTTGTCGCCGCGCTGCGGCACCCGCAGCGTCACCCGGCTGCCCCGGCGGGCGGTCAGCCAGTCGGCGAGCGCCGGAGCGTCGGCCGGCAGCTCGGGCACCAGCAACTCGCGGGGCACGTCGGTCTCGCCCTGCTCGGGGCCGTACACCTGGGTGCAGAAGTGGTGCACCAGGTCGGCGGTGGTCAGCTGCTCGACCTTCTCCACCACCCAGCCGCGCTGACCGCGTACCCGGCCGCCGCGGACGTGGAATACCTGCACCGCCGCTTCGAGCGGGTCCTCGGCGAAGGCGACCACGTCGGCGTCGGTGCCGTCTCCGAGCACGACGGTCTGCTTCTCCATCGCCTTGCGCAGCGCCGCAACGTCGTCACGCAGCCGGGCGGCCCGTTCGAACTCCAACGCCTCGGCGGCGTCGTGCATGTCCCGCTCCAACCGGCGCACCATGGTGTCGGTGCGCCCGGCCATGAAGTCGCAGAACTCGTCGACGATCGCCCGGTGCCCGGCGGGGTCGACCCGGCCGACGCACGGCGCCGAGCACTTGCCGATGTCGCCGAGCAGACACGGCCGCCCGACCTGGCCGGCCTGCCGGAACACCCCGGCCGAGCAGGTCCGCGCCGGGAAGACCCGCAGCAGCAGGTCAAGGGTCTCGCGGATCGCCCAGGCGTGCGAGTACGGCCCGAAGTAACGCACCCCTTTGCGTTTCGCCCCGCGCATCACCTGCAGCCGGGGAAACTCCTCGTCCAGCGTCACCGCCAGGTACGGGTAGGACTTGTCGTCCCGGTAGCGGACGTTGAACCGGGGGTCGTACTCCTTGATCCAGAGGTACTCCAGCTGCAGCGCCTCGACCTCGCTGCCGACGGTCACCCAGTCGACCGACGCGGCGGTAGTGACCATCTGCTGGGTGCGCTGGTGCAGCTGCCACAGGTCGCCGAAGTAGGAGTTGAGCCGGCTGCGCAGGCTCTTGGCCTTGCCGACGTAGATGACCCGCCCGGTGGGATCACGGAACCGGTAGACCCCCGGCGAGTCCGGGATGGTGCCGGGGGCAGGGCGGTAGCTGGACGGATCTGGCATCGCCGTCAGCGTAGTCGAGGGCTGCGACAGCTCCAGTCGTCCGCGTCCGCGTGGGCGGAGCGCACCCGGCGGACGCGGACGACCGGACCCGTCAGGCCACCGAGATGGTCTCGCCGTCGACGGTGACGGTCTTCTCCTCCAGCGGCGCCGACGCCGGGCCGGAGAGCACCGAGCCGTCGGAGATGGAGAAACTGCTGAAGTGGCAGGTGCAGTTGATGGTGCCACCGTCGAGGTTGGCCACCGGGCAGCCCTGGTGGGTGCAGACATTGCTGAACGCCTTGAACTCGCCCTCAGCGGGCTGGGTGACCACGACGCCCTGGGCGGCGAGGATGATACCGCTGCCGACCGGCACCTGGCTGGTGGTCAGCCCGTCACCGCCGGTTCCGGTGTCGCCGCTGTCGTCCGTGCCGGCGGACTGGCCGGCGTCGATCGGCGCGTTGGCACCGTCGCCCAGGCTGTCGTCGGTACTGGTGCCGCAGGCGGCGAGCGCCACGGTCGCTCCGACCCCGCCCGCGCCGATCAGCAGCGCCCGGCGGCTGGTCGGACCAGCGTCGGTCGTCGTCTGGTGCTCAGTCATTCAGCTTGCCTCCTGTCAGTTGCCACGGCTGGTCGTCCGTGGCCACGCCAGTAGAAACGGCGACGCGTCACAAACGGTTCATCCCGGTATGACGGCAGGACCATGATCTATGAGCAGCCGTAGACGCCGCTGTACGGCAGCTGTGTCAATGCTGTGCGACGGCTTCGGCCGCCCGTCGCCCGCCGGAACCACGCTTGGCCCGGCTCGACGCGCTGTTGGTCCGGCCGGGCGTACCGTTGGCCTTCGCGGCCCGCGCGGACGCGGCGGCGGCCCCGCCGGCGTCGCCGGTGCGGCCCAGGACCGGGCGCAGGAACGCCCCGGTGTGGCTCTCGGCGACCTCGGCGACCTCCTCCGGCGTACCGGCGGCGACCACGGTGCCGCCCCGGTGCCCGCCCTCCGGCCCCATGTCGATCAGCCAGTCTGCGGTCTTGATCACGTCGAGGTTGTGCTCGATGACCACCACGGTGTTGCCCTTGTCGACCAGGCCGGCCAGCACGGTCAGCAGCTTGCGGATGTCCTCGAAGTGCAGCCCGGTGGTCGGCTCGTCGAGCACGTAGACGGTCCGGCCCGTGGAGCGCTTCTGCAGCTCGGAGGCGAGCTTGACGCGCTGTGCCTCGCCGCCGGACAGGGTCGGCGCCGGCTGGCCGAGCCGCACGTATCCCAGCCCCACGTCGACCAGGGTCTTCAGGTGCCGGTGGATCGCCGGGATGGCCTCGAAGAAGTCGGCCGCCTCCTCGATCGGCATCTGCAGGATCTCGGCGATGGTCCGGCCCTTGTAGTGGACCTCGAGGGTCTCCCGGTTGTACCGGTCGCCCTTACACACCTCGCACGGCACGTAGACGTCCGGCAGGAAGTTCATCTCGATCTTGATGGTGCCGTCGCCCGAGCACGCCTCGCACCGGCCGCCCTTGACGTTGAACGAGAACCGTCCCGGACCGTAGCCGCGCACCTTGGCCTCGGTCGTCTCGGCGAACAACCGGCGGACGTGGTCGAACACCCCGGTGTAGGTCGCCGGGTTCGACCGTGGGGTCCGGCCGATTGGCGACTGGTCGACGCCGACGACCTTGTCCACGTGGTCCAGCCCGGTGATCCGGGTGTGCCGGCCGGGCACCAGCCGGGCGTTGTTGATCTGGTTGGCCAGTACGGTGTAGAGGATGTCGTTGACCAGCGTCGACTTGCCGGAGCCGCTGACCCCGGTGACCGCGATCAGCTGGCCGAGCGGAAACGTGACGGTCAGGTTGCGCAGGTTGTGCTCGCGGGCGCCGTGCACCACCAGTTCGCGGCCGGCTGTCGCCGGCCGCCGGGTGACCGGCACCGGGATGGCCCTGCGGCCGGACAGGTACGCCCCGGTCAGCGACTCGTCGCTGGTCAGCAGCGCGTCGACCGGCCCGCTGTGCACGATCCGGCCGCCGTGCTCACCGGCGCCCGGCCCGATGTCGACGATCCAGTCGGCGGTCCGGATGGTGTCCTCGTCGTGCTCGACGACGATCAGCGTGTTGCCCAGGCCGCGCAGCCGCACCAGGGTCTCGATCAGCCGGTGGTTGTCCCGTTGGTGCAGCCCGATCGACGGCTCGTCCAGCACGTACAGCACCCCGACCAGGCCGGAGCCGATCTGGGTGGCGAGCCGGATCCGCTGCGCCTCGCCGCCGGAGAGGGTGCCGGCCGGGCGGTCTAGCGACAGGTAGTCCAGGCCGACGTCGACCAGGAACCGCAGCCGGGCGTTGATCTCCTTGAGCACCCGCTCGGCGATCATCTTCTGCCGGTCGGTGAGCACCAGCCCGCCCAGCAGGTCGGCGCACTCACCGACGGACAGCCCGGTCACCTCGGCGATGTTGCGTCCGGCCACGGTGACCGCGAGCACCTCGGGCTTGAGCCGGGCGCCGCCGCACGACCCGCACGGCACGTCCCGCATGTAGCCCTCGTACTTCTCCCGGGACCACTCCGACTCGGTGTCGGTGTGCCGCCGCTCGATCCACTGCACCACGCCCTCGAAGCCGGTGTAGTAGGACCGCTCCCGGCCGTACTTGTTGCGGTAGCGGACGTGCACCTGGTCGTCGGAGCCGTACAGGATGGTCTTCTGCGCCCGGCTGGGCAGCTTGCGCCACGGGGTGTCCAGGTCGAAGTGCTCCGCCTCGCCGAGCGCGGCGAGCAGCCGGGCGAAGTACTCCTGGGTCTGCCCGCCGGACCACGGCTGAATGGCGCCGTCGCGCAGCGACCGCTCCACGTCCGGGACGACCAGCTCCGCGTCAACCTCCTTCTTGGTCCCCAGACCGACACACTCCGGGCAGGCACCGTACGGCGCGTTGAACGAGAAGACCCGCGGCTCCAGGTCCTCGATCGCCAGCGGATGGTCGTTCGGGCAGGCCAGGTGCTCGGAGAAGCGCCGCTCGCGGGCCGGGTCGTCCTCGGCGAGGTCGACGAAGTCGAGCAGCACGATGCCACCGGTGAGGCCGAGCGCCGACTCCACCGAGTCGGTCAGCCGCCGCCGGGCGCTCTGCTTGACGGTGAGCCGGTCGACGACCACCTCGATGGTGTGCTTCTCCTGCTTCTTGAGCTTCGGCGGCTCGGTCAACGGGTGGACCACCCCGTCGACCCGGGCCCGGGCATACCCCTTGGCCTGCAGGTCGGCGAAGAGGTCGAGGTACTCGCCCTTGCGGCCGCGCACCACCGGGGCGAGCACCATGAACCGGGTGCCCTCGGGCATGGCCAGCACCCGGTCGACGATCTGCTGCGGGGTCTGCCGGGAGATCCGCTCGCCGCAGACCGGGCAGTGCGGCTCGCCGACCCGGGCGAAGAGCAGCCGCAGGTAGTCGTAGACCTCGGTGATGGTGCCGACCGTCGACCGCGGGTTGCGCGAGGTCGACTTCTGGTCGATGGAGACCGCCGGTGACAACCCTTCGATGAAGTCGACGTCCGGCTTGTCCATCTGGCCGAGGAACTGCCGGGCGTACGACGACAGCGACTCGACGTACCGCCGCTGCCCCTCGGCGAAGATGGTGTCGAACGCGAGGCTCGACTTGCCCGAGCCGGACAGCCCGGTGAACACGATGAGCGCGTCACGTGGCAGGTCAAGGCTGACGTCGCGGAGGTTGTGCTCACGCGCGCCACGGATGATCAATCGGTCGGCCACGGTCCGCCTGCTCCCGTAGAGGCTCACAAGGGTGGGTGTTGTCGGGTGTCTGAATCGTCACGTTTGTCGCTTCCGGCCAGTGGTCTGTAGCCGACCTGGCCGACGCCCCGGCAACTGTAGCCCCAGGCTCCGACAACTCTGCCCGACACACGTCGTCACCCGATCGGGGTATCCCGGCACCGGTCCCGCCAATACCGCCCGGGCGGGCCGGATCGGCCGGCATACTGCACATACTGGTCAAGTCACCCATTGACCTGGCGTGGAGCAGGGGGTTCCTCCACGTGTCAGCGGGCCGGCCCGTCCGATCGGGGGGTGGGACGGGTCGGCCCCCGCTGCCATCCGGCCAGCAGGACCGACCAAGCCGGCAATGTCGGGTTGGTCAGCGGCGACGTAGCCTCTGATCCCATGTCCGACGCGGTCTCCGACCCCACGGTCGAAGCGAACGCTACGCCCGATGCGAGAGTCATGCTCGATACGGAACTCAAATCCGACACGGTCGTACCCGAAACCGACGGGTCGCCGCCCGGCACGACGGGGCAGCCGCCCTCCCGCCGCCGTGGCGGCCGCTGGCTGCGACTCGCCCTGCTCGTCGCAGGGCTGTCGCTGCTCCTGGTGGTCGGCGGCACCGCCACCGCCGGATGGCTGTACGCCCGATCCGTCGAGTCGCACGTCGAAAAGTTGGAGATCTTCACCGCACTGCCCGAGGCGCAACGCCCGGTCAAGGCCGTCGAGCAGGCGAGGAACTTTCTGATCGTCGGCAGCGACTCGCGGGATCCGGACACTTCCGGTTCCCGCACCGACACGATCATCCTGGCGCACCTGCCGGCCGACCGCAGCGGCGTACAGATGATCTCCATCCCCCGGGACACCTGGGTCCGGGTGCCGGACCCGGACGGCGGCGACGGCCGCCAGGACAAGATCAATTCCGCGTACGCGACCGGCGGGACGCCGCTGCTGGTGCAGACCGTGGAGGCGTTCACCGGAGTCCGGATCGACCACGTGGTGCTCATCGACTTCGCCGGCTTCGCCGAGATCATCGACGCCGTCGGCGGAATCGAACTCGCCGTCGACGAGTCGTTCACCTCGGTCCACCCGCCGTACCGGCAGTTCACCGCCGGACTGCAGCAGATGGACGGCGACACCGCGCTGGACTACGCCCGGCAGCGCAAACAGTTCGCCGACGGCGACTTCACCCGGGTACGGCACCAGCAGGAGATCATCGCGGCGGTGCTGGACCAGGCCAGCAGCAGCGGGCTGCTCACCAGCCCGGGCCAGCTGGACGACTTCCTGCGCGCCACCGCCGACGCGGTCACCGTGGACGAGGGCACCTCGGTGTTCGACACGGTGTGGGCGCTGCGGCAGCTACGCAGCACCGACCTGACCATGCTCACCTCGCCGTCGGCGGGCACCGGCCAGCAGGCCGGGCAGAGTGTCGTCTTCCCCGACGAGGCGGCCGCAGCAGACCTGTACGCGGCGGTCCGTGGCGACACCGTCGACGACTGGCTGCGCGAACACCCGACCGGCCGCTGATCCGGCGTCACCGCTGCCGGTAACGTGCCCGGTTGTCCTTCGAGATCTGCTTCCACCTGGCCCGCTCGGCGGCGGCCAGCCGCGCGTCCCGGCGACGCATCTCGTGCGCGACCTCCCGCTGCAGGCGCTGCCAACTCTCCCAGCGGCGCACCGGCAGGTCGCCCGACTCGATCGCGGCACGCACCGCGCAGCCCGGCTCACCGCTGTGCGCGCAGTCGGCGAACCGGCAGGCGGCGGCGAGCTCGGCCACGTCGGAGAACGCCTCGTCCAGGCCGTCGGCGGAGTCCAGCAGACCCACCGCCCGTACCCCCGGGGTGTCCAGCACCGCCCCGCCGCCCGGGATCGGGATCAGCGCCCGGTAGGTGGTGGTGTGCCGGCCCTTGCCGTCAACCCGACGGATGGCCTGCACCCCCATCACCTCGGTGCCGGCCAGGGCGTTGACCAGCGTCGACTTGCCCGCCCCGGACGGCCCCAACAGTCCCAGAGTGCGACCGGGCGCCACGAGCCGGGACACCTCGTCGATGCCGTCACCGCGTTGCGCGCTGACCGTGATCACCGGTACGCCCGGTGCCACGGCGGACACCTGGTCGCCCACCGCCGCCGGGTCGGCCACCGCGTCACACTTGGTCAGCAGGACCACCGGCTCGGCGCCGGACTCCCAGGCCAACGCCAGGAAGCGTTCGATGCGGCCCAGGTCGGGTGCCGGGTGCATCGGTTCGACGACGGCGGCGGTGTCGACGTTGGCGGCGAGCACCTGCCCGGTGGAGTCCTTGTCGGCGGTACGGCGTACCAGCGCGGTCCGCCGGGGCAGCACCTGCTCGACGGTGGTCCGGTCGTCCGGCCAGGTCCGCACCGTCACCCAGTCGCCAGCGCAGGGCAGGGCCACCGGGTCGGACGCGGCAGCGGTGAGGAGCGCGCCGGCGACGCTGGCCCGCATCGGTCCGTCGGACACCAGCACGGTGCACACCCCGCGGTCCACCCGGGCCACCCGGCCGGGCTGATGATCGGTGTCGAGAGCCGGCAGGGCACGGTCGTGGAATGCGTCCCAGCCGAGGGACGCCAGATCGAACGTCATTGAGAACCCTTGTCAGGTCGTGGGGCGTCCGCCGGCCGGACCGGCCGGACGACCCCGGGGGGAAGAATGGGCGGACGAACCGCAGGGGACAGTCACGGTCGTCACCACCTCCCTTCCAGAGAGCTCTGCCTGACGCGTCACGGCAACGGTAGCCTTCTCCCGGCAACCGGGGAAAGCCAATTCCGCCCAGCCGCGACCAGCAGGAGGTTCCCGTGTCCTACCAGGGAGATGTCACCGTCGGCGGCGCGCCGGACGTCCGGGAGCTGACCGGGCTGACCATCACCAAGGTCGCGGTCGGGCCGATGGACAACAACGCCTACCTGCTGCGCTGCACCAGCACCGGCGAGCAGGTGCTGATCGACGCGGCGAACGAGGCGCCCCGGCTGCTGGAGCTGATCGGTCCGGCCGGGCTCGCCGCCGTGGTCACCACCCACCAGCACATGGACCACTGGGTCGCGCTGGAGGAGGTGGCCGCCGCGACCGGGGCCGCCGCGCTCGCCCACCCGGCCGACGCCGACGGGCTGCCCCTGGTCACCGCCACCATCGCCGACGGCGACCGGGTCGCGGTCGGCGACTGCGAGCTGGAGGTCGTCCACCTGGTCGGGCACACGCCCGGCTCGGTCGCCCTGCTCTACCGGGATCCGCACGGGGTGGCGCACCTGTTCACCGGCGACGCGTTGTTCCCCGGCGGGGTCGGGGCCACCCGCGGTGACCGGCGCAACTTCACCTCACTGATCGACGACGTCGAGCACAAGCTGTTCGACCGGCTGCCCGACGACACCTGGTTCTACCCGGGTCACGGGAAGGACTCCACGCTCGGTGCCGAACGCCCCGCGCTGCCGCAGTGGCGGGCCCGTGGCTGGTGACCCGTCACCGGCGACGCGGCGACAGTCAGATCGTGCGGCGACCGCCGGTCACAGCGAGCACCTCACCGGTGGTGTAGCTGGACTCCTGCGACGCGAAGAAGACGAACGACGGGGCCAGTTCCGCCGGCTGCGCCGGCCGGCCAATCGGCGACGTGGTGCCGAACTTGCCCACTGCCTCCGGCGGCATGGTCGCCGGGATCAACGGCGTCCAGACCGGCCCGGGCGCCACCGAGTTGACCCGGATCCCCTGGTCGACCAGGTTCGCCGCCAGCCCTTTGGTGAAGTTGACGATGCCCGCCTTGGTGGTCGCGTAGTCCAGCAACGACGGTGACGGATCGAACGCCTGGATCGACGACGTGTTGATGATGCTGGACCCCGGCGGCATGTGCGGCACGGCTGCCTTGCAGATCCAGAACAACGCGTACAGGTTGGTCTTCAGCACCCGGTCGAACTGCTCGGTGGAGATCTCCGCGATCCCCTTCTCCTGCGCCATCTGGTATCCGGCGTTGTTGACCAGGATGTCGATGCCGCCGAGCTCCTCGACGGCGCGTCGCACCAGCTCGACGCACTGATGCTCGGTAGTGATGTCGCCGGGCACCGGCACCGCCCGCCGGCCGGCCGACTCGACCAGCCGGACCGTCTCCCGGGCGTCGCGCTCCTCCTGCGGCAGGTACGACAGGACGACGTCGGCGCCTTCCCGGGCGAACGCGAGCGCCACCGCGCGGCCGATCCCCGAGTCCCCGCCGGTGATCACCGCCCGCCGGTCGGTCAACCTGCCGGAGCCGTGGTAACTCTCCTCGCCGTGGTCCGGCGGCGGATCCATCCTGGCGCCGGTGCCCGGCGGTGGCTGCTTCTGCACCGGCTGCCCCCGCCGCTGACCGTACTGCTCCGTCGGATCCTGCCGGATGTGCTGGTCGGCCATGATCGTTCGCTCCTCACGGTACGGGCGCAACAGGTGTGAACACCGCAGCCGTACCCACACCACGCCGGACCGAAACCGTCCGCCGATCCCCGGCACCGGCGTCCACCGTCCGGCAGGTTTGAGCCACCCGCCGGCGGGCAGCCGTCGTTTCGGCATCAGCAGACCCGGCTCGCCACGGCCGGCCGGGACAGGACGGGCGGGCGCGACCGGATGAACATACGGGACGAGACGGACACCGCTGGCGCGATCCGGGCGGCACCGACCCTCGGACCGCCCCGGCTCTGGCCGCTGGCCGTGCTGACCGTCGGGGCGACCCTGCTGGCGGCCACCGGCGCGCTGCCCCGCTGGCCCGGCCTCGCGCACCTGGTCGCCCTGCCCCCGGTCGACCTGTACACCGACCTGCGGCTGCTGCTGACCAGAGCGCCGTCCCGGCCGTGGTTCGCCGCCGGGCTGATCGGGGCGTTGGCGGTACGGGTGAGCGTGCTGGCGCTGATGCTCGGCGGGCTGGACCGGCAACGGTTACGTCTGGCCGCCACCGTCTACCTCACCGTGCTGCCGGTCCTGCTGTTCGCTGCCGAGGCCACCTACATCGCCGCCGCGGTCCTCTACTCCCGGCTGTTCTGGGCAGGCGTCGGGTTGTTGGCTCTGGTCGTGGTCGTCGTCGTTGCGCTGCCGTGGCAGGGCACGACGCGACTGCGCCAGGCCTGGCCACGCGCCTGGCGCCACGGGCTGCGGGTCGAGGTGACCGTGCCGTACGCGGCCGCCCTGATCGGCCTCGGCGTGCTCGCCGAACAGGTCCCGGCACTGCGGCTGGTCGCCGTGCCGGTCTCCGGGGCGTTGACCGCAGTCGCGGTCCGACTGCTCGCCCGCCCGGCCCCGGCGTACCCCCGGCTGCGACTCGCCAGCGCCACCATGCTGTTCCTGGTCGCGACCGCCGTGTTCATCGCCACCAGGTCGGTGCCGGTCACCGACCCGGCCGCACCACGCGCCGGCTCCATCCTGCTGATGAGCGGGATCAACTCCGCCTCCGGCCGGGGCACCATCTTCGGCACCCGCACCGACGTCCTCGGCTACACCTGCGCGCAGACGTTCTACTTCTCCTACGCCGGCCCCGGCGACGGCCAGCCGCAGGGCCGGGCCCGCTGCCCGATCCGCACCGGCGCCCCGTACCACCGGGCGGACACCCAGCGGCCGTTCGCCGAACAGGTCGCCATCTTCGCCGCCCAGGTCCGGGACCTGCCCCGCCCGCTGGTCGTCGCCGCCCACTCGCACGCGGTGTGGGTGGCCTGGGATGCGTTGGCCGGCGGAGCCACCACCCAGGTGGACGAGCTGATCCTGATCGGGCCGTTCCCGGACAGCCCGGCCGGCTACCTCCCACCGGGTCGCGACGGGCCCGGTCGGGTCGGCAGCGACCTGTTCCGGCTGCTGGTGCCGATCTCCGACCGGGTTGACTTCCACTTCGAACCGGACGCCCCGGCCGCCCGGGAACTGCTCGCCCCGGCCAACGGCGGCGCCACCGTACTGACCGATCCGCTGCCACCACCGGTGCGGGCGGTCGCGGTCACGTCGGCGACCGACCTGCCGCTGATGCCGGACGGCTGGCGGCTGCCGGTCGCCCGCAACGTCTGCCCGGTCCGCGAGGCGCATCCCTACCTGCCGGACACCCCGGCGTTCTACCACGAAGTCAACCGGTTCCTCGACGACGAACCGCCACTGCCCTGCCCACCGTGGCGGGACTGGGGCCGGCCGATGGCGCTGCCGTTCGGCGTACCCCCAATGAACTGACCGCTGCCCACCGAGACCGGGAGGAAACCCGTGGCCAGACACCTCGACGAAAAAGTCGTCGTCGTCACCGGCGCGTCCAGCGGAACCGGCCGGGCCTGCGCCCGCCGCTTCGCCGCCGCCGGCGCCACCCTGGTGCTGCTGGCCCGCCGCCGGGACGCGCTGGAGACGGTGGCGACCGAGTGCCGCGGGCGGGGCGGACAGGTGCTGGTCGTTCCGCTCGACGTGACCGACGCCGACGCCGTCGCCGACGCCGCCCGGCAGGCCGTCGCCCGATTCGGCCGGATCGACGTCTGGATCAACAACGCGGGGGTCAACCTGCACGGCGCGGTCGAGGAGACCCCCGCACAGCTGTGGCATCAGGTGGTGCGGACCAACCTGTTCGGCACCTATCACGGCATCCGCGCCGCCCTGCCGTGGTTGCGGGACCAGGGACACGGGATCCTGATCTCCGTCTCCTCGGTGCACGGCTGGGCACCGACGCCACAGCAGAGCGCGTACGCGGCGAGCGCGCACGCCGTCAGGGCGCTGAGCGACTGCACCCGGCAGGAGGTCCGCGACGTGCCCGGGATCGCGGTGTGCACGGTGCTGGCGGGGCCGGTGGACACCCCGATGTGGCGCTCCGCCGCCAACTGGACCGGCCGGCGGGTGGTGCCGCCGGCCCACCCCTGCCACCCCGACGAGGTGGCCAGGGTCGTCGTCAAGCTGGTCCGCAGCCCTCGCCGGGAGGTGCACGTCGGGCCCGGTGCCCGGCTCGGGGTGCTCGCCGCCCGGCTGCTGCCGGCGCTGACCGGGCGGTCCCGCGCCCGGACCGCGCGACGGACCCAGGTCGCCGACGGCCCCGTCGGCTACACCGCCGGCAACCTGCTGCGACCCATGCCACTCGGTGCCCGGGTCGACAGCGGCCGGAGTCCGGCGTACCCCGCCTCGCGTGGTGCCCGATGAGTCCGCTGCTGACGCCGTCGCCGCCCGGCTCGCCAACGCCGCAGCCGGCCACCCGGCAGGTCGAGGTGCCGGCCCCACCGAGTTGGCGGGTCCGGGCCGGCGCGCCCATGGACGCCGGGTGGACGATCACCAGCCTGTGCTGGGACCGATCGGTGGTGCCGGCGACGCAGGGCCCGAACCGGCCGCCGACACCGGCCGGCCCAGTGCCGGCCGACCTGGTACCGACCCACCGCCGGCCGCCGATCGTGCTGGTGCACGGGCTCGGAGTCGCCGCCGGACTCTGCGTACCGGTGGCGGGCCGACTCGCCGCCACCGGCACCGTCCTGGCCCCGGACCTGCCCGGCTGCGGCCGCAGCAGCAAACCGGATCCGGTGCCCGGCGTCGCCGAACTCGGCACCGCCGTGGCCAGTTGGCTGCCAGCGGTGGTCACCGCCCCGGCCGTACTGGTCGGCGTGTCGCTCGGTTGTCAGGTGGTGCTGGAGACCGCCGCCCAGGCCCCCGACTGGGTGTCGGCGGTGGTGCTGGCCAGCCCCACGGTGGATCCGGGTCGCCGCGCGTGGCGCAGCCAGCTGTGGCGCTGGCAGGCCGAGCAGACCACCCAGTCCGTCCGGCTCAAACGGATCCAGCTGACCGACTACCGCCGGGCAGGTGTGGGGCGGGTGCTGCGGACCTTCTCGGCGGCGCTGGCCGACCGGCCCGAGGACAAGATCCGACGGGTCGGCGCGCCGGTGCTGGTGTGCCGGGGCACCCGCGACCCGCTGGTGTCCGACCAGTGGGTCGCCGACCTGCGCCGGCAGGCACCCGATGCCCGGCTGTGCCGACTGCCCGGCGTGGTGCACGCGATGAGCCACGACAACCCGGCCGAGTTCGCCCGGGTGATCCACGGATTCCTCGACGAGTTCACGACGACCGGTGGAGGTGTCGACGGTGCCCGCGCCCGCGTTCCTGGCTAGCTTCGACTCGGCCTCGGCGATGCTGCTGGCCACTGCCGCGTACCTACGGGGTGAGTCGTTTCCCGCACTGGGGCGGTCGACGCTGTTGAAGCCGCTGGTGAGGGCGACCGATCTGCTGCCGGGCCGGGCCAGGGAGAAGGCGTTCATCGTCGGCGGGCTGACCGAGGCGGTACGGGCCGCGAAAATGGGCCGCATCGACGTGGCGGAGGTTTCCCGGTGGGTGACGCGGAAGTACCCGCAGCGCCGCTATCCGGCGGTGGCGGTCGGTTCGTCCAGCGGCGCGCTGGTGCACCTGTGGGCGGCGCTGGGAGTGCCGTGGCTGCCGCAGACCTTCTTCATCCCGGTCGCCCAGCGGGTGCACCCGGACGATCCGACGACCGCGTTGCGCAAAGGCCTGAAGCCGGGTCGGGCGCTGCTCGACGCCAACCCGGACATCCAGCTGCACCACATGCACGACGCCAACCAGGACCGGCTGATGGTGCGGGCGCTGACCTACTTCCGGTTCAAGCGGCGCACCCTGGGCGCGGAGTACGAGGCGTTCCTCCGGGAGCGGCTGGCGCCCGGCGGGACGATCATCATCGCCGACTGCCGCACGCAGTGGCGGACCACCGCCGTCGGTGAACGGCATGTGTTCCAGCACGGTGCGGTCGGCGGTGCCACCCAGAACGAGTTCCACCGGGGTGGCCCTCGAGTGGCGGCGTACCTGCACCGCTACGGCTCCCCGGTACGCCGGTGGGTCGGCCCGGAACCGGACAGCGTCAGTCCGGAGGCGGAGTGGGGTTTCGCCCCGGAACTGGCCGAAGACATCGACCGGTTCGCCGCCGAGAACGGCTACCAGGTCCGGCGGATCGTGTTCGACCGGCCGTCGGCGCCGTCGTCGATGGTCGCCGACCTCTACCAGTGGTGGTACCGGCAGCGGCGCATCCCGGCGCGCCGGCTGCTGATCGAGTCGTTCATCGTGCTCGACCCCTGGTGGACGTTGCGGACCGGCTCGGTGCCCTACTGGATGACGTTCACCATGGATCCGAGCCTGCATGACGTCGAACGCTACCTGGACGAGCGGGAACCGTACGCCGACATCCACCTGGCGCTGTTCCAGAACGGCGTGCCGAACGCGGTCGGCTGGCCGCCGCCCGAGCGGTGGCAGGCGGTGCTCGACCGGGCCACCCGCAGCGGGCGCTACCTTGGCCGGAACCTGGCGGACTTCCCCTGTGAGATGTCGCTGTACGCGCGTTACGACGAGGCGTTGCAGGCGATCCCGGCCCGGTATCCGATGCCGGGTCAGCTGACCCTCGCCCAGTTCGACGACTTCTGGCGGCAGTCCGGCGGGTACCCGGGCGTCAGCTGGGAGTCCTTGACACCGGCAGGATGAGGCCCGGGCCGCACCGGACCGCTCAGTTCTGCAGGAAGCCCTGGGCGACCCGGGCCTCGGCCAGCAACCGCGAGCAGGCGGCCGGATCGGACTCGGTGATGGTGGCCACCTCGTCCTCGCCGCTGAGGCTGCGCAGGTACGCGAGCTCGGCGGGCCCGATGTGCCGGACCTTGCCGCTGTCGTGCACGACGTAGATCGGGTTCGGGGTCTGGATGGTGCACTGCACGAGATACATGACGGTGTCTCCCGGGTCGTCGAGGTCGTCGATGATCCATCGTGGTCGGGGTGGCGCCGGCGGTCGGATCGCGGTGACGATCTGCGCCGCGCGGGCGACGATCGTCGGTTTCTGAGCGACGATCGCCGGACCGGGGCACTGGCTGTGTCCCCAGTCGAAGCCGTTCTCGGCACCCATGCTGTGATGGCCGAGACCACGTTCGCGCGGGCTGTTCGCGTTGCGCACCGGCACGCCGTGTTCGAGGTGTGATCGGGCCAGCAGTTGGGCGTTCGCCTCCAGCTGCGGTGCGGTGAGCCGGTCCGGCAGGAACCCCTCGTTCTCGATACTGAGCCAGGTGCGGTTGCCGGCCCGCTGTGTCCACGCCCGGATCTCGGTGTCGACCATCTGCGCGATGCGCCCGTCCTTGGCCACGACGAAGTGCGACGACACCCGCGACGCGGGGTTACGCTGCCAGGCAATGGTGCCCTCGAAGTATCCGGCGGCGATGTGCACCACGATGCCGTGGTGCGCGTCGAGGCGGTCCTCCGGCTCGTTCACCGCACCGGTGCCGTTGCCGCTGTTCACGGTGGGACCCCGCCAGGTAGCGAGATCGGTCCAGATTCCCATGTGGTGGTGCCTCCTTCCCCGGCCGGCGAATGGGGTAGGTGGATCGATCCCGGTCGGGGCCGCCGGCTGTTCGGGTCCGGCCGGACCCGGCCGGTGGACCGGCCCGACCTGGTGTGATCGACCGGTGCCGGGTCGATCGGCGGTCAGCGTCGGAGGACGCGTAGGACGTGGACCGGCTCGGCCGTCGCCCGCCGGGTGGCCCCACCACCGGGGCGGTCCCGCTCACCGGTGCGGGCGCCGCCGCGCCATCAGGTCCACTGTGCGCACCGGCTGGCCAGGCCGGTGACTCACTTCGACTGGCACGTCCGGCGACAGCTCGACCCCGGTCCTCCCGGTGTCGTCAGTCTTGGTGACCGACGCCCTCCCGACGGTGCCATGTATCGAGAATAGCGCGACCAACAAGCTTCTGACCAGGGCAAATAACTCTGAGTATTGGCGGCATCGGGTAAAGTCGTGGACCGCTGCCGGTCCGGATCGGGTGGCACCGGCCCGCCGCCGGAAGCCGGCGGGCGGCGGGGATCGTCAGTCCTGTGTGACCGGCAACCAGACCACCGACGGCCGCTGGGGGTCGTGGAAGATCCACCGTTGGCTGCTCCGCAGCCGGGCTGCGGTACCCAGCGGCTCGCCGGAGCCCGGGTTCCTCGCCCACCGCGGATGCGCGCCACCGCTGACCTGCACCCGTAGCCGTTCCCCCGCTGACAGCCGGCAGGCGGTCGGCCAGAGAGTCACCGGCACCCGGACCACCGCGCCGCCCATCGCACCATCCATCCGAGACAATCCATCACAGATGTTCCAGGACCTGCCGCGCCGGTCGACCCGGCACAGCCGCACGAACACGTCGAAGTACGCGACACTGCAGCGGACGTACACCTCGGCCGTCACCGGACCGATCAGCTCCACCGGCCGGTCCAGCGGCCCGCTCGTGTAGGTCAGCACGTCCGGGCGGGCTTCCAGCTCCCGGTTGTCGCGCACCCCCGCGTGCTGGGCGATCAGCATCGGCCCGCCCACCGCCGGAGTCGGTGCGGCGGGGTCGTAGCGGTGCCGGTCCGGCGCCGACCGGGGCGGCACCGTCCGGCCCAGCCGGCCGCCGGGCCACAGGTACCATCCGATGGTCGTCGCGGGCGGCGGCCAATCGGCGAGGTCGCGCCAGCCGAACCCGGCGACGTGCACCCGTACCGGCCAACGCCCGGACGGCCCACCGCTGCCCCGCGTCGGCGCACCGGCCGCACCGGGCCCCGCACCGAAACGGGCCGCGAAGAACGCCGCCGCCTCCCGGTACGCCGTGACGAACAGCCCGGGGCTGCCGTGCGTCCACGGCCCGACGGTGAGTCGGGGTCGCCGGCCCGCCGCCCGCAACGCCGCGTAGTCGGCCAGCTGTGCCGGCAGGAAGATGTCGTGCCAACCGGTCACCATCGACACCGGGGCCCGGACCTGGGCGACCTCCCGGTGGAAGGTACGGGGCAACCAGTACGGTGCCGCCGGACGGTGCTGGGTGAGCCACTCCTGGAAGAACGGCACGGTGGCGCCGGTCGCGACCCGGTCGGCCTCGGCCAGTGGCAGGTGCGCCAGACCGGCGGTCAGCCGGGGCAGGCCCCGACGCAGCTCACGCTGGCGGGTCAGCCACGGCACCTGCTGGGCCGACATCAGCTCCGCCCAGGTCAGCACCGTGTCCAGCGAGAACCCCCCGCCGGCGTAGGTGGAGTCGCGGGTCTGCGCGGCGGTGACCACCGCGACCATCGCCCGCAGGTCGTCACCGGCGTGGGCGGCCGTGGCCCACTGCCCGAAGCCCTGGTAGGAGATGCCGAAGGTGCCGAGCCGCCCGTCGTACCAGGGCTGCCGGCGCAGCCACTCCAGCGTGTCCAGCCCGTCGGCCCGCTCGTGCAGCAACGGCTCGAACGTGCCGTCGGACCCGAACGTGCCCCGGCACGACTGGACGACGCAGTGCCAGCCACGGCGGGCGAACAGCAGACCGAGCAGCCGGACCGGACCGCCCCGACCGTACGGGGTCCGGATCAGCACGGCCGGCGCGGTGCCCGCACCCACCGGCCGATAGTGGTCAGTCCGCAGCCGCAACCCGTCACGGGTCCGCACGGCGAGGTCGCGCCGGATCCGGACCCGCCACGGACCCCCGGCCCCGAGCCGCCGCAGGCTCGGGATCCCGAACCGCCGCAGGCCCGCAACGCCGCGCCGCCGGTCGGCCCGGCCGCCGGGTACGCCGTCAGCGCCCACGGCCGCCGTCCCGGGCGGCGGCACGCACCTCGTCGCGGTGCGCCCGGGTGGACTCGCCCATCGCCGCCAGGAACCGGCGGACCGTCTCCAACTCGTCGTCGGTGAAGTCGGCCATCACGGCGTCGGTACGCCGACCCAGCGGGGCGAAGAACTCGCGGGCCAGCGCGGCGCCCTCGGCCGCGTACCGCAGCCGCACCTTGCGCCGGTCGTCCGGGTCCCGGTCGCGGTACAGGTGTCCGGCCCGCTCCAGCCGGTCCACCAGTGCGGTGACCGAGCCGGAGGTCAGGTTGAGGTGCGCGCCCAGGCCGCCCGGGGTGATCGGAACCCCGGTCTGCTCGGCGTCCATCACCGCGATCAGTGCCTGCAGGTCGGTGGCGTGCAGGTCGTACAGCGCGGCGAAGGCATGGCCGACGTGGCCGGCGTCGACGGTGTAGCTGCGCAACCGGCGGATGATCTCCGCCACCACCGCCGACCGACCGCTCGGCCGGGTCCCCCATACACCGGCGCCCACCGTGTGCCCTCCGATCCGTGCCCTGACATGACCCTATCCCAGTCCAGCTATAGTCTTGATGACCGAGATACTTGATAGACGTGAGATCTTGCCCTCGCCCGCTCAGCGACAGGCGGGCGGGATCCGGCGACCACCCAGCGATGAACGAGGTCTCACATGCCCACACCGCTCGGCACCCGGCTGACGCGATCATCTGCGGACGGTGGACCGCCGGCGATCACCGCCAGCGCCCTGACCGTCGTGCTCAGCCTGCTCACCCTGCTCGCCGCCGTACTCGCCAACGACCGGGCGATCGGCGCCGCCGGCGCCGCCGGCATCACCACCGCCATGCTGTACGGCCTGATCGTGCTGCCCGCCGCCCTGTCCGTCTGCGGACGTGGCCTGTTCTGGCCGTTCGTCCCCCGTCCCGGACAGTCCGATCCCACCCGCAGCGGCATCTGGGCCCGGGCCGGCGCGCTGGTCAGCCGCCGGCCGCGCACCGTGCTCGCCGGATCCCTGCTGCTGCTCGCCGTGCTGGCCACCCTGTCCCGGTCCTTCCCGCCCGGCGCCGCCGACCCGGTGACCGTCGTCGCCGACGCCGCCCGGGCCCCGGCGGTGCTCGCCGCCGTCGAATCGGTCGACGGAGTCGCCAGCGCACGACCAGCCGGCGGCACCGACGACCTCGCCGTCGTCGAAGTGGCGCTACGCGCCGAACCGGACAGCACGGAAAGCTACCGCACGATCCGGGACCTGCGCGCCACGCTCGACTCCGTACCGCAGGCCGACGCCCTCGTCGGCGGCTCGGTGGCCGCGAACCTGGACACCCGCGACGCCGCCCTGCGTGACCTGCGGGTCGTCGTCCCACTGGTGCTGGTGATGGTGCTGGCGGTGCTGATCGTGCTGCTGCGGTCGATCGTCGCACCACTGATCCTGGTCGGTACCGTCGTCGCCACCTTCTTCGCCGCCCTCGGCGCGGCCACCACCTTGTTCACCCAGGTGCTCGGCTACCCGGCGTTGGACACCAGCGTGCCGCTGCTGGCGTTCCTGTTCCTGGTCGCCCTCGGCGTCGACTACAACATCTTCCTCACCACCCGGGCCCGGGAGGAGGCGGCCGTCAACGGCACCCGGCAGGGCGTGCGGACCGCGCTCGCCGTCACCGGCGGGGTGATCACCAGCGCCGGCGTCCTGCTCGCCGCGGTCTTCACCGTCCTCGGCGTACTGCCGCTGGACACCCTGACCGAGATCGGGATCATCGTCGGGTTCGGCGTACTGCTCGACACGTTGCTGGTCCGGACCCTGCTGGTGCCGGCGATCGCGATGGTGCTCGGCCGGCGGTTCTGGGTGGCCCAACGCGCTCGCCCGCCGCCGCGTCCCGGAGCCGACGCCAATGCCCGTCGGGGCCGACCCGATGCCGGGCCGGCACGCCGATGCCGGAGGATAGGAGCATGCAGACCCGCTCCGATCTCCGCAACGTGGCCATCATCGCGCATGTCGACCACGGCAAGACCACGCTGGTGGACGCGATGCTGCGCCAAGGCGGCCAGCTGCACACCCGCGCCGAACTGCCCGACCGGGCGCTGGACTCCATGGATCTGGAGCGTGAGAAGGGCATCACCATCCTGGCCAAGAACACCGCGATCAGCTACGTGCCCGACCAGGGCGACCCGGTCGTCATCAACATCATCGACACCCCGGGGCACGCCGACTTCGGCGGCGAGGTGGAGCGCGGCCTCACCATGGTCGACGGCGTGGTGCTGCTGGTCGACGCCAGCGAGGGGCCGCTGCCGCAGACCCGGTTCGTGCTGCGCAAGGCGCTGCAGGCCCGGCTACCGATCATCCTGGTGATCAACAAGGTGGACCGGCCGGACGCGCGAATCAAAGAGGTCGTCGACGACACGTACGAGCTCTTCCTCGACCTCGACGCCGACGAGACCCAGATCGACTTCCCGATCGTGTACGCCTGCGCCCGCGACGGCGTCGCCTCGCTGACCCAGCCGGCCGGCGGCGCGGTGCCGGACGACAGCGACAACCTGGAGCCACTGTTCCGGACCCTGCTGGAGACGATCCCGGCACCGGCCTTCGACCCGGACGCGCCGCTGCAGGCGCACGTGACCAACCTCGACGCCTCCCCGTTCCTGGGCCGGCTGGCGCTGTGCCGGGTCCGGCAGGGCACCATCCGCAAGGGCCAGACCGTCGCCTGGTGCCGCACCGACGGCAGCCTGCAGAAGGTCCGCATCTCCGAGCTGCTGATGACCGAGGGACTGGAACGCAAGCCCGCCGAGGCAGCCGGCCCGGGCGACATCATGGCGGTGGCCGGCATCCCGGACATCATGATCGGCGAGACCCTGGCCGACGCGGACGACCCCCGCCCGCTGCCGTTGATCACCGTCGACGAGCCGGCGATCTCGATGACCCTGGGCACCAACACCTCACCGTTGGCCGGCAAGGTCAAGGGGTCGAAGGTGACTGCCCGGCTGGTCAAGGACCGGCTGGACCGCGAACTGATCGGCAATGTGTCGCTGCGGGTACTGCCCACCGAACGCCCGGACGCCTGGGAGGTGCAGGGTCGTGGTGAGCTGGCGCTGGCCATCCTGGTCGAGCAGATGCGCCGCGAGCAGTACGAGCTGACCGTCGGCAAGCCGCAGGTGGTCACCCGGGAGATCGACGGACGGGTCTGCGAGCCGGTGGAGCGGCTGACCATCGACGCCCCCGATGAGTACCTGGGCGCGATCACCCAGCTGCTGGCCCCCCGGAAGGGCCGGATGGAGCAGCTGGTCAACCACGGCACCGGCTGGATCCGGATGGAGTGGTTGGTACCGGCCCGCGCGTTGATCGGGTTCCGGACCGAGTTCCTCACCGAGACCCGGGGCACCGGCATCCTGCACCACGTCTTCGAGTCCTACGAGCCGTGGTTCGGCGAGCTGCGGACCCGGCCCACCGGCTCACTGGTCGCCGACCGGACCGGCGTGGCAACCAGCTTCGCCATGTTCAACCTGCAGGAACGCGGCTCGCTCTTCGTCGAGCCGGGCACCCCGGTGTACGAGGGCATGCTGGTCGGCGAGAACTCCCGCGCCGACGACATGGACGTCAACATCACCAAAGAGAAGAAGCTGACGAACATGCGCTCGTCGACCGCCGACGAGTTGGAGCGGCTGGTGCCGCCCCGCAAGCTCTCCCTGGAGCAGGCGCTGGAGTTCTGCCGCGAGGACGAGTGCGTTGAGGTCACCCCAGAGGCGGTACGGCTGCGCAAGGTGATCCTCGACCAGACCGCCCGGGCCCGGGCGGCGGCCCGCCGCAAGCACCAGAGCTGAACCGCGCCGCCGCTGGGGTCGCCGGCTGCCGGCGACCCCAGCGGCCGGTCACTTGACGATGTCGGCGAGCTCCCGCTTACGGTCCCGGGACGACTTGACCAGGCTGGCCACCGTGGTGACCAGCAGGGTCACGAAGATGACGGTCAGCGACAGCCAGATCGGGATGTGCGGTGCCCAGCCGACCGGATCGCCACCGTTGACGAAGAACAGGGTGTTGTCGGCCAACGCCTCCAGCACCAGCTTCACCCCGATGAAGCCCAGCACCACCGCCAGGCCGTAGCTGAGGTAGACCAGCCGGTCCAGCAGGCCGCCGAGCAGGAAGTAGAGCTGCCGCAGCCCCATCAACGCGAAGACGTTGGCGGTGAAGACCAGGTACGGCTCCTGGGTGATGCCGAAGATCGCCGGGATCGAGTCCAGCGCGAAGATCAGGTCGGTGACGCCGATCGCGATCATGACGATCAGCATCGGTGTGAACATTCGCCGGCCGGCCTCGGTCAGCGTGGTCAGCCGGCCACCGTCGTAGGCGCCGGAGACCGGCAGCACCCGACGGCTCCACCGGATCAGCGCGTTCTCGGAGAACTCGTCGGTCGTCTCAGGCTGGCGCAGCTGACCGATGGCGGTGTAGATGAGGAAGGCGCCGAAGATGTAGAACACCCAGGAGAACTGGGAGATCAGCACGGCACCCGCCGCGATGAACCCGCCGCGCAGCACCAGCGCCAGCACGACGCCGACCAGCAGCACCTTCTGCTGGTACTTCCGGGGCACCACGAACCGGCCCATGATGATCACGAACACGAAGAGGTTGTCGACGGAGAGGCTCTTCTCCGTGACGTAGCCGGCGAAGAACTCGCCGGCGTACCGCCCGCCGGACGTGGCCCACACCCCGAGGCCGAAGATCACCGCTAGCACGATGTAGAAGACGGTCCAGCCGGCTGACTCGCGCATGCTCGGTTCGTGCGGCCGCCGGACGATGATCAACAGGTCGGCGATCAGCACCGCGGTCAGTACGACCAGGCTGACCAGCCAAACCCAGGCAGGGATGTTCACTCGGACCTCCGGCAGACACAGGGCACCGCCGACCGGCACCGGGACAGGGACGCCCCGGCCTTCGTGGAGATGCGCACAGCAGTGACTGACGGAGGTCTCTTCCGCCATCGTCTGCCGAACTGTCTGCTTCGGTGACGACGACCGCAGGTGCCGGGTCGGTCCACCATGCGGGCCAACCGTGCTGACGACACCAGCGCGAGGGAATACTCCCCTCCTCCTGCGTCATTGTTGCGCAACCACCGGGCAAACGACACACCGGGGCGGGTCATCGGTGACGACAAGCACAACTTCTCGAGCGTCCTAGGAGGCTAGATAGTCCTCCATACCCGCCGGAGACGGCCCCTCGGGCCGGTCCGGGCGCAGCCGTGTGGCAGGCTTCCCGCCATGGTGCTTGAGATCGCGCTGGTCGATGTCCAGCCCGGCCGGGAAGCCGACTTCGCCGCAGCGTACGCCGCCGGCCGCCACCTGCTGGCCACCACCGACGGCTGCCGGTCGGTGCGGATGACCCGGGGAGTGGAGAGTCCCAGCCGGTTCGTACTGCTGGTCGAATGGGACTCCGTCGACGCGCACGAGCAGAACTTCCGCGCCACCGACCGGTACCTGCGGTGGCGGGAACTGATCGGTCCGTACTTCGCCGCGCCGCCGGTGGTCGAACACTTCGTCGACCTGCCGGCGTGACCCGGACCCTGCCGGTGTCCGGCCGGTCCGGAGCAAGTCGGAGCCCGCAGTGCGGATAGAGATCGTGACCGCCGGCAGCCGGGGCGACGTCGCACCGTACACCGGGCTGGGACAGGCCCTGCGCGCCGCCGGCCACCGGGTCACCGTGACGACCCACGGCACCTTCGACGCGCTGGTGACCGGCGGCGGTCTCGCCTTCCGGCCGCTACCCGGTGACCCGTACGCCGCCCAACGCACCCCCGGCGGGCGGCGGCTGCACCGGCTCGGCGGCGGGCTGCGGGGCACCGCCGAGTTCGTCCGGCAGGGCCGGCGCTACCTCGACGATCTCGCAACCGGGCTGGTCGACGTCGGTGCCGACGCCGACGTACTGCTGCTGGCCACCACGACCGCGCCGCTGGGCTACTCGGTGGCACAGCGACGCGGGATCCCGAGCATCGGGGTCTTCCTGCAACCGGTCGCACCGACCGGCGACTTCCCGCCGGTGCTGCTCGGCGACCGGTCCTTCGGTCCGGTCGGCAACCGGGCGCTGGGGCGCGGCGCCGAGGCGGCCAGCGCCCGGGCGTACGACCGCTCCTCCCGGCGGCTACGCCACCGGCTCGGCCTGCCGCCGGTCCCGCTGGCCGCCCTGCTGCGGCAGGCCAGACGCTCAGGCTGGCCGGTGCTGCACGGATTCAGCCCCAGTGTGCTGCCCCGACCGGCCGACTGGCGCCCCGGGCTGGAGGTCGTCGGCTACTGGTGGCCGGCCACCGACCCGCACTGCACTCCCCCGCCGGAACTGACCGGATTCCTGGACGCCGGACCGCCGCCGGTGCTGATCACCTTCGGCAGCATGGCGGTGCTCGACGCGTCACTTCCGACCCTGATCGGTGCGGCGCTACGCCGGGCCGGCGTACGCGCGATCGTGCAGGCCGGTTGGGGCGGGCTGCGGGTCGGCGACGACGGCGTCCTCGCGGTCGGCGACGTACCGCACGACTGGCTGCTGCCCCGGGTGGCGGCGGTGGTCCACCACGCGGGGGCCGGCACCACCGCCGCCGGGCTGCGGGCCGGGGTGCCGGCGGTGACCGTACCGCTCATCGCCGACCAGCCGTTCTGGGCCGCCCGGCTGGCGCGTCTCGGGGTCGCCGCCGAACCGCTGCCGGCCCGGCGGCTCACCGCCGACCGACTGGCCGACGCCATCCGCGCGGTGCTCGACCGGCCGACGTACGCGCAACGGGCCCGGCACCTCGCGGCCCGGATCGCCGCCGAGGACGGGTACGCCGCGGTGCTGCGCGCCGTCGACCGGGTCACCCGCCGCTGACCGGATCCGCGGCGGCGGCCGGTCGGGCCGCCGCTGCGATCCCCGACGCCGTATCGGGAAAGGCGTGCGGGATACGTTCCAGGACGCCGCCGGCGAAAACGTCGTACAGCGGCAGGTCCCGCAGATGCACGTAGCCGATGTGGCAGTCGCACGAGTCCAGTGGGCAGGGACGCGGCCGCAGGCCGACCCGGTAGGAGCCGTCGTAGAGGTTGCCCAGCGGTTCGGCGACGAAATGGCAGCGGCGTACCGTGCCGGCACCGTCGACCGAGACCACCGACTCGCCGGTACGGCACGACCGGCCGGCCGACGGATGCGGGTGCACGCTGTAGTCGAACAGCGGGTCGATCGCGGTCCACGCCCGCTGCTGCGCGGCGTCGTAACGGTGCCCGTCCGCGGCGTTGACCCACAGGTAGACCTCGGCCGGCAGGGCGGCCCGCAGCGACCGCGCGGCCGCCAGGTGCTCGGGCAGGCCGACAACCCCCACCGAGAACCGCACCCCGACGGTACGCAGCGTGCCGCAGCGGCGTAGGAAGACCTCCCGGTCGACCTGGCCCGGGTGGTACGTGGCCCAGAACGCCAGCCGGCGACGCTGCTCGGCGTCGGCGTCGGCCAGGAAGTCGAGCCGGGCGGCCAGGTTGGTCTGGATCGCCACCCGGCGTACCTGCGGCATCGCGGCCAACCGCAGCAGCGCCCGCCGGTACCAGGACCTGGTCAGCGCCTCGCCCCACGGAGTGAACAGCACCGAGATCCGGTCACCGTGCGGGTTGCGGCCGGCCCAGTCGACGAACCGGTCGAGCGCCGCCCGGTCGGTGCGCAGCGTCGCCGGGTCGTCGCGGCGCTTGGCGAACGGGCAGTACGGACAGTCGTAGTTGCAGCTGGCCAGCGGACCCCGGTAGAGGATGCTCAGGTCCATCCGACTCACCGGGCCGGCAGGCCGGCCATCGCCGCCCGGACCACGGTCGAGACCAGCCACGGGCCGATCGCGTCGCTGCGGGCCAGGCCGGCGTCGGTCAGCGCCAGCCGGTCCGGGGTGATCGTCAGCCAGCCCCGGTCGACCAGCGTCGCCAGCTGCGGGAAGTCGTCGACGACCCGGGTGGCGAACCGCGCCGCGTACGCCGCCCGGTCGCATCCGTCGGTGCGCAGCAGCGAGGTGATCAGCCAGCGCCGGCGCTGCTCGTCGCGGTCCAGCCGGAAACCCACCTCGGCGACGTCGAAGTCGGACTCCGGCCGGCGCAGGTAGTCGTCGATGATCGCCCGCACCTGCCCGACGGAGACCGCGTAGTCGAACGAGTAGTGCAGGTCGCTGGTGTAGGACCGGGCACCGCAGCCCAGACCGACCATCCCGTCCTCCTGACAGGAGTATTCCGGGGCGACGACGACCGGCAGCGACGCACGGCGGAAATGCCGCATCGACAGTTGCCGGTAGCCGGCGGCGCGCAGCCGGTCGACGCCGTGCCGGTACAGCGCCTGCCGCTGGGCGTCCCACTGTGGATCAGGCAGGTCGGCCGGGGCGCGGCGGGCCAGGCCGGTCAGCGGGCGGACGTAGAGCGGGTAGAGGTAGATCTCCTCCGGCTCCCAGCACAGCGCCGCGTCGAGCGACTGCGCCCAGGTGGCGTCGGTCTGGCCGGGGATGCCGTAGATCAGGTCGATGTTCAGCTCCGGGATCGGCTGGTCCCGGATGGCGGCCAGGGCACGCTCGACCTCGACGCGACGCTGCGGCCGGCCCGCGGCCCGCGCCTCGGCGTCGAGGAAACTCTGCACCCCGATGCTGATCCGGGTGGTGCCGCGGGCGGCGAGCACCGCCAGCCGGTCCGGGGTGGCGGTGGCCGGTGAGGTCTCCACCGCCGTCGGCACGCCCGCCGGCCGGAACCGGTCGATCAGGTCGAACATCGTCGACAGCTCGTCCGGGTCCAGGTAGGTGGGGGTGCCGCCACCGACGGCGACCCGGGCGAACCGGGCGTCGTCGCCGAGCGCGGCGGCCACCCGTACCGCCTGGCGGCGCAGCTGGTCGAGGTAGGCGGCCACCTGCCCGGCCGACGGGTTGGCCCGGGTGAACAGGTTGCAGAAGCCGCAGCGCATCTCGCAGAACGGCAGGTGCAGGTAGCAGAACAGCTCCGTGCGGCGCTGCCCGGACCAGACGTCGGCCAGCGCGGGGCGCGGCCGCAGCGGCCGGTAGGCCGTCTTGTGCGGATACCCGTACAGGTAGCCCTGGTACGGCGAGCCGTCCAGGTCCGCGACGGTCACGCCGGGTCCGGCGTCGCGGCGTCGGACCAGTCGCCGGGGGCGATCACGAAATCGGCGTACGGCACCGTCCACACCACCTCGTGGCCGACCCGGTGCCCGCTGTGCCCGTCCTCGCCGTACGCGGTGCCGTGATCGGCGCAGATGATGGTCAGGCAGGGCCGGCCCCGGGAGCTGGCCATGGCGAACAGCCGGCCGATGTGCCGGTCGACGTACTCCAGTGCGGCGGCGTGGCTGTCCCTGTTGTCGCGTTCGGTGCCCGGCAGGTAGTGCCGGTTCGGCTGGTGCATCGCGGCCACGTTGACGAACAGGAACAGCGGCTGGTCGGCGGGAACGGCCGGGACGACCTCGGCGATCCGGTCCAGCTGAGCCTCGAAGCAGCCCGGCGCGGTCACCCCGAACGCCGGCTCCCAGTGCGCCTCGGCGAACAGCCCCGGCAGGGTGGCGCCCAACGGCGAGGACCGGTTGAAAAAGCCGACCCCGCCGACGCACACCGTGTGGTAGCCCTCCTTGCGCAGCGCGGTGACCAGGTCGGGTGCGTCGAAGACCCAGGTGTGCTCGTCGGTGGTGGCGCTGCCGGGGAACGCCGCGGCGAACATCCGGGGATGACGGCCCGGCTCGGCCGGAGTGGGCAGGAAGCCGGTGAAGAACGCCTGATGTGCGGCGTACGTGAAGCTGGCCGGGCTGTGCCGGCGCTGCCACTGCCCGTCGGGCAGCGCGCGGGCCAGCTGCGGTGTCCGACCGGCGGCGAGCAACTCGGCCGCCACGTCGTAGCGCAACGTGTCGAGCGTGACGAACAGCAGGTCATGGCTGCCGATCAGGTCCTTCATGCCGACCTCCCCATCGCGGCCCTGGTCCGCCAGGCGGCGAATCGGCCGGTACGTATGGCATGCAGTTGGGCAGCGTAGCTGTCCCGCCCGGCGGCGTCGCACACCCCGGGGAGCAGATCCCCGAAGGCGTTCACCTCCGCCACGGCGTGCCGCCGCCAGTCACTGCCGATCATCAGGTCCACTCCGACGTGCAGGCTGCCGGTGAAGCTGCGCGCCGCGCGCACGCAGTCGGCCAGCGCCGCCGCCCACCGGCGCGGGCCGAACGCCGCCCGCACCGCCGCCGGGTCGCCGCGCCGGTTACCCAGGTGCAGGTTGGTCAGCGGGCCGTCGCTGCTGCGCACCACGACGTGGCCCGGCTCACCGGCGATCACCAGCACCCGCAGATCGACGACCCGGCCGTACAGGCCGGCCTTCGGGAACCAGCGCTGCACCAGCAACCCGTCCGGCGCCAGCTGGTCCACGATCGAGGCGACCTCCCGCTCGGTACGGTAGGTGCACACCCGCAACGAGTTGAACAGCCGCCCGTCGTCGGCCAGCTCGACCGAGGTGACCGCCTGCACCCGCCTGCCGTGCGCGTGCAGGGCGAGCACCCCGGACGCCGACGACCCGTGCACCGGTTTGACGAAGGCCCGGGCCCAGCCGGCGTCGGACAGGGCGGTACGCAGCTGTGCCCAGTCGCCGGGCGCGATGTCCAGGATGGCCGGTTGGGCCACCCCGGCGACGGCCAGTCGCCGGTGCCCGACGCGTTTGTCGAACAGCACGGCGATGTCGGCCGGGTCGTTGAGCAGGGTCGCGCCGGCCCGCCGGGCGGCGGCGGTGAGCCGCCCCAGGGCGGTACGCAGTCCGGCGTACCAGGCGGCGCCGCCGCTGATCTCGCCATGGTCGAGCGGCCGGTCGGCGCCGCGCAGCAACCGGTCCACCTCGGAGTCCTCGTCGGGTGAGTCGATCCGTACCGTCGCCCCGTCGGGCAGGGCGACCTCCGCCCCGGCGGCGAGTTCCCGCCAGGGCAGCACCCGGACACGCAGGCCAGCGGCGTGCGCGGCGGCGCGGAACGCCCCGACCCGCCGGTTGCCCGGGTTGCCGACCACGACCAGTGGCGTGGTGTGGCTCATCGGGTGAGGTTAACAACCGGTCATTCGCCGACCGAGACGTACCGCCCCCGGTGCGGGTCGACCTCCTGCTGGTCGCTCAGGTCGACGTCGACGCCGGGCAGCGCGGCCGGCAGCCGGACCATCATCGCGTCGGACAGGTAGTGCCGGTGCAGGTCGAGACGACGCAGGTGGGTCAGCGGCTGCCCGGCGAGCAGGGCGGTGGCTCCGTCGTCGCCGAGGGTGCCCAACGACAGGTCGATGGTCTCCAGACGGGGCACCACCGCCGCGGCGGTCAGCGCGGCGGCGACCGCGTCGGCGATCTCGGCGTTGCGCAGCCCGAGGGTACGCAGCGCGGGCAGCCGGGTGCCGTCGAGAATGGGCGCCAGGTCGTCCACTGAGGTGTCACCTTCGTAGTCGGGGGTGCCCAGCCACAGTTCCAGATGGGTGCAGGCCGGCAGGTCACTGGCGGCGACGACGCGGGTGAGGCCGGCCGGCAGCCCACCGGACTCGATGGCGAACTCGCGCAACCCGGTGTGCCGCACCGGCTGCAACAGCAGCGACATCGCACCGCGTACCCGCAGCACCTGCAGCGCCGGGTAGGCGGCCAGTAGCGGGGTGACGTCGGGCTGCAGGATCCAGGAGATCTCGCACTCGTCGAAGGTCATCTCGCCGAGGAAGACGGCCCGCAGGTTGGTCAGCCGGGGCGCGGCGTCGACCAGCAGCTCCAGTGGGAACGCGACGTCCCACGGTTCTCCCCAGTCGCCGGTCACCAGCGCGTCGACGCTCGCCGGGTCGACGGTGTCCAGCCAGGTGGCGAAGAGCTGGGCGAATTCGACCTCGTCCTCCTCCGACGCGCTGAGTCGCCAGGCGACCGGGGTGCCGGTGTGCTCCGCCGCCGTCTGCGGGTCGAAGTCGACCACCGGCAGTCCGGCGAAATGGGTGATGTGCTCGTTGATGGTCATCGACGGCGCTCCGGGGAGGGCGTGGGGCTGCGGACCCGGCACGATAGCAACCCGGCGCGACGCCGCGCTGCCCGTGTCGACGCCTCAACCCCGGCCTCCCGTGCAACGCCCGGGCCGAGGTCAAGCTGACCCTGGCCCCGTTGGGGTGTGAGGCTCGGCGGCGCCCCTGAGTCGTGACCGGGCACTCGACCGTCTACCCCGGTCGGCGGGTCAGACGATCGGTTGGCGGCGCCACGCTGCCGCCCCTTACGGTAGGGCTTCGCCCGCACCACGTCAGCCGCGCAGGCTGTCCACGAAGGATCGCCAGCCGGTGGCCGGGAAGGCGAGCTGCGGACCGGTCGGATCGGTGGAGTCGCGCACTGCGACGACCCCATCAGCCGGGGCAACCTCGACGCAGTTGCCGTTGGCGTTGCTGCGGCTGCTCTTGCGCCAACACAGCGGCTCGGTTGGGGTCGACTCCACGGCGCACCCCCTTCCGGCGGGCAATCCACTCAACTCTCTGCCACCAGCTTAGCCAGCAGATCCCGGCTTTCATCGGCCGGCAGCGCCGCCTGCTGAAGCCAGCGGCCGATCCGGGCGTACAGCATCACGTCCTCGTCGTCGGTGAGGTGGATGTCGCTGGTCAGCGTCTCCAGCACGACGGTGCGGGGATCGGCCGGATCAGGGAACGAGTAGAGCGAGAAGCTGGTGTGTGGCACGAACGAGTCGTGCAGAACCGCAGCGAGCGGCAGCACCTGGATGGTGACCTTGTCCAGCTCGCCGAGTGCGTTCGGTGGCGCAGTTGGCCACGCCGGGTCTCGGGTGGCACGCTGGCCCGCAGCAGGGCGCTCTCGTCGATGACCGCCTCGTAGTGCGGCGGGTGCTCGCGGCGCAGCACTTCCTGGCGGGCGGTGCGGGCGAGTGTGTCGGCATTGACGTCGAGGTCGCCGTAGACGTCGCGGCCGGAGCGCACCCGTAGCCGGGCGTACTCCGGGGTCTGCAGCAGCCCAGGCACCAGCAGTTGCTGGTACTGGAAGATTGTGGCGGCGCTGGCCTCCAGCTCGGTGTAGCCACGCTGGCGTTGGCCCATCGACCCGAGCGCCTTCCACCGGCCTCGGGTGGCGGCGGCATCGCGGGCGATGATGACCAACTTCTCCCGCTCGGTTGGCACGACGTTGTAGACGTCGAGCAGGTCCAGGATGTCGGCCAGGTCTGGTCTGCTCTGGCCCAGTTCGAGCCGGGACAGCTTCGATGTTGACGCCCAGCCGAGCTGGTCACAGACCTGCTCCAGAGTCATTGCGGCCACGCGGCGGAGCCGACGCAGCTCGCCACCGAGCCGCTGCCGTCTGATCGTGGGACTTGCAGGCATCGCCACTTCCGACTCCCTCCGTTCGCGACTGAGGGTAAGTAGAGGTTAGCGAGATTTCGAGACTTGAATGTCTGCCAGTCACCGCAGAACATGGGATTCCCATAGTTTACAACTTGGAGGAACAGTGAAAGCAATTTCACCGCCCGCGCAGTTCGTGCTGATCGAACCGGTCGACTCGGCGGACGGAGCACCGGAGTTTCCGGCCGTCGGGTGGGGTCTGGAGTACACCGACGAGGCGTTGGTCTACTTCCGGCACCCGCAGCGGGAGATCCGTGAGGTCGGCGTCTTCCGCACCGTCGAGGACGCCTGGGATTTCTACCTGCAATGGGGTGAGCTGGAGCTGGTCCGCCCCGGTGAGCCGGGCTGGCCTGCCACGCCTGCCCCACCGACACCACAGCCCGCCCAGACCGCGCCCGGCAGGCGAGGCGACGACGAGGCAGGTCTCGACGACACGTGGGGGCTGCTGTGGCGGGCCTACCAGCGCCCCGGCGCGGAGCTGGCCCAGCTCATCCCCGGCGATCGGCTCAGCTGACGCCCGCGACGTCCATCGCCCGCAGTTCCTTCTTCAGCTCGGAGATCTCGTCGCGGATCCGGGCGGCCAGCTCGAACTGCAGCTCACGTGCGGCATTCAGCATCTGGTCGTTGAGCTCCTGAATCAGCTGAGCCAGGTCGGCGCGGGCCATGCCGGCACTCGACGGGGTGGCGGTGCCCCGGCCCTTGCTGCGGGTCTCCGGCACCGGCCCCTTGCCGCGCGACATCTGCCGGCCGGAGCCGCCGACCGACCGACCGGCGAGCGCGCCGTCGGTGTCGTCGGCCTCCCGGTAGATGTCGTCCAGGATGTCGTGGATCTTCTTGCGCAGCGGCTCCGGGGAAATGCCGTTGGCCTCGTTGTACGCCACCTGCTTGGCCCGCCGCCGGTTCGTCTCGTCGATCGCGTCGGTCATCGACGGGGTCATCTTGTCGGCGTACATGTGGACCTCGCCGGAAACGTTACGGGCGGCCCGGCCGATAGTCTGGATCAGCGAGCGGCCGCTACGCAGGAAGCCCTCCTTGTCGGCGTCAAGGATCGCCACCAGGGACACCTCGGGCAGGTCCAGGCCCTCGCGGAGCAGGTTGATGCCGACCAGTACGTCGTAGTCGCCCTTACGCAGCTCGCGCAGCAGCTCGACCCGGCGCAGCGTGTCGACCTCGGAGTGCAGGTAGCGCACCCGGATGCCGTGCTCCAACAGGTAGTCGGTGAGGTCCTCGGCCATCTTCTTGGTCAGCGTGGTGACCAGCACCCGCTCGTCGCGGTCGGTGCGCAGCCGGATCTCGTGCATCAGGTCGTCGATCTGGCCCTTGGTCGGCTTGACCTTGACCTGCGGGTCGACCAGGCCGGTCGGGCGGATCACCTGCTCGACGAACTCGCCGGCCGCCTGCTCCAGCTCCCACGGCCCGGGGGTGGCCGACAGGAACACCATCTGGCCGACCCGCTCCAGGAACTCGTCGAAGCGCAGCGGCCGGTTGTCGGCGGCGCTGGGTAGCCGGAACCCGTGGTCGATCAGCATCCGCTTGCGCGAGGCGTCGCCCTCGAACATGCCGCCGATCTGCGGGATCGTCACGTGCGACTCGTCGACGACGGTGACGAAGTCGTCCGGGAAGTAGTCCAGCAGGGTGTGTGGCGGGCTGCCGTAGTCGCGCCCGTCGATGTGCATCGAGTAGTTCTCGATGCCGGAGCAGAAACCGACCTGGCGCATCATCTCGATGTCGTACGTGGTGCGCATCCGCAGCCGCTGCGCCTCGAGGAGCTTGCCCTGCCGCTCCAGCTCGGCCAAGCGGTCGGCCAGCTCGGCCTCGATGTCGCGGATCGCCCGCTCCATCCGCGCCGGCCCGGCGGCGTAGTGCGTCGCCGGGAAGATCAGCAGCTGGTCGACCTCGCGCACCACGTCACCGGTCAACGGGTGCAGGTAGTAGAGGCGCTCGATCTCGTCACCGAAGAACTCGATCCGGACGGCCAGCTCCTCGTACGCCGGGATGATCTCCAGGGTGTCGCCGCGGACCCGGAACGTGCCCCGGGTGAACGACAGGTCGTTTCGGGTGTACTGGATGTCGACCAGGCGGCGCAGCAGCGAGTCGCGGTCCTGCTCGGCGCCGGCGGTGACCTTGACCGCGCGTTCGAGATATTCCTGCGGGGTGCCGAGGCCGTAGATCGCCGAGACGGTGGCGACCACGATCACGTCGCGGCGGGTCAGCAGGGACATGGTCGCCGAGTGCCGTAGCCGCTCCACCTCCTCGTTGATCGAGGAGTCCTTCTCGATGTAGGTGTCGGTCTGCGGGATGTACGCCTCGGGCTGGTAGTAGTCGTAGTAGGAGACGAAGTACTCCACCGCGTTGTGCGGCATCAGCTCGCGGAACTCCTTGGCCAGCTGGGCGCAGAGCGTCTTGTTGGGGGCCATCACCAGGGTGGGCCGCTGCAGCCGCTCGACGAGCCAGGCGGTGGTGGCGCTCTTGCCGGTGCCGGTCGCGCCGAGCAGCACCGAATGCCGATCGCCGCGACGCACCCGGCGCTCAAGTTCGTCGATGGCCGCCGGCTGGTCGCCGGCCGGCGAATAGTCGCTGACGACCTGGAAGCGGCCGTCGAGTCGCGGGATGTCGAGCGCCATGACCCCCAACCTACGCCGCGGGTCCGACAGAGTGCCGATGGTCGCCGATCGGCATCGATATTGTCATTGTGTGGGTTGCCTCACCCGCGATACCGTGACAGGGTAGGCCGCTCGCGGCGGCCGCGCGGACCACCGGCAGCGCCCATCGCGGCGCGCCACGGGTCCGGATGTTCGGGTAGCTGCCCTGGCGCCAGCCGGTGAGCGCACCCGGAGTTGTCACGCCCCGCGTGACCCGGCCGCCGCGAGCGCCCCACCTGCTCACCCCGCAGGCCGGTCCGTCGTCACGGCTGCCAGCCGGTTTCCTCGATCCACCGCAGCAGGCGCGGCCAGGCCTGGTCGAACCACGGCTCCTTGGCTTCGGCGTACTCCCGGGTGGTCGGCGCGGTCGCCGCGATCCGCCGCTTGCCGGCCAGGTAGTCGGCCCGCTCGCCCGGGTCGGCGCGCAGGTGATCGCGGAACGCCAACGCGTACCGCCAGCCCGGCGAGTCGGCGACCCGCACGTGCAGGTTGACCGGTCGGCCCGGGTCGGCGTTGCCGTGCAGCCGCTTCGGCCAGCGTTCACCCGGCCGGCCGGTGGCCGGATCGCGGCGCGGGTTGTCCCACCAGGCGCCGGGGAATCGGGGGAACCCGGCTGCGGTGAGGGCGTCCGCGCAGCCGTCGGCGTCGTCCAGCGACTCGACGGTGAGCTGGATGTCGATGACGTCCTTGGCCGGCAGCGCCGGTACCGAGGTGGAGCCGATGTGGTCCACCCGCCGGTCGGCGCCGACCGCCCGCCGCACCCGGGCGGCCAGCCGGTCGAACTGCTCCGGCCAGATCGGATCGGGCTCGGCGAGGAGCGCCAGCGGCGGACGCGGCGCGGGCCGGCCGGCCCGCAGGTTCGCCTCGTACGGCACCAGCCGGTCATGCCAGAGCCGGTCGACGGCGGCGGTGAGGTCGTCGCGGCTGCCGTCGTTGGACAACAGCACGTCGGCGGCGGCGCGCCGCTGCGCGTCGTCGGCCTGGGCACGGATCCGGGCCCACGCGTCATCGGGTGCCATCCCCCGGTCGCGGGTCAGCCGTTCGACGCGCAGTGCCTCGGCCGCGGACACCACGACCACCAGGTGGTACGTGGCGGCCAGCCCGGTCTCCACCAGCAGCGGTACGTCATTGACCACGACCGCGTCGGCCGGGGCGGCGGCGGTCAGTTCGGCGGTACGGGCCCGGACCAGCGGATGAACGATCTCCTCCAGCCGACGCCGTGCGGCCGGGTCGGCGAAGACCCGGGCGCCCAGGGCTGGCCGGTCCAGGGCACCGTCAGCGGCGACGATCTCCGGCCCGAAGGCCGCGACTACCCGGGCCAGCCCGTCGGTGCCCGGTGCCACCACATCCCGGGCCAGCCGGTCGGCGTCGACGATCACCGCGCCGTGTGCGGCGAGCCGGTTGGCGACGGCGCTCTTGCCGGCGCCGATGCCGCCGGTGAGACCTACCCTCAGCATGCCGCCCAGTGAACCGGATCGGCTGCCCGGCCGGTCCGCCGGGGGGCTCGTGGTCACCGGATCCGGTCAGCGGGCGGTCTCGCAGGACCCGGGCCGCACGGTGGGCGCGGCAGACAGTGGTACGCCGCGACAGACAGCGGTCCCGCCGGGCATTCCGCCCGGCGGGACCGTTGTCTGTGTCAACCGGTGTTGCTATGGGGCCTCAGCTCTTGCCCCCGGCCAGCTTCTCCCGCAGCGCGGCGAGCGCCTCGTCGGTGGCGAGGGTGCCGGCCGGCTCCTCGCTGGCCCGCGACGGGGTCGAGCTGGAGGTCGCCCCACCGCCGCCGCCTCCGCCGCCGCCCGCAGGAGCAGCGGCGACCGGCGGAGCCGGGTTGGCCGCGGCGTCCGCGTCGGCGGCCCGGGCGGTCTGCACCTGCCGGGTGTGCGCTTCCCAGCGGTTGCGGGCCTCGGCGTACTGCTGCTCCCAGGTCTCCCGCTGCTTGTCGAAGCCTTCCAGCCACTCCCCGGTCTCCGGGTCGAAGCCTTCGGGGTAGATGTAGTTGCCCTCGTTGTCGTACGTGGCGGCCATGCCGTAGAGGGTCGGGTCGAAGTGCTCCTCGCCCTCGACGAAGCCCTCGTTGGCCTGCTTGAGCGACAGCGAGATACGGCGACGCTCCAGGTCGATGTCGATGACCTTGACCATGACGTCCGAGCCGACCTGGACGACCTGCTCGGGGATCTCGACGTGCCGCTCGGCGAGCTCGGAGATGTGCACCAGGCCCTCGATGCCGTCGTCGACGCGGACGAACGCACCGAACGGCACCAGCTTGGTCACCTTGCCGGGCACGATCTGCTGGATCGCGTGGGTCCGGGCGAACTGACGCCACGGGTCTTCCTGGGTGGCCTTCAGCGACAGCGAGACCCGCTCGCGGTCCAGGTCGACGTCGAGCACCTCGACCTCGACCTCCTGGCCGACCTCGACCACCTCGGACGGGTGGTCGATGTGCTTCCAGGACAGCTCGGAGACGTGCACCAGACCGTCCACCCCGCCGAGGTCGACGAAGGCGCCGAAGTTGACGATCGAGGAGACGACGCCCTTGCGGACCTGGCCCTTCTGCAGCTTGTTGAGGAACTCGGTGCGCACCTCGGACTGCGTCTGCTCCAGCCAGGCCCGGCGGGACAGGACCACGTTGTTGCGGTTCTTGTCCAGCTCGATGATCTTGGCTTCGAGCTCGCGGCCGACGTACGGCTGCAGGTCACGGACCCGGCGCATCTCCACCAGCGATGCGGGCAGGAAGCCACGCAGCCCGATGTCCAGGATCAGACCGCCCTTGACCACCTCGATGACCGAGCCGCGTACGACCCCGTCCTCGTCCTTGATCTTCTCGATCGTGCCCCACGCGCGCTCGTACTGGGCGCGCTTCTTCGACAGGATCAGCCGGCCTTCCTTGTCCTCCTTCTGCAGGACAAGGGCTTCGATGTGGTCGCCCACCGAGACAACGTCGGCTGGGTCCACGTCGTGCTTGATCGACAACTCACGCGAGGGGATGACGCCCTCGGTCTTGTAGCCGATGTCGAGCAGGACCTCGTCCCGGTCGACCTTGACGACGGTACCTTCCACGATGTCGCCGTCGTTGAAGTACTTGATGGTCTCGTCGATCGCCGCGAGGAAGGCTTCCTCGGTGCCGAGGTCGTCGACGGTGACCTTGGGGGCGCTCGAGGTGGCCTCGATGCTGCTCGTCATGTGGGCGGTTGCTCCGGATCGGATGGGTGTCACTGCTGGCTTGTCGTTGCGGTGACCTGGCATGGCTCACGGATCCGCCGGCGGGCACACCGCGACGATGACGTCTTCGTCACCGACCGTGACCGAGGGGATCATCGACCGCCGCTGCCATCATCGGATGTAACCGCCGACCGCGGACCTGCTCCCTGCCGAGGCACACGATCCGCGAGCGCATCGACTAGCCTACCGGTTGCATTACCACAGCGTGCAAGCCCTCCCGGGAGCTATCCGGGCGCGCATGTCGGTGGTTGGGAAAAAACGGACCCACAGGCGGGGATTCCCGCACCCCCGGCGGCCCACTGTGACCGAGATCACATCGATTTCGCGGGTCATCAAGCGTAGCACGCCAGGCCGGTAACGCTCCCACACGACGCTGCCCGTACCGTCTGAGCCGTGACCACCGCACCGCCCGCACCCGCCGACGGGCCCGACGTCGGCCCGGATCCCGGCCGGCTCCCGGATCCTGACCAACTCAGAGTAACCAGAAACGAGGTCAGCGATCAGCAGGCCCGGCAGGCCAACCGACGCTGGTGGGACTCCGACGCCGACGCCTACCAGGCCGAGCACGGCGGGTTCCTCGGCGACGCCGACCTGCGTTGGTGCCCGGAAGGGCTGCGGGAGGCCGACGCCGGGCTGCTCGGCGACGTCGCCGGCCGGCGGGTACTCGAACTGGGCTGCGGAGCCGCCAGCGGCAGCCGATGGCTCGCCGGGCAGGGCGCTCGCACCGTCGGACTCGACCTGTCGGTGGGCATGCTGCGCCAGGCCGTCGCCGGCGCCGACCGCACCGGTATTCGGGTGCCGCTGGTGCAGGCCGACGCCCTGACGCTGCCGTTCGTCGACGCCGCGTTCGACATCGTCTGGACCGCGTTCGGCGCGGTGCCGTTCGTCGCCGACTCGGCGGCCGTGATGCGTGAGGTACACCGGGTGCTGCGCCCCGGCGGACGCTGGGTCTTCGCCGTCACCCACCCGATGCGCTGGATCTTCCTCGACGACCCCGGCGAGCGCGGCCTGGTCGCGGTGCACTCCTACTTCGACCGGCGGCCGTACGTGGAGACCGACGACGACGGCACCCCCAGCTACGTCGAGCAGCACCGTACGCTCGGCGACCGGGTCCGGGAACTCGTCACCGCCGGGTTCCGGCTGCTCGACGTCGTCGAACCACCGTGGCCGGACGGGCACGAGCAGATCTGGGGGCAGTGGAGTCCACTGCGCGGGCGGCTGTTCCCCGGCACCGCGATCTTCGTCGCCGACCGGCCGCCCACGGCGGGGTGAGACGGCCGACGCGCACCGTGCCGACCCACCGACGCGCCGCCGGCCCTCGCCGGCACCCCGGCGGCGGTACGCTGACCGGGTGAGCGCCGAGCCGATCCATCCTGCCGCAGCGTCCGGCGGGGCGTGGACCGCACCGTGGCAGCCGGACCCGGTCCGGCAGCAGCTGGCTGACTACAGCATCGAAGACGTCCTCGCCCTGCCCGCCGACGCCCCCCGCGTCGAACTCCTCGACGGAGTCCTCACCGTGGTTCCCTCCCCCACTCTCGACCACCAGGACATCTCGTTCCTGCTCTGCGCCTGGCTGCGCCGGCACGCGCCGGACGGCTACCGGGCCACCCAGGCGGTCGGGGTCGCTGTCGGGCCACGCAACACCTACGAACCCGACGTGCTGCTGCACCGCGCCGAGGGCAGCCGCGACCGGCACTACCTGACCCCCGACGAGGTGCTGCTGGTCGTCGAGGTGGTTTCCCCGGCGACCCGCCGCCGGGACCGGTTCGACAAACCCGCCGGGTACGCCGCCGTCGGCATCGGTCACTACTGGCGGGTCGAGCAGGACCCGGTGCGGATCTACGCCTACCGGCTCGGCGACCGGCCGGGCGCCAGCGGCGAGCGGGAGTACGCCCTCGTCGGCGAGTCCGCCGACCTGCTCGAACTCGACGCCCCGTTCCCGGTGAAGCTGCCGATCTCCGAGATCACCCCGTAGACCTCGCGCCGGCGGGATTGCCGGCCCGGACGGTGGGTACCCGGGCGCCATGGCGAGGAACAAACGCCCCCGCGAGGGCGACCGGCCCGAGCAGCGGCCCGGCCGACCGGTCGAGCATCCGCGACCCGGTGACCGGGTCAACTGGCGCAGCCACGGGGTGACCGTGCCGGGCACCGTCGAAGAGGAGATCACCACCCGGCGGGAGGCCGCCGGCCGTACCGTGGTCGCCGACCAGGAGCATCCGCAGTACCGGGTCCGCAGCGACAAGTCCGGCCGCGACGCGGTGCACAAGCCGGAGGCCTTGCGCCGTGCCGAGTGACCGCACCCGTACCGCAGGCTCCCGCCCGACCCGGACCGACGCCTCCGACGGCGCGGCGGCGTACCGGGCGTTCGTCGAAGCGGTCAACATGAGCCCGGGTGAGCTGGAGAAGTGGCTGCGTACCCCGGAGTCGACCGCCGCCGGGCAGCACCACGACGGCGGCGAGTCGGTGGGGCACGCCTCCGGCCGCCGGATCGTCGACCTGCTGCGGACCAAGCGGGAGGCGTTGTCCGACGACGACTACGCCCACATGCGCAAGGTGGTCGGGTACGTGCACCGGCACCTGGCCCAGCGTCCGTCCGGCGACGTCAGCGACACCCGGTGGCGGCACTCGCTGATGAACTGGGGCCACGACCCGCTGAAGGCGTGACCCGGTCGGCTGACCCCCGACCCCCGACCCCGGACGCCGGGCCGGCCGGCGGCTCCGACGTCGGTCGGCGGCCGGTCAGTGCCCGGCGGTGTGCCAGTCGGTGCCGACCCCGACGGAGACCTCCAACGGCACCGACAGCGGGTGGGCGCCGCCCATCTCGCGACGGACCAGGCTCTCCAGCTCGGCCCGCTCCCCCGGCGCCACCTCGAAGACCAGCTCGTCGTGCACCTGCAGCAGCATCCGCGACCGCAGCGACGAGGTGCGCAGCGCGGTGTCGACGTGCAGCATCGCCACCTTGATCAGGTCGGCGGCGGAGCCCTGGATCGGGGCGTTGAGCGCCATCCGCTCGGCCATCTCCCGACGCTGCCGGTTATCGCTGACCAGGTCAGGAAGGTAACGACGGCGGCCGAGGATGGTGGAGGTGTAGCCGTCCTGGCGGGCCTGGCCGACCAGCGCCTGCAGGTAGTCACGGACCCCGCCGAACCGGCGGAAGTACTCCTCCATCAGTGCCTTCGCCTCGTCGGTGGCGATGCCGAGCTGCTGGGACAGGCCGAAGGCGCTCAGCCCGTACGCCAGACCGTAGTTCATCGCCTTGATCCGGCGGCGCTGCTCGGCGTCGACCGACTCCAACGACACCTGGAACACCGATGCCGCGGTGACGGCGTGGAAGTCCTCGCCGGAGTTGAACGCGTCGATCAGGGCCTCGTCGCCGGACAGGTGCGCCATGATCCGCATCTCAATCTGGCTGTAGTCGGCGGTCAGTAGCGACTCGTAGCCGGCTCCGACCACGAACGCCCGCCGGATCCGGCGGCCCTCCTCGGTGCGGATCGGGATGTTCTGCAGGTTGGGGTCGGTGGAGGAGAGCCGGCCGGTGGCGGCCACCGTCTGGTTGAAGGTAGTGTGGATCCGGCCGTCGTCGGAGATCGACTTGAGCAGCCCGTCGACGGTCGACTTGAGCCGGGCCACGTCGCGGTGGCGCAGCAGGTGGGCCAGCAGCGGATGCTCGGTCTGGGCGAACAGCCACTGCAGCGCGTCGGCGTCGGTGGTGTAGCCGGTCTTGATCTTCTTCGTCTTGGGCAGGCCCAGGTCGGTGAAGAGGATCTCCTGCAGCTGCTTGGGCGAGCCGAGGTTGAACTCGCGGCCGATCACCCCGTACGCGGCCTGGGCGGCGGCCTTGACCTCGGCGGCGAACTGCGCCTCCAGCTCGGTCAGGTACTCGGTGTCGGCGGCGATGCCGGCCTGCTCCATGGTGGCGAGGACCTCGACCAGCGGCAGCTCGACGTCGGCGAGCAGCCGGGTCGAGGCGTCCCCGTCACGGGCCAGCTCGGCATCGATCGCCGCCGCCAGATCGAGGGTGGCCCGGGCACGCAGCATCAGGTTCTGCTCGACCTCGCTCTGCGGGCCGAGCCCGTCGAGGGTGAGCTGGCCGTCGTCGGGGGCGTCGACCCGCAGCTCCCGGTGCAGGTAGCGCAGGGCCAGGTCGACCAGGTCGTAGGAGCGCTGGTCCGGGCGGGCCAGGTAGGCGGCGAGCGCGGTGTCCCGGTCGATGCCGTCCAGCGACCAACCGTGCGCGGCGAACGCCAGCCGGGCCGGTTTGCTGTCGTGCAGCACCTTGCGTCGGCGGTCGTCGGCGAGCCAGCCGGCGACCGCCGCCTCGTCGGTGGCGTCCAGCGCGGCCGGGTCGAACCACCCGGCGGCCCCGGCGTCGGTAGCCACCGCGATCGCGGTCACCGTGCCGGTGCCCCGGCCGAAGCTGCCGGCGACCGCGACGCCGACGCTGGCCCCGGCCGGAGCGTGCGCGGCCAGCCAGGGGGCGACCGCCCCGGTGCCGAGCACCTCGCCGGCCAGGTCGAAACCGGCTTCGGCCTCCGGCTCGACCGCGTCGAGGTACTGGTAGAGCCGGTCGCGCAGGATCCGGAACTGCAGGGTGTCGAAGACCTGGTGGACGGCTTCCCGGTCCCACCCGGTCCACCGGGATTCGGCCGGAGTGAGCGGCAGCTCCAGATCGGCCACCAGACAGTTGAGCTCGTAGTTGCGGATCACGTCGGCGAGCCGCTCCCGCAGGCTCTCCCCCGCCTTGCCCTTGATCTTGTCTGCCTGGGCGATCACCCCGTCCAGGCCGCCGTACTGACTGATCCACTTGGCGGCGGTCTTCGGACCGACGCCGGGCACCCCGGGCAGGTTGTCGCTGGACTCGCCGACCAGCGCCGCCAGGTCACGGTAATGCCCCGGACCGACGCCGTAGCGGGCGGTGACCGCCGGCGGATCCATCCGGGCCAGGTCGGAGACACCCTTACGCGGGTAGAGCACGGTGGTCCGGTCGTCGACCAGCTGGAAGGCGTCCCGGTCGCCGGTGCAGATCAGCACCTGCATGCCGGCGTCGCGCCCCTGGCCGGCCAGGGTGGCGATGACGTCGTCGGCCTCGTAGTTGTCCTTGCTGACGTACGGGATGCGCAGCGCGGCCAGGACCTCCTGAACCAGACTGACCTGGCCGGCGAAGTCGGCCGGGCTCTCTGATCGGCCGGCCTTGTACTCGGCGTACCGCTCGGTGCGAAACGACCGGCGGGACACGTCGAAGGCGACCACGATGTGGGTCGGCCGCTCATCGCGCAGCACGTTGATCAACATCGAGGTGAAGCCGTAGACCGCGTTGGTCGGCTGGCCGGTGCTGGTGGAGAAGTTCTCCACGGGCAGCGCGAAGAACGCCCGGTAGGCCAGCGAATGGCCGTCGAGCAGCAGCAGGCGGGACGCGTCGTCGGTCACGTCAAGCGACTCTAGTCGTGGGGTGTGACACCGCGCCGGGCGGCTCGCGCCGGACGCGGCGCGAGGTCACCGCGCCCGCCGCGCCGGCGCGAGGTCACCGCGACCCGCCCGAGGTCACAGCACCTTGCTGAGGAAGGCCCGGGTCCGGTCGTGCCGCGGGTCGGCCAGGACCTGCCGGGGTACGCCCGACTCGACCACCACCCCGCCGTCCATGAATACCAGCGAGTCACCGACCTCCCGGGCGAAACCGATCTCGTGGGTCACCACGATCATCGTCATCCCGTCCCGGGCCAGGTCCCGCATCACGTCCAGCACCTCACCGACGAGTTCCGGGTCCAGCGCGCTGGTCGGCTCGTCGAACAGCATCAGCTTGGGCCGCATGGCCAGCGCGCGGGCGATCGCCACCCGCTGCTGCTGCCCACCGGACAGCTGCCCCGGGTAGGTGCCGGCCCGGTCCGCCAGACCCACCCGGTCCAGCAGCGCCGCCGCCAGTTCGCGGACCGCCGGCCGGGGCTGGCGGCGGACCCGCAGCGGTGCCTCCATCACGTTGTCCAGCGCTGTCATGTGCGGGAACAGGTTGAACCGCTGGAACACCATGCCGATCTGCTGGCGCTGCGCGGCCACCTCCCGGGCGGGCAGCTCGTGGAGTTTGCCGCGCCGCTGCCGGTAGCCGACCAGTTCCCCGTCCACCCGGATCCGCCCGGCGTCGATCTTCTCCAGGTGGTTGATGCAGCGCAGAAAGGTCGACTTGCCGGAGCCGGACGGCCCGATCACGCAGCACACCTCACCGGGCCGGACCGCCAGGTCCACTCCGGTGAGCACGTCGACCGGGCCGAACGACTTGTGCACGTTCTCGGCGTGCACCATCAGGGTGTCCGACCCGGTGGACGGCGCGGTCATCGCGTCCCCTTCGCAGCGACGGTGCCGAAGCCGCGGGAGAACCGCCGTTCGACGAATGACTGCCCGACCATCAGCACACTGGTCAGCGCCAGATACCACAGGCAGGCGGCGACCAGCATCGGGAATACCTGGAAGGTCCGCGAGCCGACCGCCGACAGTTGGAAGAACAGCTCGTTGGTGACCGGAACGAAGGCCAGCAGCGAGGTGTCCTTGAGCATCGCGATGGTCTCGTTGCCGGTCGGCGGCACGATCACCCGCATCGCCTGGGGCAGCACCACCCGCCGCAGGGTCAGGCCCTGGCTCATGCCGAGCGCGGCGCAGGCCTCCGCCTGGCCGGGGTCGACCGAGCCGATGCCGGCGCGGACGATCTCCGCCATGTAGGCGGCCTCGGACAGCGCCAGCCCGAGCAGACCGGCCACGAAACCACTGATCGCGGTCCGGGCGTCGAAGCCCCAGATCCGGGCCTCGAAGTCGGTGACGCCGAACAGCGCGCCGAGTTGCCGGTCGAACGGCAGCCCGAACTCCAGCCGTTCCCAGAGGATGCCGAGGTTGCCGAAGAGCACCAGCAGCACCACCCGGGGTACTGCCCGGAAGAACCAGGTGTAGAGCCAGGCGACGCCGGCCAGGACCGGGTTGCCGGACAGCCGCATCACCGCGACCAGCACCCCGAGCGCGACGCCGATCACCATCGCGAGCAGGGTCATCGTGATGGTGGTCCGCACGCCTTCGACAATCGGCGGCCGGAACATGTTGTCGATCATGAAGGTCCACTGGAACCGGTCGTTGGTGACCAGCAGATGGACGAACATCGCAGCGAGTACGGCGAGCACGCCGACCGCCAACCAACGGCCCGGCCGGCGCACCGGCACCGCCCGGATCGGCTCGGGTCGGCCACGCGCCGGCTCCGGCGAACCGGACTCGGGCGCAGGTGGCCCGGGTGGGGGTGCCTCCCCGGACGGCGTCACGCCGTCCGGGGAGGGAGGATTGTCCGCGGACATCGGCAGCCGGTGCTCAGGGGTTGACGGCCGGGTCGGTGATCCCGCCCGCCTCGACGCCCCAGTTGCTCAGCGCCTGCTCGTAGCCGCCGTCGGCGATGACCGCGTCGAGCGCCTCGGCCAGCGCCTCGGCGAACCCGGCCTGATCCTGGGCGACCACGTAGCCGTACGGCGCCGAGTCGTAGATGTCACCGGACAGCTCCAGCTCGCCGTTGGTCTGCTGGACCGCGTACGCGCAGACCGGCGAGTCGGCCAGCATGGCGTCGTTCTTGCCGGAGACCACCGAGGTGGTCGCCTGGTCCTGCCCCTGGAACTGCTCGATGGTGATCTCCGGGTCGCCGGCGTCGACGCACGCCGCCGAGCGGGCCTCGATGTCCTCCACCTGCACGGTGCCGGCCTGGACCGCCACCCGCTTGCCGCAGGCGTCGTCCGGGTCGACCGGTTCCCCGGCTCGTGATGCCCACTGGGTGCCGGCCGCGAAGTAGGACACCATGTCGACCTGGGCCTTGCGCTCGTCGTTGATGGTGAACGAGGAGACCCCGATTTCGTACTTGCCGGACATCACCCCGGGGATGATGTCGTCGAACTGGCTGGGCACGTACTCGGTGGTCAGGCCGAGCTTGCCCGCGACGGTGTTGAACAGGTCGACGTCGAAGCCGATGACGGTGCTGCCGTCGGTGTCGAGGAACTCCGCCGGGGCGTAGGTCGCGTCGACGCCGACCAGGATCTTGCCGTCGGCCTTGATCTCGTCCGGGACCAGCGCAGCAAGCTCGTCGTCGGCCGACGTGCTCGGCGCGTCGCCGCCCGGCTGTTCGACGCTGTCCTGCTCACCGCAGCCGGCGACGGCCAGCAGCAGGGCGAGGGCACCGGCGACGCCGGCGGCGGCCCGCCGGATCCGGTGATGTGAGGTGGTCACGTTTCCTCCGAGGGGTGGTCGGGTCGTACCGGTGCCGGGTCAGGCGACACCGAGGTACGCCTCCTTGACGGCCGGGTCGTGCAGCAGGTCGGCGCCGGTGCCGGACTTGACGATCCGACCGGTCTCCAGCACGTACGCGCGGTGGGCCCGGGACAACGCCTGTTGGGCGTTCTGCTCGACCAGCAGGACGGTGGTGCCCTGCTGGTTGATTTCCACGATGATGTCGAAGATCTGCTGGATCAGCATCGGGGCGAGCCCCATCGACGGCTCGTCGAGCAGCAGCAGCTTCGGTCGGCTCATCAGCGCGCGGCCCACGGCGAGCATCTGCTGCTCGCCACCGGACAGCGTGCCGCCGTGCTGCCTGCGCCGCTCGGCCAGCCGGGGGAACAGGCCCAGCACCCGCTCCAGGTCGGCGGCGATACCGTCGCGGTCGCGCCGGGTGTACGCCCCCATGTCGAGGTTTTCGAGCACCGTCATGCCGGGGAAGATGCCCCGGCCTTCCGGTGCCTGGCACAGTCCGCGCCGGACCCGCAGGTCGGCCCGGAGCTTGGAGATGTCCTCGCCGTCGAAGGTGATCCGCCCGGCGGCGATCGGCCGGATGCCGGAGATGGCCCGCATGGTGGTGGACTTGCCGGCACCGTTGGCGCCGATCAGGGCGACGATCTCGCCCTCGTTCACCGTCAGGCTGATACCGTGCAGCGCCTGGATCCGCCCGTACAGCAGGCTGACGTCGTCGATCTCAAGCAGCATCGTCCGGCACTCCCAGATAGGCGGCGATCACCCGGTGGTCGTCCCGCACCTCGGCGGGGAGCCCTTCGGCGATCTTCTTTCCGAACTCCAGCACCACGATCCGGTCGGTGACTCCCATGACCAGACGCATGTCGTGCTCGATCAGCAGCACGGTGACGCCCCGGTCGCGGATCTGCCGGATCAGTTGGAGCAGCTCCTCCTTCTCTGCCGGGTTGAATCCGGCCGCCGGCTCGTCGAGGCACAGCAGCACCGGGCTGGTGGCCAGCGCCCGGGCGATCTCCAGCCGCCGCTGTTCGCCGTACGACAGGTTGCGGGCCATTTCGTCGATCCGGTGCCCGATGCCGACGAAGTCCAGCAGCTCGCGGGCCTTCTCCCGGCCGTCACGTTCCTCGCGCCAGTGCCGTGGCAGCCGCAGCATCGCCGAGATGACGCTGGTCTTGTGGTGGGCGTCCGCGCCGACCTGGACGTTCTCCAGGGCGGTCATCTCGGGGAACAGCCGGATGTTCTGGAACGTCCGGGCCATGCCCATCTTGGTGATCTGGTGGCGTTTCTTGCCGGTGATCCGCTCGCCCCGGAACCGGATCTCGCCCTCGGTGGGCCGGTAGATGCCGGTCATCGCGTTGAAGCAGGTCGTCTTGCCGGCCCCGTTCGGGCCGATCAGGCCGAGGATCTCGCCCTTGTAGAGGGTGAAGTTCACGTCGTCCAGGGCGACCACGCCGCCGAAGCGCAGCGTGACGTGGTCGACCTCGAGCAGGGGTTCGCGGGTCGCGGCGGTCGGGCCGGCCCCGGTCGCTTCGGTGTCAGCCACCGACGGCCACCTCCTTACGGCGGTCCTTGAACTCGGCGGATCGTCGCCGGTTGGCGATCAGGCCCTGCGGCCGGAAGATCATCATGACGACGAGAGTCAGGCCGAAGACCAGGAACCGGTACTCGTAGAGTTCGACGCCGAACAGCTCGATGCCCCGGAAGCGTTCGATCAGGTACGCCACCAGGCCGCCGCCGACGATCGCGCCGACGATGTTGCCGGAGCCGCCGAGGATCACCGCGGCCAGGATGATGATCGAGTTGAGCAGTTCGAAGTTCTGCGAGCTGACGAAGTTCTGCTTGCCGGCGAACAACGCGCCGGCCAGGCCACCGATCGCCGCGCCCATGGCGAACGCCCACAGCTTGAACTTGAAGGTGGGCACCCCCATCAGCTGGGCGGCGTCCTCGTCCTCCCGGATCGAGACCCAGGCCCGGCCGACCCGGCTGCGGTTGAGGTTGCTGACCAGGATCACCACCACGATGATCAGGGTGAGCACCAGCCAGTAGTACGGGCGGGCGTCCAGCACACCGAAGACCGGTTTGCCGTCGGCGTACTCGCCGGGCGGGTGCGGGATCTGGTTGAGCCCGCGCTGGCCCTTGAGGAACTCGGAGCTGACCGCGGCGATCCGGATCATCTCGGCGAAGCCGAGGGTGACGATCGCCAGGTAGTCGCCGCGCAGCCGCAGGGTCGGGGTGCCGAGCATCAGGCCGGAGATCATCGTGATGCCGATCGCCAGCGGCAGCGCCATCTCCCACTGCCAGAGCGTCTTCAGGTCGCTGCTCGGCGAGGTGAGCACCGCGACCGTGTACGCCCCGACGGCGAAGAAGCCGAAGTAGCCGAGGTCGAGCAGGCCGGCGAAGCCGACCACGATGTTCAGCCCGACCGCCAGCAGCACGTAGATGGAGACGGTGAACAGCACCTGACCGAAGTTGGACTCGGTGGTCGGGATCGGCCCGAGGTGCTGGTAGAAGCCTTCGTTGGGCAGGGCGTAGAAGAACACCACCACGGCGGCGATCAGCACCCAGCGGGTCCACTTGGGCATGTGGTGCCAGCGGTCGGAGAGCTGGCCGCGTGCGTCGTGCAGCTTGGTCCGCAGACTGGTCATACCCGCGCCCTCCCCAGGGACTCGCCGAGTAGGCCGGTCGGCCGGAACATCAGCAGAACGACCAGCACGGCGAAGGCCACGAAGTCCTTCCACTGCGTACCGAACAGGCCGGAGGCGTAGTTCTCGACCACGCCGAGCAGGAAGCCGCCGAGCAGCGCGCCGCGCAGGTTGCCGATCCCGCCGAGCACGGCGGCGGTGAACGCCTTGAGCCCGAGCAGGAAGCCGACACTGTAGGTGAGCACCCCGATGCGGACGTTGTAGAGCAGGCCGGCGACACCGGCCATCAGGCCGCCCATCACGAAGATGATCATGATGATCCGGTCCTTGTTCACCCCCATCAGCGCGGCGGTGTTCGGGTCCTGGGCGACGGCCCGCACGCCCCGGCCCATCCGGCTGCGGTTGATGAAGAAGTCAAGGCCGATCATCATGCCCAGCGCCGCGACGACGGTCAGTACCTGCACGATGCTGACCGGCACCCCGGCCACGGTGAACCACGGCTCATTGCTGACGATGGTCGGCAGGCCCTGCGGCAACCGCCGGGTGTAGATCCCGAACGCCTCGGCCATCACGATGGACGCGCCGATCGCGGTGATCAGGAACGCCAGCGGCGGCGCGTTGCGCTTACGCAACGGCCGGTACGCGACCCGTTCCACCAGGGTCGCGGTCGCCGCCGACGCCAGCGCCGCGGCGACCATCGCGATCAGGAAGTAGAAGACGATCTGGCCCACTCCGCTGACCACCGAGTCCTGGGTCAGGCCGAGCGCGCCCCAGGTCCACAGCGCGGCGAACGCACCGGCGATGAAGACCTCGGAGTGAGCGAAGTTGATGAGTCTGAGTACGCCGTAGACCAGCGTGTAACCCAGCGCGACCAGGGCATAGATGGCGCCCTGTGTCAAGCCGGTCGTGGTGAGCTCTCCGAAGTTCGAGAGCAGTCCGTTGACGTCCAAGGAGGGTGCTCCATCGAGGGCTGGGAAAAGAGTCGGGTGCGGCCGGGAGCGTGCTCCCGGCCGCACCCGCTAGACAGCTGATCTCGCCGATCGGGCAGATCAGGGCTTGGGGATCTCCTGGTCCGCCACGACCTCGCCGTCAACGACCTTGAACGCCCAGACGACAACCTGGTTGACGTCCATCTCGCCCTTGTCGTCGAACTTGTAGCTGGCCGCGACGCCTTCGCCTTCGTAGCCACGCACCCACTCGAGCAGCGCTTCGCGGGTGGTGTTGCCCTCCTTGATGCCTTCGAGCATGATGTTCGCCGCGTCGTAGGCGGTGTCGCTGTAGGTGCCCGGCGGGCTGCCGTGCAGCGCCTCGAAGTCGGCGGCGAAGCTACCGCGCGCCTCGGTGGCCGGCTGGCAGGGGCAGGTGAGGATGGTGCCCTCGGCGGCGGCCGCACCGGCCGACTCGACGAACGCCGGGTCGTTGACGCCGTCACCGGCAACCATCGTCGCGGTGATGCCCGCGTCGGTGAGCTGCTTACGGATCAGGCCGGCCTCCTGGTAGTAGCCACCGAAGAAGACCGCGTCCGCTTCCGAGGAACGCACCTTGGTGACGGTCGCGGAGAAGTCGACCTGCTTGCCCTCGCCCTGGACCTTGTCGGAGTCGACGACCAGGTCGCCGAGGACGTTCTTGACCTCGTCGGCCAGCCCGGCACCGTACGCCGACTGGTCGTCGATGACGAACACCTTCTCCGCGTTCAGCACGTCGCGGATGTAGACGCCGGCGGCCGGACCCTGGCTCAGGTCGTTGCCGACGCCCCGGAAGAAGGTCGGCCAGCCCTGGTCGGCCAGGCTCGGCCGGGTCGCCGACGGGGTGATGGTGACCAGACCGGCCTCGGCGAACAGCGGACCGGCCGCCTCCGACTCACCGGAGTACGCCGGACCGACGATGCCGAGCATCTTGTCGTCGTCGATGGCCCGCTGGGCCAGACCCGGCGCCTGGTCCGGGCTGCCCTGCGAGTCCAGACCCTCCAGCTCGACCTCGCAGTCCGGGTTCGCTTCGTTGTACTGCTCGACCGCGAGCGCGGCACCGTTACGTTCGTTGATGCCGAGCGCCGCCGAGGGACCGGTCAGCGCCCCGAAAAAGGCGATCTTGTAACCACACGCATCGCCGCCAGCTTCCGTGGTGTCGCCATCGCCGCTGCCGCAGGCGGCGCCGCCCGCGACGAGCGCCATCATGGCGACGCCGCCGAGCACGCGGACAAGATTACGCTTCAAGGCTCGAAACCCTCCTAGATCCAATTGGCCCGAACCACCCACTGCCGATTGGCTCTTGCGGGAAGCACGCACCCGGCCGCTATCCCGGCCTTGGGGCGGGACGCTATCCCACCTGCCGGGCACGCCGTAAGGTCCAGGAAGGGCCGTTGACAAAAACGTTACGTAGCGTGGCCTGACTGCCCGTATGGCTGTAACACGCGTCGGCTGTCATCCCCCGACGTCGATGCCGGGGCGGCGGCTCACTGCTGCCGCCGGCGTCGCCGCTCTGCTGCTGCCTGGCGGCCTCGGTTCACTGCTGCTGGCTGGCGGCCTCACCGGGCGTCTCGGCCAGGATCCGGTCGGCGACGTCGCGCATGGTCATCCGGTGGTCCATCGCCATCCGCTGGATCCACTTGAACGCCTGCGGCTCGGTCATGCCGTACGAGGTCATCAACATGCCCTTGGCCCGCTCGACGACCTTGCGGGTCTCCAGCCGGTCGGTCAGTCCGGCGACCTCGGACTCCAGCGCGGCCACCTCGGAGTAGCGGGAGAGCGCGATCTCGATCGCCGGCACCAGGTCGCTCTTCTGAAACGGCTTCACCAGGTACGCCATCGCACCCGCCGCCCGGGCCCGCTCCACCAGGTCCCGCTGGCTGAACGCGGTGAGGATGACCACCGGGGCGATCCGGCCACCGGCGATCCGCTCGGCCGCCGCCAACCCGTCCATGATCGGCATCTTGATGTCAAGGATGACCAGGTCGGGCTTGAGCTCCTCGGCGAGCCGGACGGCCGTCTCGCCGTCCCCGGCCTCGCCGACCACGTCGTAGCCCTCCTCCAGGAGCATCTCCGCCAGATCGAGGCGGATCAACGCCTCGTCCTCCGCGATCAGCACCCGCCTGCGCTCGGCACCCGCCTGCGTGTCGGCCACGTACCCCTACCCCCAACGCTTGCCACCCGACACCCACCGGGTTGGGTGTCACCGCCTTCAGCGTAGTAGGTAGGCTTGGCGTAGCCGGGCCCCAGACCCGACAAAGGTCCCCGTACTCCAACCGGTAGAGAGACGGAGCTCAAACCTCCGACAGTGTGGGTTCGAATCCCACCGGGGGCACCACCAGCTAGGCGCGGCCCTTCGGTCCGGCGGGCCGGACTCGATATCACCGCTGTCCCGCCGTTGGCCCGTGGCTTCCGCTGCGCAGCATCGGCGGATACAGCACGGTCGCCCCGCCGGCACGGTAGAGCGCGGCGGGCCGGCCCACGTCGGTCACCCGGCGCTGGCCGGTAGGGATGAGATAATCGTCAGCGTTGACCACCTTACGATGGAAGTTGCGGGGATCAATTCCTGTCCCCCACACCACCTCGTACACCCGCCGCAGCTCCGTGATGGTGAAGATCGGCGGGCAGAACGCCGTCGCCAGCGTCGTGTACTCCAGTTTGGCGCGGGCCCGTTCGACTCCGTCGGCCAGGATCGTGGCGTGGTCGAAGGCGAGGTCGTCCGAGCCGAGCTCGTCAACCGGCGTCCACCTGGCATGTCGCGCGTCGGTGCCGGCCGCCGGCAGCGGCAGGTCGGGGGCGAGCGCGAGGTACGCGATGCTGACCACCCGGCCTCGCGGATCGCGCCCGGGCTCGGTGTAGCTGTACAGCTGTTCGAGGTGGAGGGCGCGGCCGTCGATCCCGGTCTCCTCGGCGAGCTCCCGCAGGGCGGCGGCACCGGAGTCCTCATTGGCGCCGACGAACCCTCCAGGTAGGGCGGTCCTGCCCAGAAAGGGCTGCTTACCTCGTTCGATCAGCAGGACTTGCAATCGCTCGTCCCGCACGGTCAACACGACCAGGTCAACCGTCAGTGACACCAGGGTCACCTCTCCTCGACCGTTCACGGCCTGAGTGTATCCAATCGTCACCTTGACGATAACCAGTCGGGCACTTACCCTTGGTAACTGATTACGTCAGCCTGACGATATCTATCGGCTACCCCGTGACGGCCCAGTCCCGCCCGGTCGTCCCACCACAATCCGATCTCAGCTCCCTCCCCGGAGGTCGACCCATGACCGATCAGTTCTCCCCCGTACCGCCGCCAAGGCCACCCACGCCGCAACCGTTCACGCCGACGCCGGCCACGATGGTGACGCCCACCGCGGCCACCCGACACCTCGTCGCCGGCGCGTACCTCGACGAGCGGTTCTGCCGAACCGCTTTGGGGGAGGTGTACGACCAGCCGAACCGGGCGGTGGCCCCGTCCTACGGGTTCGACCTCGGCACCGTGCTCGGGCACTGCCGACAGGCCGGGCACATCCTCACCATCCGGGACTCCGTCATCGTCGGAGTGCTGTTCCTCAGCCTCTGCGTCATACCGTTCGGCATCCTGGCGACCGGGATCGTGCTCAGCGCGGTGCAGTCGACCGTCTCGGCCGCCCGGTTGGCCCGCGACTCGCTGCGTCGGATGGTTAACGGCGAGTCTCCACAGCTGTACCGGTTGGTCGGCCCCGCCGTCGGCAGCCTGCTCAGCGTCAGCCTGTTCTGGCTGATGCTGGCACTGCTGTTCTCGTGGGTCGCCATCGAGGCGACCGGCCATACGCTTCGGGGCACGGCCACCAACCCCGTCACGAGTCTCCTGGCGATCATCCAGATCGGAGTCGCGCTGGCCGTCTTCACCGGCATCGGACCCACGGTCGTCGCCAGGGTGCTCCGCTGGCATCGGGCCATCCAGTTCGGGCCAGCTGGTCGTCCGACTCCCCTGCAGTCCGACGGCCGGATCCGGGAGGTCCTGCGGCAGCAGGGCGGAAACACCATCGTCTACTCGGGCTACTCGCCCTTCGTCGGATCGGGAAGGGTGCTGAGTACCTCGGACCTGGCCGTCCGGATGGTCCGCCCGCAGCAGGGCTTCGACGACCGGTCCTCCGAGTCAGAGCGGGAGATCGACGAACTGCCGTTCACCGCCGAACGGCTGGTCGGGCACGTCCGGGACCGGCTCGCGACGCTCGGTCAGGCGGACTCGCCGGAGCACCTGTTGCCCGGCCTCACGGTGGCGGACAAGGTCTTCACCGCAGGTACCGAGACCACCGAGTTGGCCCAGATGACCCCGGGCCCCGCCATGGTGGACATCATCCGGCAGCCACTCGACGCCCGCCGGCACTACCTCGCCTGCCAGGTCACCTCCTGGCGGGGCGAGCTGGTCACCACCGTGTACGCACACTTCGCGCTGCAGGGCCGCACGCTCTATCTCGAGATCGTCACCTGCGCGCTGGCACCGTGCCGCGACGAGTACCGGATCGTTGACGACGTCAGCAGTATCGGGCCGCTGCCCTACGCCAGGGCCGCCCTGTCCGGGCTGGCCGAATCACCGCGGGTGGTGGCGATGGCCCCGGTCAACCTGGCCCGGACCGTCGTGCGGTCGCTGGTCCGGCGGGGTGCGACGGGTCAGGCCAACCTGCCGTACGGCATCGACCGGGGCGCCCGGGTCGGAGTTCGCGAGCTGGCCACCTTCGACGAGGTCCGCAACGACTTCCAGAACCAGGACGTCGCGAAGTACCAGGAGATCGTCACTCGCCGCCTGGTCGCCGCCACCCTCGACTTCCTCGTCGAGCAGGGGGTGGACGTCACCGAGTTCCGCCAGCGCGCGAACGTCCTGATCAACAGCGGAACCTATTTCGGTGGCGACATGAGTGGAAACCTCCATCAGGGCGACATACACGCCAACCACATCTCCGACTCGTTCAAACCGGTTCGAAAGTGAGTGCCCCGATGAACCAGCCAGCCGCCAGTCACAACAGCGGAACCTATTTCGGTGGCGACATGAGTGGAAACCTCCATCAGGGCGACATACAC
>NZ_JBHMIN010000030.1:0-82374 GCF_048060215.1 Micromonospora sp. LOL_021 | reverse complement strand
GGGTACGGGTGATGATCGTGGTCATGGGGGGTCCACCTTCCGTCTGCCGAGGGGGCACACCACACCGGTCACGGGCGGGTGCGCGGTAAACGGTCATCCGGGTGGTACGGGTCAGACGTGGGACATCGGCTCGCGGGCGGCTCCGACGCGCCCCACAGGCTGGGGGCGCGGTGCGCTGCCGCGCGCCGTGAGCATGTACAACGACGCCGGCCCGTCGACGATTCCCGACCGGGCCCACCGACCCGATCCACTGGCCGGGGGGCCGGAGCCTGGCTGCCGCCCGGCGGCTGCGGGCCGGAGTGCGTGGCGCGACCATGCACAACGACCCCGCCCGCCGGATCATTCCGCGTCGGCCTCCGGGCCGGGGATGGTCGTCTCCCGCCGAGGAGTCGGCACCTGCGGCGTACCACCGGCCCCGTCGGACTCCATGACCAGGTAACGGGGTCTGCGCTTCGTCTCGTAGTAGATCCGACCGATGTACTCGCCGATCACGCCGAGGATCATCATTTGAATGCCGCCGAGACCGATGACGCTGACGATGATCGTGGTGTAGCCGGGGGCGTCGATTCCCCGGATCAGCGCCGCTGCGACCACCCAGGCCGCATACGCCACGGCGATGAACGTGAGCCCCATGCCGGCGTAGATCGCCGACCGCAGCGGCCGGTCGTTGAACGACAGCAGCCCATCGAACGCGTAGTTCAACAGGGACCGGAAACTCCAGCGGCTGCCACCACCGGCGCGGGCCTCGTTCGGGTACGCGAACACCACCGTGTTGAACCCGATCCACGAGTAGAGGCCCTTGGAGAACCTGTTGTACTCGGGCATGGCCCGCAGCGCGTCAACCGCCCGGCGGGACAGCAGCCGGAAGTCGCCCGCACCATCGAGTAGTTGCACGTCCACCCAGCGGTTCATCAGCCGGTAGAACGTCCGCGACGCGACGGTACGGACGAACCGGTCACCCCGTCGGTCGCGGCACGCGATGACCTGGTCGTACCCCTGCCGGTACAGGGCGACCATATCGGGCAGCAGGCGTGGAGGGTGTTGCAGGTCGGCGTCCATCACGATGACGGCGTCCCCGCTGGCCCGGTCCAACCCGGCGAGCATCGCCGACTCCTTGCCGAAGTTGCGGCTCAGCGCGAGATACCGGACGGCCGGGTCGGCTGCCGCCAGCCGGCGCAACTCGGCCAAGGTGCCGTCGGTGCTGCCGTCGTCGACGTAGACGTACTCGACCTCGACGTCGTCGAGCGCGGTCACCGCGGCGGTCACCGCCGTGTGAAGCCGGGTCAGCGAGGCGTCCTCGTTGAAGCAGGGCACCACGACCGACAGCCGCAGCGGCCGACCGGCCGGCACGGGTGGTTCGGCCTGTGGGCCGACCGGTCCGGGACGCTCAGTCGAGCCGGTAGACGAGGACACCGTCGATCTCCTCACGGGTGATGCCCAACCCGTCGACCGGACGTTGGGCGACACCGTCCCACGGCGTCCCGACCAGCCGGTCCGGCATCACCAGCACCGTACGCACCCCCAGGTCGCGCAGGTATCCGACGCTCGCCGGGTCGGGAAAGAACGCGGTGACCGCCCGGGTCCGCTCCTGGCTGGCCGGGACGAAACCGGCCAGGCCGTTGGCGACCTGCGGAAAGTCTCCCTCGGTGGTCCACAGCATCACGTTCAACTCGAACGCGCCGGCGTCGCTGGGCAGCACCAGTACCGGCTCGGTGACCTGGTTCCAGGCGGCCGGTGGGGTCGGCACCTGCGGGTGGGCGGTCCGGTTCATCCCCTCGACCACCACCAGCGCCAGTGGGATCGCCAGGACGGCCCCGACGGCCCGCCGGGACCACTGCGGCCATCCGGTGGTGGCCCGGCGCAGCGCGGCGGCCGCAGCAGTGAGCGTTCCGGCGGCCAGCACTGCGAGGAGCAGGCTGGTCCAGATCATCATCCGCCCCGGGGTACGCAGCGCGTCCCAGCCCGGCAGGTGCTTGGACAGCGTCAGGTAGCCGGGGTCGCCGTCGCCGCCGAGCGTGGCGCCGAGGGTGAGCAGCGCCGTGCCGATGACTCCGGCGGCGAGCGCCACCCGGTGCCGGATCCGAAACGACGAGACGATCAGGCCGGCGGCGGCCAGGGCGATCAGCGTCACCCCGGGCAGCAGCGTCATCTCCGGCGGCCAGAAGATCTGCTCCCGGGTGGCGGCGTGCCGTTCTCCCCACAGCCAGGACTCGGCGGGTGCGGTGATCAGGCCGACCACCGGCGGGGAGAACATCTCGGTCCAGGCCAGGCTCCGCTCCGCCTGCGGGTTGAGCTCGACGACGCGGAAGTAGGCCGCCGCGATCGCGAGGGTGACCGCGCCGAAGATCACCCCGCCGACGGCGTCGGCGACGAGTAGCCGTCGGCCGAACGGTGGGCGGCGGCGGTGTCGCCACCGGGAGATCCCGTAGCCGCCGGCGGCGACGATCCCGGCGGCGAGCAGGAAGTAGACCAGCGGCAGTCCGATGCCGAAGCCGAGGCTGATCTGCCAGGCGGCCACCAGCCAGCCGGCGAGGGCCCAGCCCGGTCTGCGCCGTTCGGGGCGGTAGCCGTGCCGCAACGACCAGCCGTGGCCACGGGCGAGCATCGCCAGGCACAGCGCGATCCCACCGGTGGACAGGATGTTCATGTGCCCGGAGTGGGCCAGCCGCCAGGGGGCGAAGGCCCACGCGACCCCGGCCACCGCCGCGCCGATCCGGCCCGCGCCGAGCTGCCGGATCAGGGCGTACGCGCCGATGAACGCCAACGCGTACAGCAGCACGTACAGGATGTTGTAGCGGATCAACGCGGCTTCGAAGCCGGAGCCGATCATCCCGGCCGGTGCGTAGCCGAGGAGGGTGTCGCTGTACGCGTAGGTGTAGCGCTCGGGGAAGAACGTGTTGGAGTGCCAGAGCCCGGTCGGGTCGGTCGACAGCGCGTGCCCGCCCCAGGCCACCTGCCAGGCCTGCAGGGTGGGGTCGGCGATGTCGCCGGGGATGGTGCTGGCGGGATGTCGCAGGGTGGGCCAGGTCAGCACCACTGCGAGGAGCAGTCCGCCGAGCACGGCCAAGGTCCATTCGTGCCGCAGGAACCGCCACAGCGGGGGCAGGGGGGCGGACGGGCGGTCTTGAGCGGTCTCCACGAGAATCGATGATCTCAAATCAGGACGTGGGCTGTCGAACCCGCCCGTCACTTGTCGGGCCGGATCTGGTCCGCCGATCATCGTCGTTTCCGGTGACCCCGCGCAAGCCCGGCCGGACCTGCGAGAACCAGGGTTCGTTGTCGCTGACGTCGGCCTCAGCGGTCGTGGCGGGGTCCGTGCTGGAGCGCAGGTCGTGCCGGAACGCAGATCGCACCGGAACTGGTCGCCGGGCAGACCGGGTGACCGCGGATCCGTTGCACAACGAGCCAATTGCCCGGGATTGACCCAGAAAGCCATCTTTAGGCCTGTTGTCCTGAGGGTCGGGTGTGTAACGCTGACGTTTCGCATCTGCCCGACGTCCTGACAGACGTCCAATGGGGAGGTATTGGTGACACGTTCGAGAAGACTCGTGGCGGCCGGACTGGCCGCCGTACTCGTGATCGGGCCGGGGCAACCTGGCCGGGCCACGCCGACGGACGGAGACAGCGCCAGTCGGACCTCTGCCGGACAGGCGCCGGCCGGTCAGCGCGCCACGGTCACCCTGCTCACCGGCGACCAGGTCACCGTCACCGGTTCCGGCGCCGCTGCACTGCGCCCGGGCGAGGGTCGCGACGGCATGCAGTTCCGCACCTACCGGATCGACGGGGAGCTGCACGTCGTCCCACGCGACGCCGCCGAGCTGGTTCAACGCGGCACGCTGGACCGCCGACTGTTCAACGTCACCAAGTTGATCGAGTGGGGCTACCACGACGCCGCGCGAGACACCCTGCCGCTGATCGTCACCACCGCGCGGGGCGACGTCGCCGCCCGTGGCACCGCCGAGCTCGCCGTTGACGGCCTCGACGTGCAGCGCGACCTGCCGGCGATCGACGGCGCGGCGGTGACCGCCGACAAGTCCACCATCGCCGATCTGTGGACCACGGTGTCCGCCGGCCTGCCCGCCCGTACCGCCGGCCCCGGCGTCGAACGGATCTGGCTGGACGGCAAACGGCGGATGCTGCTGGACCGCAGCGTCGCGCAGATCGGTGCGCCTGCCGCTCACCGGGCCGGTTTCACCGGTGCCGGCGTCACCGTCGGTGTCATGGACAGCGGCGTCGACACCGGACACCCCGACCTGGCGGACGTGGTGGTCGAGACGCGCAACTTCACCGACGCGCCGGAGGACGGTGACACCGTCGGCCACGGCACCCATGTCGCTTCGATCATCGCCGGCAGCGGCGCCGCGTCCGGCGGCAGGTACCGGGGCGTCGCCCCGGACGCGAAGATCATCTCCGCGAAGGTCTGTCCGGCGGCCTGGTGCGACGACTCGGCGATGATCGACGCGATGCACTGGTTCGCCGTGGACAAACAGGTCCCGGTGGTCAACATCAGCATCGGCGGCGGCGACGGACCCGAGATCGACCCCCTCGAGGAGGCGGTCAACACCCTCACCGAGCAGACCGGCACCCTGTTCGTCATCTCCGCCGGCAACGCCGGCGCCGACCGTACCGTCGGGTCACCCGGCAGCGCCGACGCGGCACTGACCGTAGGCGCGGTCGACCGCGACGGCTCGCTGGCCGACTTCTCCAGCCGTGGCCCGCGGGTCGGCGACGACGCTGTCAAACCCGACATCACCGCACCCGGTGTCGACATCGTCGCCGCCCGCGCCGAGGGCACCACCCTCGACGTCCCGATCGACGAGCACTATGTTTCCGCGCCGGGCACCTCGATGTCGGCGCCGCACATCACCGGTGCCGTCGCGCTGCTCGCCCAACAACAGCACCAGTGGACCGCGCAGCAGTTCAAGTCCACCCTGATGGGGTCCGCCGCGCCACACCCCGGCACCGGCGCGTACCAGCAGGGCGCCGGCCTGGTCGACGTCGCCCGAGCCGTCACCCAGACGGTGACCGCCACGCCGGCCAGCATCTCCTACGGCCGCGCCCTCTGGCCGCACCAGGACGATGAGCCGGTCAGCCGGACCGTGACCTACCGCAACACCGGCACCGAGCCGGTCACCCTCGACCTGGCCTGGGAGATCACCGGACCGGCGGGCGCGTCAGTGCCGGCCGGCATGTTCGCCACCAGCGCCGCGCGGGTCGAGGTGCCTGCCGGCGGTACGGCCAGCGTCGACGCCACCGCCGACACCAGCGTCGACGCGGTCGACGGCTACTACAGCGGACACCTGGTCGCCACCGCCGGGCAGACCCGGGTCGTCACCCCCGTCGGGGTGCACCGCGAGGTCGAGAGCTACGACGTGACCGTGTCGCACATCGACGTCGACGGCGGACCAGCCCAGTCGTACTGGACCGCACTGGTCGGTCTGAACAACTCGCACTTCGACTTCCCGTACCACGAGGACGGCACCGTGGTGACCCGACTGCCCAAGGGCGAGTACGGTCTGTTCGCCACGATCGATGAATTCGACGAGGAGGGTGAGCCGACCAGCAGTGCCGTCCTCGCCCAGCCGCGCCTCACCGTCGCTGCGGAGGCCACTGTCACCCTGGACGCCCGGCAGGCCGCACCGGTGCGGGCCACCGTGCCGCAACCGGCCGCGCGGGCCGCGATCGTCGACGTGACCGTCGGCTTCGACACCGTCGGCGGTCCGGCGGGCGTCGGTGCCGCGTACCCTGGATTCGACGGGGTGTCGTCGAAGCAGCTCGGCGGCGACGACCCGGCACCTGGGTTCAGCTCATCCATTTCCCACCAGTGGTTCAAGCCGGACCCCGACGGCGGGTACGCGAACAGCCCGTTCGCCTACGCGCTGAGTGAGGTCTTCGACGGCCGGCTGCCCACCGGGTACCAGCGCGACTACGCCGCGGGTGACCTGGCCCGGGTCCGGCAGGACTTCCGGGGCATTCCGACCGGTGACGTCTCCGACCGGCTGCTCGTCGCCGAGTTCGACGACCCGAAGTTGGGCGCGCTCACCGAGCTGACCGAGGTGCGCGTTCCAGGCGATCGGATCGAGTGGTACAGCACCGACCGGGTGGCCTGGTTCTCCGACCTGTACTTCTCCAACTACTCGGTGGAGGACGACTGGCTGGAACCGGTGTCGTTCCTGTACGCACCGGCCCGCGCCTACCCCGCCGGTGCCCGGCGCACCGACATCTGGAACCTGCCGCCGTTCGGCCCGGCGATGCCGGCGACGTCGTCGCCGACCGGCTGGGCCAGCCGACTCGGCGACGAGATCCTGGTGGAGGTGCCGCTGTTCGGTGACGCCGCCGGGCACGCCGGCGGTTCGGTCGCACTGACTGAGCGCACCGCGCTCTACCGTGCGGGCGAGCTGGTCGAGGAGTGGGAGACCAGTGGCTTCGGCTATTTCGTCGTGCCACCCGGCCAGGCTGACTACCGGCTGGAGACGTCGGCAACCCGTGACGCCGGTGACCTGGCCACCGAGGTGAGCCTGGCCTGGACCTTCCAGTCGGGTCGGGTCAACGGCGATCAGTGGCGGCGGCTGCCGGTCATGGTGGCCCGGCCGGCGCCGCCGGTCGACGAGGCCGGCGCCGCCCCGGCCGGCGACCAGGTCGACATTCCGGTGACGGTGCGCCGGCAGACCGGGGTATCGGTCAACCTGGACGCGTTGTCGGTCGAGGTCTCCTACGACGACGGCACCACCTGGCTGCCGGCTCCGGTGCGTGCCGACGGCCGCAGCTGGGTGGCCACGGTCCAGCACCCGGACAGCGACGGCTACGTGTCGCTGCGGTTCGGCGCCGAGGACCGCAAGGGCAACACGCTCACCCAGACGGTGATCCACGCCTACCGGCTGGCCGCCGCCGACTAGCGTTCCTCGCCCCGAAGGCCCCGGTGGCCGTGACCCGAGTACGGGTGGCGGCCACCGGGGCCGCACCAGCTGCGGCGCCGGATCGATCTGAGGGTGCCGGTTCGGCTCAGACCGTGCCGAAGAAGGACTTCAGCGCGGGCACCCGGCGGATGAGGAACTGGTCCAGCGCCAGGACGACCAGCAGGGAAAGGCCGAACAGGGGCAGGAAGACGCCGAGTACGACCATCGAGGCGAGCAGTACCCAGTTGCCCCAGACGGGGAGTTTCGCCCGCGGCGCGGCGAGGCCGGAGGCCGTGGCCCGACGGGTCCACCACATCATCGGTCCGGTGACGCACATGAAGATCACGGCGAGGCAGAACAACGTGGACATGATCGTGTTGAAGGTGCCGAGGCGGCGCCCTTCGTGCAGGGCGATGCCCTGCGAGACGACCTTCGCCATCGCGCTGTAGTCGTCGTAGCCGTACTGGCCGACCACGTCGCCGCTGTACTGGTCGACGTGGATCGTCGTCTCCTGGGTCACGTCGGATTCGGCGGGGTTGCCGACGTCGTACCACTGGCTGCTCATCACGCTGAACACCCCGGTCTCGCCCTCCGGGTACAGGATGAGGTACGGCTCGGGGGCACCCAGCGTCTGGGCCGCGTCAACCGCGCGGTCGATCGAGATCGGGGTGCCGCTGCCGGTGCTGCTGCCCTGCGGGGCGTTGCCGGAGGCCCACCCGGCGGGTGCTGACTGACCGTCGGCGTCCTCGATCTGCTGTCGGATGGTCGATTCGGCACCGGGGTCCGCGCCCCACAGCCCGGAGCCGGAGTCGACGGCGATCTGCTGGGCCTGAGCACCCCACACACCGGTCCAGGGCAGCCCGGAGACGACCAGCAGCAGGATGCCGAGGCCGACGGGGAGCCCGACGAGGGCGTGGTAGCTGCGCAGCCGGGCACCGCGCTTGCCCTTGGCTTCGGCACCACTGCGCGCACGGCGGCCGAGGAAGAAGATGATGAACCCGGTGATCGTCAGCACGATGGCCCAGGACGCACCGAGTTCGACGATGCGGTCGCCGAATCCGCCGTCGCCGATGAGCAGGTCGCCGTGGATGCGCTCGGCCCAGGTGGAGATGAGCTGGTCCTGGCTGAGTTCGCCGGTGACGGTGGCGGTGTAGGGGTCGACGTAGATGTTGGTGCTGCCACCGTCCTCCAGGCCGGCGACGAACAGGGTCGCCCGGTCGCCGGTGCCGTCCTGCACGGACAGGATGGGACGGTCCGGGAACTCCGCGCGGACGGCCGCTTCCTGCGCGGACAGCCCGGCCCGTTGCGCGCCGTCGGCCACCGGCACCTGCAGTACCCCGGGGTGGGCCAGGGAGTCCACCTCTGCCCGGAACATGTAGGTCATGCCACTGACGGCCAGGCAGAAGAGCACGGGTATGACGAGGACTGACCCGTAGAAGTGCCAGCGCCAGAACGCGGCGAACCAGTTCGTCTTCCGCGGCCGGGCCGGGGACGTGGCTGCCTCCGCGGACGGGGTATCCCCGGGAGGCGGTGTCTCGGCTTCCATGGTGGTCATCGCGGTGGCCCTTCCTGATCAGCACGTTGTTCGTCGGCGCGGCCTGTGGTACTAGCTAGAGTCGTGCTGGAGACGCCGTGGGTTCCCGTCCTGACGATCGTTTTCCTGCTGACAGGGCTCGTCTGTGTCGGTGACCTGGTCATCGGTCGCCGTGGCGTGCCACGCGACCAGGCGTTCTCCGACGCGGAGCTGATTGACATCAATCACTGCGTGATGAGTGTCGCGATGATTCTGATGGCCTGGCTGATGGTGGACGGCCCGGTCGCCTGGGCGCAGGTCGCGATCTTCGGCATCCTGGTGCTCGCGTTGCTGCCCGGGTACGGGCGGGCGCGTGGCACGTCGGAGCGCGTCGACGTGCTGGGCCACGTCACGCAGAACCTGGCGATGATCTGGATGCTCGCGGCGATGCCGACCCTGATGTCGGAGTTGGGGGTCGGCGGCGGCTCCGGGCACGCGCATGGCGTAGCCGCCGCCGGTGCGGAACCGACCCCCACCCCGGCGTGGGCGGACATGACGAACGTCGTCTTCGTGGCCCTGAGCACGGCCGGGGCGCTGTGGTGGCTCTACCGCGCCGCGACGACGTCCGGCCATCGGCTGCATCTGCTCAGCTACGGCGTCATGAGCGCAGGCATGGCGACGATGCTGCTGCTGATGAACGTGTGAGACCCGCTGGCGGGTACGGATCAGCCCTCGGTCCGGTCCTCATCGCGGACCGGACCGAGGCTGCGGTGCGTGGCAGCCGGGCCGGTCAGCTTCCGGCTGGCCGGTGATCAGCGGGTGACGGTGATGTTGGCGATGAACGACCGCCAGGCAGCCGGGGCGAAGTCGAGGGTGCCGCCATCGCGGTCCTTGGTGTCCCGGACGAACACCCGACCAGGAATATTCTCGGCCACCTCGACACAGCCGCTCGTGTCGCTGTGCGTGCTCTTGTGCCAGCATGCGCCGGTCATGTCCACTTCTCCGCCATCCTCACGATCACGTCGCGGCTCTGATTCCCCGGCAGAGCGTACTCCCGCACGGCCTCCCAGGTCCGTTCGAGGTCGGCGGTGTCCTCAGAGCCCTCCACGACGCGACCCTTGAGGTGGCCTTCAAGGTAGCCGACTGTTCTGCCCTCGACTGTCGCGAGCGTGAACGGGCCATCCATCCCGAGGTAGGCACCCGCGCTGGTCGGAACGATGTGCACCCGGATGCTGGGCAACTCGCTTGCGGCGACGATCGCGAGTAGCTGTTCCCGCATGACCTCCGGCCCGCCGATCTCCCGATGAAGCATCCACTCGTCCATCACCGCAACGAGCTGGCAGGGGTCGGGTTTGCGGCGCAGAATCTCCTGCCGGGTGAGTCGCGTGCCGAGCGCGGCTTCCAAGTCTTCCTCCCTTGCGCCGTAGGCGGTGATGATGGTTCTCGCGTACGCCTCGGTTTGCAGTAGGCCAGGGACTGCGAGTGGTTGGAAGACACGGAGCAAGCTGGCCTGCTGCTCGTGTTCGATGAACGGCCGTAACCACACGGGGGCGTGTTCGCCGATGACGAACTCGCGGTAGAACTTCATGAAGGCGGTGCCGAACACCTTGTCGACCATGCCCAGGTAGTTGGGCAGGGCGGGGCGTTCGCCGCGCTCGATCGAGCCGACGTGCTTTGCCGAGAAGTGGACGCGCTCACCCCAGGACTCCTGGGTGAGGCCCATCGACTCGCGCACCCGCCGTAGCTCCGATATCAGATACTCGCTGCCGCTCACAAGCCCCTCGCATCCCTCGGATTCCCTCGTGCCCACGCGGCGGAGGCATCGCCGAAAGGCGTCCCCGTTGCGTGAAGTCGCCAATCATCTTCCTTGACGAATGCAGAGGCGTCCAGCATGGATCTCGGTCCTGTGGATAACTGCCAGATCAGGCTGAGGAATTGATCTTCAGGCTTCTATCAGATCAACTCTCGCCGCTGCAAGGCTTTCGCATCCCTCAGCTTCCCTCGTGGTGGTCGAGGTTCGCGTCATGGGACTCCCGGCGTGCACGGGTTCACCGGTCGGGTTCCGCCAACTGCGAATCGGAGTCCGGGGTGGGATGTCGCAACCGATCGGCTATCCAAGGAGGATCCTGGTGGTGCACAGGAATGACGGGATCGGCGGGACGCGCCGGCTGATCGCCGCCCGCGAGGTCGACCCCGCCCCGGCCAGTGCGATCGACGCCGTGCTTGACCCCGGTGACACCGTCGTGGCGCAGGCGGTGCGCCAGGCGCGGCTCGACATCGCCGAGCATCTGCCGTCGGCGCGGCTCGGCGAATGCCGCACCTGTGACGTCGCCGCGCCGTGCCGGCCGATGCTGCGGTCGCTGGTCATCCTCGACCGGTGGGACCCGGGCAAGGCCCGCCGGGTGCGGGCGGTGCTGCAGCTGTCCGGGCTGATGCCGGACGGCTACCCGCACGGGAAGGACGACGGATGTCTGACCAGCCGCTGCGGGTCGGTGAGACGCTGCACCTGGGCAAAGCCGACTGGGTGTACGGCGACTGCTCGATGCGGGTGCGGGTCTCCGACATCCGGTACGGCCACGACAGCGACGAGTCGCCGGTGATCGGCATCCTCGCCACGATCGTCGGCGGTGGACGCGACGGCCGGATGGTGGCGATCGCCGTCTACAAGCGGTCGTTGACCCACCACGGGGTGCGGGAAGCCCCGCGCGCCGTCAACGGGACCGACCCGTACCCGTGAGGGAAGCCGGCGGTGGTCGGCGCGGTGCCGGCACTGGTTTGTGGTGCCCGCCATGCCGGTCCTGCGGAGTCAGGGTGGGCAGCGGCGCGGGGATGGACACTGGGACGATGCGTACGGGTCTGACCATCGGTGAGTTCGCCACGGTGACGCACCTCAGCGTGCGGACCCTGCGGCGCTATCACGAGTCCGGGTTGCTCGTGCCGGCGAACGTGGACCCGGACACGAACTATCGGTACTACCTGCCCGACCAGATCGCGACGGCGCAGGTCATCCATCGGCTCCGTGAGCTCGACGTGCCGTTGACCGAGATCAAGTCGATCATCGCGACCGACGATCCGCACCACCGCGCCGAGCTCATAGCGGGTCACCTGAACCGGCTCGAGGCCGCGCTCGACCGCACGCGGGCAGCCGTGGTGTCGCTACGTCAACTGCTGCGACCCGACGCTGCGGCACTCGCCGTCGAACTGCGTTCCGTTCCCGCCCGGACCGTGGCCGCCATCAGTGCGCAGGTCCGGGTCGAGGATTCCGTCGCCTGGTTCAGCCAGGCCATGGACGAGCTGGACGTGGCCTTCCCGCCGGCGGAACGCACCGGGCCGCCCGGTGGCCGGTACGCCAACGAACTGTTCACCAGCGGGGCCGGTGCCATGACCGTCTTCCGATCGGTGCGCAGCCCGCGTCGCGATGGCCGGATCGAGGTCCTTGACCTCCCGGCGGCCGATCTGGCCGTGGCGGTCCACCCGGGCCCACATGATGACATCGACGTTACCTACGGTCGTCTGGGCAACTGGGTGGCTTCGCATGCGCTGAGTGTGGATGGGCCCGTTCACGAGACATACCTGGCTGGCCCCCGCGATACCGGGGACGCCCGGCGATGGCGGACCGAGATCGGCTGGCCGGTCTTCCGGCTGACCCCGGGCTGAAGTCCAGAGTCGGGAACTGGACCTGCCGGCTCACCGGGGTGCCCTACCCCGGCCGTCCTACGACCTGGATGAGGTTGCCAAGTCGTGGGACGGCCGGACCGAGGCCACGTCAGCCCACTTGACCCTCTCCCTGGGGGAGGCCCGATCGTTGGTGCATGAACATGGAGCCCAACCAACGAACCGCTGTCACCTGGGACGAGTTACCGACCGCCATCGTGGCGTACCTCCCCGCCCATCAAGCCCGGGACGCCGAGACCGCCATCAGCGCGTTCGCTGCGGACGCTGAGGTGACAGACGAAGGACGGACCTACCGAGGTCTGGACGAGATCAGGGCATGGCTGATCAACGGGGGCAGCGAGTACGCCTACACCACGAGATTTGTCGGTGCGCACCGCACCGGTGATGCCCACGTCGACGTGGTGCAGCATCTGGAAGGGAATTTTCCGGGCGGATCAGCGGATCTGCACTACCGGTTCGACCTCGATGGTGCCGCTATAATCCGACTCACCATCGAACCGTAGCTGCGGCAATGCGCCGTGTCAGACGTCGACACCGATGCGGGCGGCGAAGGTGCGCAGGTCAGGGAGAGACCGGTGGCGGTCGCTCGTCAGCAGGTCGACGGTCAACTGTTGGGCCCACGGTCGGTAGCGAACTTCCTGTGGTGCGGTCTGTTCAGCGGCCAGCAGTGCCCGGTATGCCTCAGCGTTCGCGCCTCGGCCATGCAACGCCAGCGCGGTGTCCTGCCAGTAGCGGGCCCGACGCTCCACGTTGCCTAACTGGTGCGGGGTGATGGCGCGGGCGTATTCGACCGCCGCGCCGAAGTCGCCCAACGCGCGGGCGACACCGATGCGGTACAGCGCGATGTCGACGCTGCCGAAGGCGGACTTCATGTCCGCTCGCCGGGCGGCCTCGTCCGCCTCGGCGAGCAAATCCAGCGCGGTGGCCCGCTGGCCGGCCAGCGCGGCCGTGTAAGCGGCGGTGGCGAGCAGCCGCCCGTACGCGGTGACGTCGTCTGGCCGCCGCAGCCCGGTCGCGGTGTCGAGCGTCGTCGCGCCGGCGAGCACGACACTCTGCGCGGTGTCGCGGTGCCGGGTCCGACGGAGCACGATCGCGGCGATCCGGGCGTGTCCGGCCTGCAGCAGCGGGTCCCCGCAGGCCTGCGCGGTCTGACCAGCCCGGTCGATGATCGACCAGGACATGCCGTCCTCGTGCAGCTTGATCAATACCTGGGCGATGAGGTGGTACGCCCGGGTCGCCAGGGCCGCGCCGGCGCACCGCTGGTCGTCGTCGGTGTTCGCAGCGACCGCCGCCGCGCCGGCGACCAGCTGTGGCAAACGGGTGGCGAGTCGGGCGTACCGGCACGCCTGAAGGTCGGCCGACGCGGCGGCGAGCGTGGCGCGCAGCTCGACCGGGCGAACCGGTGGGCCGGAACTCGGAGCTGAACCGATGAGCAGGCCCGACAGCTCAGTGGTCAGCCCCGGTGGGCGGGCGGTGGCGTGGCCGGCAGCGCCCGGGCCTGTTGAGAAGGCAGCACCGGCGAGCCCTGCCAGTCCGCCCAGTACCGCGCGCCGTCGGATCACGTCCTCTCCCGTCTCAGGCCAGGATCGGCTACCGCGAAGCCTAACGATCGACGTGGACCCGTGGTGGCTGGCCGATGCTGGCCAACCCGAACAGCTCCGGCGGAATGTCGAACACGTCGGCGAGCCGGCGCAGGGCGGTCACGTCGGTCAACCGCTGCCGGCCGCGTTCGATCCGCGACAGGCTCGCCGCCGAGTAGCCGCAGCGTCGTCCGGCCTCCGCGAGGGTCAGCCGGGCGGCCGTGCGGGCCAGTCGGATCAGGCTGCCGTGGTCGCCGGCTGCCGCCGCCCGACGGGTCTCGGGAAGGCCGGCCCACCGGCGGTCGCCGCTCATCGCAGTCTCCCGCCATGGTCTCGCTCGGTATTGCCTCCACTGTGCAACGGGCGTGCCAGGGCGCGCAAAGCGCTTGCGTATCCGGTACGACCCGTGTCGGCGCGGCCTGGTCTCTGGCGTCCTAAAAGGGCGGCGGTGATGGCGCCGGACGACGGGTGAGAAGCCGGAGACAGTGGACAAATTACGTCAATGTCGGTCCGGCCATCGCCGGGTTGCTGTCGTCAATCGGACACTTGGCGTGGGCCTGTCTGGCGTCGCGCCGATCGTCGTGATCATGCTCGCGGCAGGTGGCTCAGGGCGCTCCGCTGCGGTGACCGCGATCGGCGGGATCGTCGCCGCACTGGCAGGACTCGGCGCCGTACGTACCTACGTGAAGCATGAGCCGCATGTAACGGTTTGCAGACTGAAGGTGACAGTGCGGTGGTCTGTTGGGCGGAGACCGTCCGCACGGTCGATGCGCGTTCCGTCGCTCGCGGCAGGGTAAGTGCCCGTGGTGTCGTCAGCCAACCCCGTCGGAGGGTCGGGTCATGCCATCCGGACCCCGGCCAGGCTCAGCAGGTAGACGACGGCGAAGGCACCGAAGAACAGCCCGGCGGTGCCGAGTGCCGCCTGACTGGTCCGTGACGGCCGTACCGTTGCGGGGAGCCGGCGGTTGACGTACAGGGTGAGGCCGACCACGACCGGGGTGTGCGCGGCGGCGATGATCCCGCCGACCGACAGGATCTCGACCGGGTTGCGGACCAGCAGGAACAGCACCAGCGGGGCGAGGGTCATGGCGACCGCGACGTACGTCAGGTAGACCGCCCGTGGGTGGCGGATCAGTCGGGCCAGCCTGCCAGCCTGTTCCCCGTCATCAGCCGGCTCGTCGTCGGATCGGCCGGCGGTGATCAGTCGGGTGGCGTCGGCGTAGGTGCGCGCCCAGCCGTCCTGGTTGGCGAAGATGGTGCCCCAGAGCGCGACCACCACACAGGTCAGCAGCAGCACCTCACCGAAGGTGCCCCACAGGTCGCCGAGCAGCGCGGTCAGGTCGCGGGCGACGTCGATCCCGTCGGGTACCCGCCCCTGCGGGGCGAGCAGTTCGGCGCCCAGCACCAGGAAGGAGACGATGACCAGTCCACCGCCAGCGACGCCGAGCGCGGCGGTCCGGCTCATCGTCCGGGTCCAGCCGCGTACCCGCTCGATCCGCTCGTCGCCGCCGACCTGCCCGTCCGAAGGCACATCGTCGCGGGCCCCGGCATCAGTCTGATCCGTCGACGAGGACGGGCCCGTCGGCCCGCCGAAGCCACGCGCCGCCACCCAGTAGGAGAACCACATGATGCCGACGGCGCCGGCCAGGATGAATCCGACCCAGGGCAGCACGAAGTACAGGTCGAGGTCGTCTGGCACGCCCGGCACCAGGCCCGTCGTGATGTCGCCGCTGACCGTGCTGGCCGCCGCGGTGATGGCCGCGCCGACCAGCACCAGGGCCATCACCGCGGTGATCCGTTCCACGCCCCGGTAGCGGCCGGCCAGTACCAGTGTCCCGGAGCCGAGGATGACGGCGCTGGCGTAGACCGCCTGTCCGCCGGGCAGCGCCACCATGAGCGCGCTGCCGACCAGGGCGGCGATGCCGGCGATGGTGACCACCCCGGCGACGACCTGCGGTACGAAGATCACCCAGATCGCCCAGTTGGCTGGCCCCGGTACGTCGCGGAAGCCGTCGAGCAGGGTATTGCCGGTGGCCACGCTGTACCGGCCGGCCTCCCGGATCATGATCCACATGAGCGCGGTCACGACCAGCGCCAGCCACAGCAGTTCGTACCCGTACCGCGCGCCGATCCTGGGGGTGAACAGCACCGAGCCGGAACCCACCGACGACACCATCCACAGCAGGCCGGGCCCGTACCACCGGAGCTGGCCACGGCCGGACGGAGCGGGGGTGGGCTGTTGACGCAGACGGAAGGTGGTCGGCACGGTGAGTTTCCCTGGGTCGTGTTCGAGCGAAGGGTCGGACCTCTCCGGACATACCCACGCGCCGGTCGGCGACACCTGGATGACGGACACTCGTCGACACGCCGGCTGTCCGGGCCCCCAACGTCCCCGACGATCATCCATGCGCGTGGTAGGAACTTGATTACTCCACGTCCAGCAAGGATTGGCAGGTGGGCAGTGACGGGCAGTAGCCAGTGGTTTCCGGATGCCCAGTCGGGCGGCCGCTCCGGCCGCCCTCGGTGGCTGTTGTCGGCTGCGGCCGGTGTAGCGCTGGCAGTGGTGATGACCAGCGGCGCAGCGGCGGTGCCAGCCTCGGAGAGCGACGTTGGTGCCGCCATCACCACCCGGGTGTTCGACCGGGCCACCGGCGAGCCGGTCAAGGGCGTGTGTGTGCTGGCCTTGCCGGTGCTCACGTTCCGCCTGCCCGACGCCTGCGCGACGCGCAGCGGCGGCGGCGGACGGGTGACCGTCGAGGTGCCGGGGCCTGGCCAGTACAACCTGTTCGCCCTGCCGAAGCTGGACAGTCCGTACGGTGCCCAGTGGGTGGGTCCGGACGGCGGCACCGGCGTGCAAAGGGATGCCCGTCAACTGACACTGGAGGCTGGTGAGACCAAGTCTGCCCCTCATGTGCTGTTGGATCTTCGAGCCACGCTCCGCGGGCGGCTCGTGCTCCGGTCCGGCGTACCAGTCGATGCTGCTGCGGTGGCGATCGCCGCGCCGGCACCCGGTGCCCGTACTGCCGAGCGTCAGGCACCCGTCGGCGATGACGGCAGCTTCACGATCGACTGGGTGGGTCCGTACGGCTGGCCGTTGCTCTTCTGGGGCGACAACTTCGCCTTCCAGTGGAGTGGTGATTCGGCCACTCGCGTCCGGGCCGACCCCGTTCCCGCAATGGTCGGCGACCCGGCCCCTGTCATTCATTTCCTGCGACACGGTGCACGATTCCAGGTCAGAATCCACTCCGGGTCGGTCGCTGCTGATCGGCAGCTGATCATTTACAACGCGGGCACTGGCGAGCATGTGGGAACGGTGACGATCAGCGGCCAGGACATAGTCGGACGTCTGCGAGTCAGCGGTGGTCAGCAGGTAAAGATGCAGTGTCACTGTGCTCGCGGTGAACTCTGGTACGGCGGCACGGATTTCGCTAATGCCATACCGATCAAGGTCGGCCACACCGAGTTGCTCCTGCTGGATCTCTGTGACCCCTGATGCGGACGGGTTCCGTTGACTAAATCTCTATTGTGGAAAGTGATGGGGTGGGTGGTTGGAATGGGTTGGTCGTCGAAGTTCGGAGGCGTGACGGGCAGCACCGGTCACCCCCAGTGGTCCCGGAGTGTTGCGGCTGGGGCGGCGGTCGCCGTACTGACGGCCGGTGCGGTGGCCGCGATGCCGGCGGCTGCCGTCGGCGGCACCGCTACACCGGCCACCGGTGCCGCGATCGCCACCCGGGTTTTTGACCGGATGACCGGGGAACCGGTCAAGGGCGTCTGTGTGCTGGCTCTGCCGGTGCTCACGTTCCGCCTGCCCAACGCCTGCGCGACGCGCAGCGGCGGCGGCGGACGGGTGACCGTCGAGGTGCCGGGGCCTGGCCAGTACAACCTGTTCGCCCTGCCCAAACCGGACAGCCCGTACGGTGCCCAGTGGGTGGGTCCGGACGGCGGCACCGGTCGCCAGCAAGAGGCGCGTCGGGTCACCCTCGCCACCGGTGAGACCAAGCGGGTGAATCAGATCCTGCTGGATCCCCGCGCCACGATCAGCGGTGCGGTCAACCACTGGACCGGGCAGAACGCCGGGCTGGTCTCCATCGCCGCACCCGACCTGGACCTGCATCAGGAGATGTGGTCCGTGCCGGTCGGTGCCGACGGCACCTTCGACATCGACTGGGTCGGTCCGTACGAGTGGCCGGTGTTGTTCCGGTTGGACCGCGAACCAGCACAGTGGAGCGGGAAGGTCGGCAACCGGCTGCAGGCCGAGACCGTGCCGGCGGTGATCGGCGGCCCGGTCGAGCCGTACCAGTTCTGGCCCACGAGCCAGACGCGGGGTTTCGTGCAGGTGGTGGTCCGCGACGAAGGGCCGGGTCTGCCGGGTCGGGTGATCTTCTACAACGCGGTCACCAGGGACGTGATGGGCTTCGACGACTTCGGCCAAGGCAGATGGAAGTGGATGGTGCAGGAGTACATCACCGGCGGTCAGCAGATCAAGATCGAATGTCAGTGCCCCGAAGGGACCCGCTGGTACGGCGGCACCGATTTCGACAGCGCCACCCCGTTGGCCGTGACATACTTCGGCTCCGTCTCGGTCGACCTGCGGTAACCCGACAGCGCGGCCTTGTCGTCGGCGGTCGGGCCGTGCGAGGTGAGCCGCACCGGTACGCCGAGCGCCGCCTCGACCGCCGCCACCCAGGAGTCCGGGTCGGGCTCCGGGTCGGCGGCGTACCGGGGTCGGCTGGTCAGCAGCCGGGCGGTCAGCGCCGCCTGCCGGTCGAGGTCACCGGGCGGGCCGGTCGGCAGCCGGTCGGTCCAGTCGTACGCCTCGCACAGCCGCAGCCGGTGCGCGCCGACCAGGTCCAGGTGGGTCAGCGCGAGGGCGTCGACACCACCGGCGACGTCGAGCGCGTACCGGTGGGCGACGGCGTCGAAGTGGCCGGACCGGAACCGGCCCTGCCAAGCGTTGGTGCCGTTGTGCCGCTCCGGCGGCCGCAGCGCCGGGTCCTCGGTGACCAGCGGGCCGGGCCCGTGCCGGGGGGTGGCCACCCGCAGCACCCCGAGCCGGGTCGCCGCACCCGGCATCCCGGCCTCGGCGAGCAGGGTGTCGACGTTGCCGTACGTCGTGGTGCTCCACGTGGTGTACGGGTGGAACCCGTGCCACTCGTCGAGCAGCACCCCTTGGGCGCCTTCGAAGACGACGGTTCCGGCGCGCAGTAGCCGGGCCGTCCACGACCGGTCGACGATGGCGACCCGCTGCGCGAAGGCGGTGAACGCGGTGACGGTGTCCACCACCGGCGGAGCGTCCAGCGGCCCCAGTTCGGTGGTGAGCCGGTCACGCAGCAGCGTCAGCCGGTGCCGCAGCAGCCCCGGGTCGAGACAGTCGCCGACCCGGGGCGCGGTGTCGGGGTGGGCGAGAGCGTACGACATGCTCTCGCCCACCCCCATCCCGCAGGAGCCGTGCCGGTCGGCCCCACGGGCGATCTCCCGGGCCTGGTTCGCGGCCCGGTGGTACGGGGTGGCCAGCAGCGCCTCCCGGTCGACGGTCACCCGGTCCAGTACGTCGGGCACCCCGATCCCGGCCAGGTGCGTCGCCTCGCCGGCCAGGGCGAGCGGGTCGACGACAACGAACCGGGACAGGTGCGTCGGTACGCCGTGGAAGGTGCCGGCGCCGAACTGGGCGAAGGTGTGGGTCCGGCCGTCGGGCAGGACGACGTTGTGCGCCGCCTGCCCGCCCCCGTTGAACCGGATCACCGCGTCGACCGGCCCGCTCGCGCACAGCCAGTCGACGACGGTGCCCTTGCCGGCGTCGCCGTAGCCGAGGTCGACCACGGCGACATGCCGGCCGGTCGGGTCCCCTGCCACGCTGCTGGCCACCGGGTTCACAGCCGGGTCACCTGGTCGGCGTGGCCCGAGGCGGCCGGCAGGGCGCCGCGTACCGCCGGGGTGCGGTCGGCGCCGATGCGGGCGAGCGCCCGCGACACGGTGCCGGCGGCGTCGCCGGCACCGACGTCGCGCAGATCGGCCAGGGCGGCGTCGAGGTCGCAGGCCTCTTCGCCGAGCGCCACGGTGGTGGCGATGGTCTCGCAGACCGCGTCCAGGTCGTCGAGTTCGACCGCGTTCTGCCCGAGCAGGTCCCGCCAGAAGTCGAGGATGCGGCGGTTGCCGGCGTAGTGGCTGCCGGCCGGCATCAGGTAGTAGGTGTCCCACCGGCGACGGACCTCGTCGACGACGGCGCGCAGCGGGACGTCCTCGTTCAGGTCGTCCCCGATGAACTTCCGGACCTCGCGGGCCTTGACCTTGGGGTACGCCATCTCGTCGCCGATGACGAACAGGTAGCCGCGCTTGCCGCGCCGCTCGTGGCAGTCGATCGACGTGTGCCGGGCCATGAAGTACATGGCGAGCTCGTACGACTCCATCATCTGCCCGCCGCCACCGCCTTCGAGCACGATGTTGCCCAGGTGGTCGTCCATCCGGTTGTCCGACTCGAACTGGCCGATCTGCAGCGGCACCCGGTCGCAGGTCGCGTCGCCGATCGCACCGAAGAGGATCTGCGGGTCGGTGACGTAGCCCTTGCGCAGCAGCAGGCCGAGCAGTTGCGGCAGCTTCTGCTGCAGCGTCCGGGGCACGCCGCCCATCGATCCGGTGACGTCGAACAGGACGGCGACGGCCAGCGACTGCGGGTGCTCGGTCGAGTCGCGGCTCTCCCGGGCGGCGACGCCGCGTGGGTCGAGGGTCGGGTGGACGGTGCGGGCGCCGCCGTCGCTGTAGGCGAACGCGCTGGCGCCGGTGGCCTTGCGGTAGGCGCTGGCTGCGCGGTAGACGTCGGTCGACCAGGCTCCACTGCCCATGTCGGGCCTCCTTCGAAGCGGGTGATTCTTAACGGTGGTTGGGGTCGGGGATGGTGAATGGCCGGAACCTGCGGCGGCCCCAGAGCCGTTCGAGCAGGTCGTCGAACTCGGCGAGCAGCCGCCACGCGTCGTCGGGCCGTTGCCGCAGCGCGGCCAGCTGGCAGCCGTCGGTGAACCGGCGCATCGGCTCCGGCGCCTGACCGCCGGTCAGCCAGTCGAGGCAGCGGGCGGCCATCGCGAGGTCGGTTCCGGGGCCGGGGCTGCGGCGTCGGCGGATCTCGTCGGGGTACCAGTCGGCGTACGCCGGAACCAGCGCCGGCACCGGCGTGCCGTCGATGCTGGCGTAGCACCAGTCGACCAGCACCACGCCGTGCTGGTCGGGCTCGATGAGGACGTGGTCGGGTAGCACCGCGCCGTGGACCAGCCCGGCGCGGTGGGCGAAGCCGAGCGCGACCAGCAGCCGCCGCCACATCCAGGCCGCGTCGCGGGCGTCGACCCCGTCCGGGTACGCCCGACGGACCTCGGCGAGGCTGCGCAGCCCGGCGGCGGTGCCCAGTACGGTGACCTGTCGGACGGAGCCGGTGCCGGTGTCGCGGTGCCGGAACTCGTCCACCACCCGGGGCACGTACGGCAGGTAGCGGGCGTCGCCCCGCTCGGCGAGCCGGGTCAGCGCGGTCGCCTCCCGGGCGATCAGGTAGTTGTTGGCCGGATCCCGGGGCACCTTCACCAGTTGGTCGTCGCCGTGCCGGTACAGGTCGGCGAGGTCGCCGGTGTAGCGGGCGGCGCGGTCCACGACGTACCGGTGCCGTCCGGTGTCGATGGTGACGGTGTCCCGGTCGCCAGCGAGGTGCCGCTGCCACAGCTCGGTCAGCTGCATGAACGCGGCGGTGGCGCGCGGGTCGGGTGCGGCCGCCCCGGCGGTGTCCGGGTGCAGCAGCCGGGCCAGCCGGTGGTAGCGCCGGGTCGTCTGGTCGGTGCCGAACACCTCGGCCGGGTGGTCGGCGGTCAGGACGAGTTCGATCGCCTCGGTCACGGTCATCGGACTTCCTCCTCCCGGGCGGGGCGTAGCAGCGCCGGGTGCAGCAGCCGGGCGTCGCCGGCCCGGTAGATGCGCGACCGGGGTCCGCCGCGTGGGCCGCCGCGTTCGGTGGTGGCGCCGACGCTTTCCAGGAACCCGGGTACGGACAGCACCTTGCGGTGGAAGTTGCCGGCGTGCAGTTCGACGCCCCAGACGGTCTGGTAGACGCTGCGCAGTTCGCTGATGGTGAATTCGTCGCCGACGAACCGGGTGGCCAGCGGGGTGTACTCGAGCTTGGCGCAGGCCCGGTCCAGGCCGTCGACGACGATCCGGGCGTGGTCGAAGGCGAGTCGCCGGCTGGTGCCGGGTCGCTGCCGCACCGGCCGGTCCGGGTCGGCCTGGTCGGGCAGGCCGAGCGCGTCCACCGGCACCCAGGCCGCAGCGGCGGCGTCGCTGCCGGCGGCCGGATCGGGCAGCTCGGGTGCGAAGGCGAGGTACGCCACGGAGACGATCCGCATCCGCGGGTCCCGCTCGGGTGCGCCGTAGCTGGCCAGCTGCTCCAGGTGCACCCGGTCCATCGCGGTGGCCCGGCCGGGTCGGGCGTCCAGCCCGGTCTCCTCGGCCAGCTCCCGGGCGGCGGCGGTGGGCAGGTCCTCGTCGGGCTGGACGAAGCCGCCGGGCAGCGCCCAGGCCCCTTCGTACGGCGGCGCGCCCCGCCGCACGAGCAGCACGTGCAGCTGCGTGTCGCGGATGGTCAGTGCCACCACGTCGACGGTGACGGCGACCGGCGGGAACGCCCGAGGGTCGTAGCTGGCGAGGAACTCGGCCTCCGACATCGCGATCCTTCTCGCTACTAGAAAATCTCTATCTAAGAACAACTCAACCTGAGAAGAACCTATCTCATGGTGGACCGGATGTCACCTCCAACGTGGCGGCCGTCATGTTCGGCGTCGGTGATCGACGATGGAGCCCGGCCGCGGCTTAGGTTAGCCTCTGCTCACCGGTAGCCGGTCGGTGAGCCGGACCCGTCACCGACACCGCCGGAGAGAGACCTGCCGTGCCCGTACCCCGACCCGCCCCGCTGACCGCCGCCCGGCTGCTGCGGCGCACCCTGCGCCGGCACCGCGGCCGACTCACCGTCGGCGTCGTACTGCTCAGCGTGCACCAGGCGGCCGAAGCGGCGGTACCGCTGGCCATCGGACTGATCGTCGAGCAGGCCGTCGCGACCGGCGACTGGACCGCGCTCGTGGTCTCGGTCGCCGGACTGGCCGCTCTGTTCACCGTCCTCACCTTCGCCTGGCGGTTCGGTGCCCGGCTGACCGAGACCGCGATCCACCGGGAAACCCACCGCCTCCGGGTGGAGGTCGCCGGGCGGGCACTCGACCCGCGCGGGCACCGCACCGGGCTGCGCTCCGGCGAACTGCTCGCCATCGCCGCCGCCGACACCGAACGGACCGCCTTGATCATCCGGGCGGCTACGGTCGCCGTCGCCGCCGTAGCGGCGCTGGCGGTCTCGTCCGTGGTGCTGCTCACCATCGACGTGCCGCTCGGCCTCGGTGTCCTGCTCGGCGTGCCGGCGCTGGTGCTGGCCCTGCAGGCGCTCGCCCCGGTGGTCACCCGGCGTACCGGCGCGCAGCAGGCCGCCGCCGGGGCGACCACCGCGCTCGCCACCGACCTGGTCGACGGGCTGCGCGCGCTGCGCGGGTTCGGCGCGCAGCGCAACGCGGCCCGGCGCTACCGCGAGTCGAGCCGGCACACCCTCCAGGTGACCCTTCGGGCGACCACCATGGCCGGCGTCTACCAGGGGATCACCGCCGGCGCCAGCGGGCTGCTCCTGGCCGGCGTCGCCGGTGCGGCCGGCGCGATGGCGGTCCAGGGCCGGATCGGCGTCGGTGAGTTCATCACCGTGGTCGGTCTGGCCCAGTTCATCGCCGAGCCGGTCCGTGCCCTCGGCTTCTGCGGCCAGCTCGCCGCCGCCGTGCGGGCCTCGGCCGGGCGGGTCGCCCGGGTGCTCGCCGCACCGCCCGCCGTGCTGCCCGGTCAGCGTCCGGCACCCCCGCCGCAGCCGGCGCGCCTGGCACTGACCGCGGTCAGCTACCGCTCGCTGCGCGACGTCGACCTGCGGCTGACAGCGGGGGAGCTGCTCGCAGTGGTGGCGTACGAGCCGCGCGACGCCGAAGCGCTGCTCGACCTGCTGCGCGGCGCCGTCGCCGCCGACGACCATCGGGGATCGGTGGCGGTGGACGGCGTACCGGTCGCTGAGCTGACCCTCGACGGCCTGCGGGAACGTGTCCTGGTCGAACCGCACGACACGGCGCTGTTCGCCGGCACGCTACGCAGCAACCTGCTGGTCCGGCCCGACCAGACTGCGGATCCGTTGCCGGCGGCGATCAGCGCCGCTGGCGCGGACGACATCGTCGCGGCGCATCCCGCCGGGCTCGACCATCCGGTCACCGACCGGGGCGCCAGTCTCTCCGGCGGCCAGCGACAGCGGATCGGGCTGGCCCGGGCGCTGGCCGCCGACCCGCCGATCCTGGTGCTGCACGACCCGACGACGGCGGTCGACGCGACCACCGAGGAACGGCTGGCGGCCGGTCTGCGAGCGGCCCGCCACGGCGGCCGTACGGTGGACCCGGCCGTCCCGGCAGAGGCCCCGGCCACCCTGGTGGTGACCAGCAGCCCGGCGCTGCTCAGCCGGGCCGACCGGGTTTGCGTCCTGGCCGCTGGTCGGGTGGTGGGCGCCGCGCCGCACCACGATCTCGTTCGGACCGATCCGACCTACCGCGCGGCGGTGCTGCGATGACCGGCCGCGCCCGCGACCGGCTGCCGACCGCCACCGGCGGGCGTACCTGGGTGGTGCTCGGTGGGCAGCTGCGCCGAGCCGGCGCGCTGAGTGGATCCGCGATGGTGACCGTCCTGGCGGCCAGTGCCAGTGGGCTGGTCGCGCCCTGGGTGCTCGGGGTCATGGTCGACGACATCCGGGCCGGTGCCGGCACCGGGCAGGTGGTCCGTTCGGTGGTGCTGATCGTGCTCGCGGCCACCGTCGGCGCCGTACTGACCGGTCTCGGTGCCGCGCTGGTCGCCCGGACCGGCGAGACCGTGCTGGCCCGGCTGCGCGAACGGGTGCTCGACCGCGCCCTGCACCTGCCCGAACGGACGCTGGACCGCACCGGCACCGGCGACCTGCTGGCCCGGGTCGGCGACGACGTGTCGGTGGTGACCCGGGTCATCACCGACACCGCGCCGGTGCTGGTGTCCGCGCTGCTGACCGTCGGGCTCACCGTCGCCGGACTGTTCGCGCTGGACTGGCGGCTCGGCCTGGCCGGGTTGACCGCGGTGCCGATGTACCTGCTCGCGTTGCGCTGGTACCTGCCCCGCTCGGGGCCGTACTACGCGCGGGAACGGGTGGTGACCGGGGAACGGTCCCAGGCGATGATCGGCGCGTTGCGCGGTGCGGCGACGGTCCGCGCGTACCGGCTGGAGGCGGCCCACCTCGCCGCGATCGAGCAGCGCTCGGCGGCGTCGCGCGACCTGTCGGTGTCCGTGCTGCGGATGTTCACCCGGTTCGGCTCCCGGCTCAACCGGGCCGAGTGCGTCGGGCTGACCTCGGTGCTGGTGGTCGGCTTCCTGTTGGTGCGGGCGGACCTGGTGACTGTCGGGGCTACCACGGCCGCTGCGCTGTACTTCCACCGGCTGTTCAATCCGCTCGGCGCGCTGGTCGCCGAGTTCGACCAGGTCCAGCAGGCCGGGGCCAGCCTGGCGCGCCTGGTGGGGGTGGCCGATCTGCCCCCGGCACCGGCCGTGACCGGGCCGGTCGTGCCGGCCGACACCGGGCTCGAGATCGACGGCGTCAGCTACCGGTACGACGACGGCCCGTTGGTGCTGTGCGACGTGACGCTGCGGGTCGAGCCGGGGCAACGGGTGGCGCTGGTCGGGGTCAGCGGCGCGGGCAAGAGCACCCTGGCCGGCGTGGTCGCCGGGCTGCTCCGGCCGACCGCGGGCACGGTCCGGCTCGGCGGGGTGCCGGTCGCCGGGCCGGATCGTGCCGGTCACCCGGGGCTCGCCGGTCGGATCGCGCTGGTCAGTCAGGACGTGCACGTGTTCGCCGGTCCGCTGACCGAGGATCTGCGGCTGGCCCGCGCCGACGCCACCACCGACGAGATCACCGATGCGCTGGCCACGGTGGGCGCGCTCGGTTGGGTCCGGGCGCTGCCCGACGGCGTCGACAGTGTGGTCGGTGAGGGCGGTCACCAGCCGACCGCCGCCCAGGCGCAGCAGCTCGCTCTGGCCCGGTTGGTGCTGGCCGATCCGGACGTGGCGATCCTCGACGAGGCGACGGCGGAGGCGGGCAGCGCCGGCGCGCGGGACCTGGAACGGGCCGCGTTCGCCGCGACCGCCGGTCGGACGACCCTGATCGTCGCGCACCGGCTCACCCAGGCCCGGCGGGCCGACCGGATCGTGGTGCTCGACGCCGGCCGGGTGGTGGCCTCGGGTACGCACGACGAGCTGATCGCCGCCGGCGGCGACTACCGGCGGCTGTGGGACAGCTGGACCGGTGGTCCTACCTCGACGGTTGACCTTATTGACAATCTTGTTTAACGTCGCACGTCGATATGTTGTCCCCGCTGACCTGAGGGAGGGCGTCGTGCGCCGTTGGAGATTCGTCGTCGCGGCTGGAGGGCTCGCGGCGGCCGTCGTCGGGGCGGTGGCCCTGCTCGCACCGTCGGCCAGCGCCGCCACCGCGGCCTTCGTGAAGGTCAACGACTGGGGCAGCGGCTACGAGGGCCGGTTCACCGTCACCAACGACACGGCCGGCACCATCACCTCCTGGCAGGTCGGCTTCGACCTGCCGACCGGCAGCCGGATCAGTTCGTCGTGGAACGCGCGGTCGGCCGCCGTCGGTAACCGGTACACGTTCGACAACGCCAGTTGGAACGGCACCATCGCGGCCGGCGGCAGCACCACGTTCGGCTTCATCGTCGTCGGCAGCGGAACACCCGGCAACTGTACGGTCAACGGGGCCGACTGCGCCGGCGGACCGGCCCCGACCACCCCGCCGCCGACCACCGTGGCCCCGACCACGCCACCGCCGACCGGCACCACGCCGGTCGCGATCAACGGCCAGTTGCGGGTCTGCGGGGTCAACCTGTGCAACCAGCACGGCCACCCGGTCCAGCTGCGCGGCATGAGCACGCACGGACTGCAGTGGTACGCCCACTGTCTTGACGATGCCTCGCTGGACACGCTCGCCACCGACTGGCGGGCCGACGTCCTGCGGATCTCGATGTACATCCAGGAGGACGGCTACGAGACCGATCCGCGCGGCTTCACCGACCGGGTGCACGGACTGATCGACGAGGCGACCGCCCGCGGCATGTACGCTATTGTCGACTGGCACATGCTGACCCCGGGTGACCCCAACTACAATCTGGACCGGGCAAAGACCTTCTTCGCTGAGATCGCCCAGCGGCACGCCGGCAAGCCGAACGTGCTCTACGAGATCGCCAATGAGCCGAACGGGGTCGACTGGGCCGGTATCAAGAGCTACGCCGAGCAGGTCATCCCGGTGATCAGGGCGGCCGACCCGGACGGTGTCGTGCTGGTCGGCACCCGGGCCTGGTCGTCGCTGGGAGTGTCGGAAGGCGGCAGCGAGGCCGAGGTCATCGCCAATCCGGTGAACGCGACCAACATCATGTACACCTTCCACTTCTACGCCGGCTCGCATCACGAGGCGTACCGCTCGGCGCTGTCGCGGGCGGCGGACCAGCTGCCGATGTTCGTCACCGAATTCGGCATCCAGACCTACACCGGCGACGGGGCCAACGATCTGGTCAACGCCCAGTTGTGGATCGATCTGCTGGAATCGCGCAAAATCAGCTGGGTGAACTGGAACTATTCCGACGACTTCCGGTCCGGGGCGGTCTTCCGGACCGGGGTGTGCGGCAGCGGCTCCTACGCCGGTACCGCCCCGCTCAAGGAGGCAGGTGTCTGGATTCGGGAACGGATTCGCAGTGCGGACGACTTCCCGACCCACTGAAAGCCGGCATTAGCCACCGAGCGGGAGTATTCGCGTCAGCCGATGGGGTGCCGTGACGGGCCGTACCGGAAGGTCGGCACGGCACCCCACCACCTTTCCGGCATGTGCCGCATAGGAGCTATGCGGCGTAGGGGAGCGGGCGTGCCGGTTGTCGGGAATCGTCGTCACGCAAAGTTAGATGTTTTCACTTCTGCCTATTTGACATAACCTCTCTGGGTGATGGTCCGATCGCGGTGAGTTTTGCGTTCGTGGTCGATCGGCGGCGCGCCGTCGCCAGGGGAGGACAGCGGAATGGCATCCGAACGTGTCCAGGCCAGCGACGGGACGGCGGCGTCCACCCGGGTGGCTCCGACCGTGGCGACCTACCGCACGTCCTGTGCCGGCGCCCGGACGTCGATCGACGAAGCCCAGGCGGTCGTCTTCGGAGCGCTCGCCGCGCTGGAGACCGCCGCCCGGTTGGACCGGCCGGTGCCGATCCGGTCGACCACGACGACGCTCGGCCTCGACCTGGTCGACCCCCCTGAGCAGCTGCGCCACCTGGCCGGCCCGGCGGTCCGCTCCTGGCTGTCCCGGCGGCTGCGCCCGGTGGACCTGCTGCCGGAACGGCGGGACACCCTGCTGGTGCGGGCGACCACCGGGGTGGCGGCTCCGCCCGGCCCACCCACGGCCCGAATCGACTGGCGGGTCACCGTGAATCACCTGACCATCCACGCCAGCTGCCCCGGCGGGGACCCGTGGCGGCGCTGCCTGCCGGCGGTCGCCGAGCTGTACGCGGAGGTGCTGCGCGAACTGGTCGACGAACCCGGTCAGGCCAGCTGGCGTACCGCCGGCATCAGCAGTGCCTCGCGTGACCTGTTGCTCGACCGGTACGCCGGTCGTCGGGTGGACCATCGGCCGTTCCGTCCGCTGCCCTTGCTGGTCGAGCAGGCGGTGGACCGGCATCCCCAGCGGGTCGCGGTCAGCGGCCCGGGAGGCCGCCTCACCTACCGCGAACTGGACGACGCCGCCAACGGACTGGCCGCGACCCTGACCGAGGTCGGCGTCCGGCCCGGCGATCCGGTGCCGGTACTGCTCGCCGCCGGCCCGGCGCTGCCGGTGACCAGTCTCGCACTGCTCAAGATCGGGGCCGTCCACGTCACCGTCGACCCGCGCTGGTCACCGGCCAGATTACGGTCTGTGCTGGCTTCGGTGCCCGGTACGCCCGTGCTCGCCGCCGCGCCGCCCGGGGCCCCGGCGTTGTCCGGCGTGCGCGTGATCGACGTACGGCCGGGTCAGGTCCGGTCGTCGCCCCGGCGCCCGGACCCGACCGCGGCGCCCGACGATCCGGTGCACGCCCTGGTCACCGTCGACGCGGACGGGGTACCGCACTGCACCGTCAGTCGGCATGTCGCCCTGACCGACCGGGTGCACTTCATGACCCGCTTCTTCGCCGCCACCGGCGGTGAGGTCGTGCTGCCGGGCGGCCCCGGGCCGGGGCCGGCGGTCGGCAACCTCATCTGGCCGTTGACCACCGGTGGGCGGCTGGTACTGCCGCCCTCGGCCACCGGCCGGCCGGATCTGTCCACCATGGTCGCCGTTGTCGCGGCCGAGCAGGTGACGATGATCGACACGGAGCCGGACATGCTCGACGCGATGGTGGCGGCGATCGAGCGGGACGCCGCAGTCGCCGGGCGCCTCGCCAGTCTGCGGCATGTCGTGGTGCCGGGTCCGGGGCTGCGGCCGGCCAGTGCCCGCCGACTGCGACGGCTGCTGCCGAAGGTCGAGGTCAGCACCGGGTACGGTCCGGTCGGGACGGCCGCTGTCGCCTACCACCGGGTGGGTGAGACCGACGGCGATGCCATCCCGGTCGGCCAGCCGGTCGACAACTGCCACCTGCTCGTCGCCGACGACCGGCTGCGGCTGCTGCCGCCCGGTGCCACCGGCGCGATCCTGATCGGTGGGGCCGGTGTCGGCGCCGTCCGGCACGGCACGCCGTGGCGCGCCGCCGCCGGGTACGTCGCCAACCCGTTCCCCGAGATCCCGGGTGAGCTGCTCTACCACAGCGGGGACCTGGGCCGATTCGACGAGGACGGCCGGCTGCACCTGGTCGGCCGGGCTGACCCTCGGACCGCCGGCGACGAGACACCCGAACGGTCCGAGGCGACCCGGACCGCCGAGCCGGAGCCCGACGTCCGGCGGCGCGGCGAGAACCGGGTGGTGGTCGCGGCCAGCGCGGGCGTCGCCGGTCGGGGTGGCGGCCCCGGGCCGCGCTGACCCCCGCCGACATCGATCGGCGGGCGGGCTACCGCTCGGCGGCCGCGTACCGGATGATCGACACCGGTGGTGGACCGGACACGGAACGCGGACGGGAGGGCGGACACGGTGACGGTACGGCAGACCGGCGGCGACGGGGAGGCCACGGCGTCGTCGCCGACGCTGTGGGCGATCAGCGACCTGCACATCGCGTACCCGGAGAACCGCCAGATCGTCGCCGACCTGGCGGCACCGGTGCCACAGGACTGGCTGATCGTCGCCGGTGACGTCGCCGAGACGATCGCCGACGTGCGGTGGGCGCTGGCCACGCTGCGCGAGCGGTTCGCCGAGGTGATCTGGTCGCCGGGCAACCACGAACTGTGGACCACCGCGCACGACCCGGTGCAGCTGCGCGGCGTGGAGCGCTACGCGCACCTGGTAGACCTCTGCCGGTCGCTCGACGTACGGACCCCGGAGGACCCGTACCTCATCTGGTCGGGTGCCGGCGGACCGGCGGCGGTGGCACCGTTGTTCACCCTGTACGACTACAGCTTCCTGCCGCCGGGCACCGGCTCCAAGGCGGAAGGGCTCGCGTACGCGCACCGCACCGGCATCGTCTGCACCGACGAGGCGATGCTGCACCCGGACCCGTTCCCGACCCGGGAGCAGTGGTGCTGGCAACGGCTGGCGGAGACCGAGGAGCGTCTCGCCGAGGTGGGACCGCAACTGCCCACCGTCCTGATCAACCACTACCCGCTGGTCCGGACGCCGATGGACGTGCTGCGCTACCCGGAGTTCGCCATGTGGTGCGGCACCGACCGGACCGCCGACTGGCACCTGCGGTACCGGGCGGCGGTGATGGTCTACGGCCACCTGCACATCCCGCGCACCACCGTCTACGACGGGGTGCGTTTCGAGGAGGTGTCGGTGGGCTACCCCCGGGAGTGGCGTCGCCGCCTGGCGGTGCCCGGCCAGCTGCGCCGGATCCTGCCCGGCCCGCAGCCGGGCTGATCAGCTTCCGGTCAGCCCTGGCCGCTCGACCGGTCGGTGCCGCCGCCGGCCGGGCCGGTGAACGCCGCCAGCAGTTGCGCCGCGGCCTGCGCGGGGGTGATCTCCCCGGCGAGCACCCGCTTCTCGGCCTGCGGGGTCAGCGCGATCACCGCCGGATGCCCGCGCAGCTGGTCCAGCAACCCGTCGCGCACCATCGCCCAGACCCAGCGCAGCTGCTGCTGCCGGCGGTGCCGGTCCAGCTCACCGCTGGCCCGCCGCCGGTCCTGGTGGGCGGTCACCTGCTGCCACACCTCGGCCAGCCCGGTTGCGTCCCGGCCGCTGGCGGTGAGCACCGGGACGGCCCAGTCGTCGTGCCCGCCGCGCAGCATCCGCAACGCCCCGGCCAGCTCACGTGCGGCGGACCGGGCCTCCGCCGCGTGCGCGCCGTCGGCCTTGTTCACCACCACGACGTCGGCGAGCTCCAGCACACCCTTCTTGATGCCCTGCAGCTGGTCACCGGTGCGGGCCAGGGTGAGCAGCAGGAACGTGTCGACCATCTCGGCAACGGCGGTCTCGGACTGTCCGACCCCGACGGTCTCCACCAGCACCACGTCGTAGCCGGCGGCCTCCACCACCACCATCGCTTCCCGGGTGGCGCGGGCCACCCCGCCGAGCGTGCCGGCGGTCGGCGAGGGGCGGACGAACGCGGCCGGGTCGGCGGCCAGCCGAGCCATCCGGGTCTTGTCACCGAGGATGCTGCCGCCGCTACGGGCCGACGACGGGTCGACGGCCAGCACCGCGACCCGGTGCCCGTCGCCGGTCAGCCGGGACCCGAGCGCGTCGATGAAGGTGGACTTGCCGACCCCGGGTACGCCGGTCACCCCGACCCGCCGGGCCTGCCCGACGTACGGGGCCAGCGCGACCAGCAGCTGCTGGGCGTGTGCCCGGTGGTCCGGCCGGGTCGACTCGACCAGGGTGATCGCCCGGGCCAGCCACGCGGGTGCCGCCGCCCGCACCCCGGCGACGTAGTCCGCCACCGGCGCCAGCCCACGCCGTACGCCGGTCATCCGGCCTCGGTGGTGTCGTGCCCCAGCCGACGGGACAGTTCGGCGAGCAGGTCCACCGCGGCGTCGGCCAGCACCGTGCCGGGCGGGAAGATCGCCGCCGCACCGGCGGCGCGCAGCGCCTCGAAGTCCTGCGGCGGCACCACCCCGCCGACGATCACCATGATGTCGTCCCCGCCGAGGGCGGCCAGTTCGTCACGCAGCGCCGGAACCAGGGTCAGATGCCCGGCGGCGAGGGAGTTGACGCCGACCAGGTGCACGTCGGCCTCGACGGCCTGCCGGGCGACCTCGGCCGGGGTCTGGAACAGCGGGCCCACGTCGACGTCGAAGCCGAGATCGGCGAAGGCGGTGGCGACCACCTTCTGCCCCCGGTCGTGCCCGTCCTGGCCCATCTTCGCCACCAGGATCCGGGGCCGGCGCCCCTCGGCGACGGCGAACGCGTCGGTCGCCGCCCGGGCCCGGTCGATCCCGGCCACCGCGCCCGCCTCCTGTCGGTACACCCCGCTGATGGTACGGATCTGCGCCGCGTGCCGGCCGTACACCCGTTCCAGCGCGGTGGAGATCTCCCCGACCGTGGCACCGGCCCGCGCGGCGTCGACCGCCAGCGCGAGCAGGTTGCCGGACAGCCCGTCGCCGCCGGCGTCGGGTCCGGCGTCGGCGGCGCGGGTCAGCGCCGCCAGCGCCGCGTCGCACGCCGGCCCGTCCCGCTCGGCGCGCAGTCGCCGCAGCTTGTCCAGCTGCGCGGCCCGTACCGCCGTGTTGTCGACTTTGAGCACCTCGATCGGTTCGTCGGCGTCCGGCCGGAACCGGTTCACGCCGATCACCGGTTGCCGGCCGGAGTCGATGCGGGCCTGGGTACGGGCGGCGGCCTCTTCGATCCGCAGCTTGGGCAGCCCTTCGTCGATCGCCCGGGCCATCCCACCGGCGGCCTCCACCTCCTGGATGTGCTGCCAGGCCCGCCCGGCGAGGTCGTGGGTGAGCCGTTCCAGGTAGTAGCTGCCGCCCCACGGGTCGATCACCCGGTTGGTGCCGGACTCCTGGGCCAGCAGCAACTGGGTGTTGCGGGCGATCCGGGCGGAGAAGTCGGTCGGCAGCGCCAGCGCCTCGTCCAGGGCGTTGGTGTGCAGCGACTGGGTGTGCCCCTGGGTGGCTGCCATCGCCTCGACACAGGTGCGGACCACGTTGGTGAACACGTCCTGCGCGGTCAGTGACCAACCGGAGGTCTGGCAGTGGGTGCGCAGACTCAACGACTTCGGGTTGGTGGCGCCGGCGTCGCGGACCAGCCGGGCCCACAGCAGCCGGGCGGCCCGCAACTTGGCGACCTCCATGAAGAAGTTCATCCCGATCGCCCAGAAGAACGACAGCCGGGGCGCGAAGGTGTCCACCGCCAGCCCGGCGGTCTGCCCGGCCCGCAGGTACTCGACGCCGTCGGCGAGGGTGTACGCCAGCTCCAGGTCGGCGGTCGCTCCGGCCTCCTGGATGTGGTAGCCGGAGATGGAGATCGAGTTGAACCGGGGCATCCGCGCCGAGGTGTAGGCGAAGATGTCGGAGATGATCCGCATCGACGGCCCCGGCGGGTAGATGTAGGTGTTGCGGACCATGAACTCCTTGAGAATGTCGTTCTGGATGGTCCCGGTGAGCTTCTCCGGCGGTACGCCCTGTTCCTCGGCGGCGACGATGTACAGCGCCAGGACCGGCAGCACCGCGCCGTTCATGGTCATCGATACGCTCATCCGGTCCAACGGGATGCCGTCGAACAGCTGCCGCATGTCGTGGATGGAGTCCACCGCGACCCCGGCCATCCCGACGTCTCCGGCGACCCGGGGGTGGTCGGAGTCGTACCCCCGGTGGGTGGCCAGGTCGAAGGCGATGGACAGGCCCTTCTGCCCGGCGGCCAGGTTGCGCCGGTAGAAGGCGTTGGACTCCTCGGCGGTGGAGAACCCGGCGTACTGGCGAATCGTCCACGGCTGGGTGGTGTACATCGTCGGGTACGGTCCGCGCAGGTACGGCGGGACGCCGGGCACCGTGTCGAGGAAGGTCAGGTCGGCGGTGTCCGCTGCGGTGTACAGCGGCGCGACGTCGATCCCCTCCGGCGTGTGCCAGGTCGGACCGGGTGGCTGCGCCCCCGATGCCGCGGCCAACCCGCCGACGCCGCCCCGACCGTCCGGCGGCAGCAGTGTGGCCTGCGAGAAGTCCGGGATCATCGGGGGACCTCCAGGTCGTCGAACGTGGCGTCGAGGACGGCCGTCGCGTCGCAGCCGGTGTACAGGTAGCCGTCGACGTGGTCGTGGCCGGCGGGCCGGCCGGCCAGCCAGACCCGTCGGGCCCCGGCGGCGGTCAGCGCGGCGGCCAGCGGCCCGGCGGCCGCCGGGTAGCTGGCGTCGGTGCCGCAGATGCAGGCCACGGTGGACGGGTCGGCGGCGAAGGCGGCGGCGATCGCCGCCGGGTCGTCGGCCGGGTCGCCACCCCGGGTGGTGGCGATCCCACCGGCGGCGAAGAGGTTGCCGGCGAACCCGGCGCGGGCGCTGTGCGCCGCGAGTGGCCCCAGGGTGGCCAGGAAGACGCTCGGCCGGGCGCCGGTGGCCGCCAGGTACGCGTCGGCCCGGTCCCGCCGGGCCTCGAACGCCCCGGCGTGGAACCGGCGGGGCAGGCCGCCGCCGGGCGGTACGGGTGCCGGGGTACGGGCGGGCAGCCGCTCGTCCAGGTCGGGGAACTCGCTGACCCCGGTGACCGGGTCCCGTCGGTGCGCCAGATTGTCGGCCCGGCGTTGCCAGGTGGCGTCGACCCGGTCGGCGATCAGCCCGGCGGACAGCGCGGCGGCGGCACCGCCGGCCCGCTCGATCTCGGTGAACCAGTCCCAGGCGGTCGCCGCCAGGTCCGAAGTGAACTGTTCGACGTACCAGGACCCGCCGGCCGGGTCCAGTACCTGACCGAGGTGCGTCTCGGCGAGCAGCACCGACTGGGTGTTGCGGGCGATCCGCCGGGCGAAGCCGTCCGGCAGCCCCAGCCGGGCGTCGAACGGTGCCACGGTGACCGCGTCCGCCCCGCCGACCCCGGCCGCGAAGCAGGCCACCGTGGTGCGCAGCATGTTCACCCACGGGTCCCGCGCGGTCATCATCGCTGCGGAGGTCACCGCGTGCTGCCGCTGCCGACCCGCCTCGGGCGCCCCGCAGAGCTGCCCGATCCGGGCCCAGGCCTGCCGAGCGGCGCGCAGCTTCGCGATGGTGGCGAACTGGTCGGTGGTGGCGGCGAAGCGGAACTCCAGCTGCCCGAAGGCGGTCGGCAGGTCAAGCCCGGCGTCGGTGAGCGCCCGGAGATAGGCCAGCCCGGTAGCCAGGGCGCAGCCGATCTCCTGAGCGTCGCTGCCGCCCGCGTCGTGGTACGCGGTGGCGTCCACCGTCACCGCGCGCAGCCCTGGTGACCGGGCGGCGTACCCGGCGAGGACGCCGAGCTGCGCGAGGTCACCGGGCTGGCCGGTGCGGGCCTGCCAGCCGAGCGGGTCGGCGCCCAGGCAGCCGGCCAGGGCACCGCGTTCGACACCCCGGTCGTCGGCGAGCGCGAGCAGCGCCTCGGCTGCGGCGACGCTGTCCGCGCCGGCGTCGAGCACCACTGGGGCCAGGTCGAGGTGGACCCCGTCGAGCGCCTCCGGCAGGTCGGTCGCGCGCAGCCCACCGGCGGTCAGGTCGACCCAGACCGAGGTGGCACCGTTGGCGAGGTCGGTCAGCACCGCCTCCCGGACCGCCTTCGGATCGGGGTCGGCGTACCGCTGCCGGACGTCCCAGCCGGCCACCGTCTCGGCCGGTTCGGTGCCGCCCGCGCCGCCGCCGTCGCGTCGGGCCTGGGCCCCGCGCACGTACGGTGCGGTTCCGGGCACCCCGATGTCCGGTGGGGCCGCCGGCCGGGTGTGCAGCGGGGCGAGGCGGATGCCGTCGTAGGTGGTGGTGGCCAGCAGTTCGTCCACCTGTTCGGCCGGGGTGTCCGGGCCGGCGGCGCCCGACTTGCGCAGGACGCCGAGCGCGAGCCGTCGCCAGTCGTCCGGCGTGGCCGGTGAAAATCCAGCGGCCGGGTCGAGGCTCTCGGATGGCACCGTCATGCACGGGATGTTAAGGGTGCGTCGCGCTGATGGTCGGACCCGTACCCGGACTGTGACCACATCCACCGGACGCGATCGACCCGGCGTGTTCGATCGACTACCGCGGTCCGTGGGTGGGATGGCTGGGTTCCGTCGCGACCGGGCCGAGCCGGGATATGTCGTACCCGTCCGGATACGTAGGTGTGTGGATACCGTCGGCGAACAACGGGGTCCGCCGCGGCCGGCCGGCCCAGCGCAGCAGCGCGGCGCGCAGCAGCAGCCCGCCGTGCAGACCCGCGCGTACCGCCGGGTTCGGCGTGGCCACCCCGGTCGCGGCCCGCAGCCGTTCGTCGTACATGGCGGCGACCAACGCGTCACCGAACGGCGCGAGCGACCGTGGGATCTTCCCGCGCAGCAGCGCTCGGGTGGCCCGCTCGATCACCGCGGCGTCGTCGTTGTAGCGCAGGTGCGTCCGGTCGTGGTCGTCGAACCAGGTGGCGAACTCGCCGAAGGAGCCCGGGATGTCCCGGATGCCCATCCGTCGACCCAGTTCGCGGTAGTAGTGGTAGGTGGCGGTCCGTTCGTGGCAGCAGGGCCGCCGCCAGCCGTACCGCTCCAGCCACCGGATCGGGACGACCACCAGACAGCCGAGGACGTAGCGGTAGTCGTCGTCGGCGATGTCGTAGTGGCGGTGGATCTGATTGGTCCGCCGGATCGCGTCGCGACCGCGCGGGGCGTCCAGACCGTGCAGCATCATCTCGTACATCAGCAATCCGGTGTCGTCGATCCGCTTGCGGGTGCGGTGCAGCAGCTCCCCGGTGCGCACGTGCACGGCGGCGACCCGGGGCAGCGAGAAGGAGCGGTTGAACGCCAGGTTCAGGCCGAGTTTGCTGTCCCACGGGAACTCGTAGCGCACCATCGTCTGATAGATCTCGAGGTAGTCGCGTTGCGGGTCGAGGGTGCGGATCCGCCGGAGGTTGGCGTATCGGTTACGCCGGAGGTTGGCGTAGCGGTGCGGCTGCACGAAGGCCCCGTTCAGGATCGGTGTGGCGGTGGTGGCGCGGGCCGTGGCTCGGGCGACGACGCGGCGGCGGCCAGCACCTGGTCGACCAGCGGGGAGCGGCTGAACCAATCGGTCACCCGACCCAGCCAGGCGACCTCGCCAGGATAGCCGTTCGGCGGATCGTGCGGCTCGGAGAAATCCGGCTCGCGCACCGGCCCGCCGGTCGCGGCCCGGCGCGCCCCGGCGGCGATCATCGCCGCCTCGACCAGCGCCGCACGGTCGGGACCGGCCAGGCCGGCGGCTGCGGCCAGCCGGTCGGCCGTCGGCGCGATCCGACGGTCTATGTACGGGCGCAACGCCAGCCGGCCGTCCCGGATCTCGGTGATCCGGCGGTGCAGCGCGTAGTCGATGTCGCGCAGCGCCACCCGACGGTGGTGGGCCCGGTCGTCGAGGACCAGGTGCGGTTGCGCCGCGCTGACCGCCCGCCACAGTGGTGTCAACCGGTGCCACGACCGGTGCCGCCGCCACCAGCCCCGGCCGGTGTCCACGGTGGGACCCCAGGTCGGCAGCGTGAGACCGATCAGCATGCTGAGCGCGCCGACGGTCACCAGGACCGCCGCGATCTGCGGCTCGCCGGCCGGTTCCCGGCCGACCCGGTAGGCGACCAGGTAACCGGCCTTGGTGGCGCAGTACAGCAGTGCGGCGGCCGCGCCGAACGCGGTGATCCGCAGTCCACGACGGAGCCACCGGCGTGGCGTGACCAGGGAGAAGCGCCAGCAGAGCCGGGCCAGGTCGGCGGCGTAGCAGACGAAGACGATCAGGTAGACGACCAAATAGCCGGCGACCGCCGGATGACCGGCGTCCTCGACCACCAACCGGACCGGCGCGGCACCGGCCAACGTGGTCGCCCAGAGCGCGGTGAGCAGCCCGAACGCGGTCACCGAGGCGATCACCCGACGCCGGACCCGGCGGGTCGCGACCGCCGGCGGCAGAGCCAGGAACAGCAGCAGGATCTCGGAGTTGGCCGCGACCCCCATCACTCCGGCGTGCGCCAGCAGCTTGGCCAGGTTCGGCAGCCCGGTGATCCGGTCCACCGCCTCGGCGACCGGCCGGACGGCGACGGTCACTCCGGCGGCGAACGAACAGAATGCGTACACCATCGCCCGCAGCACCCGGTTGTCGCGGTCCCGCCGCAGGTCACCCAGTTTGTAGCCGAAGGCGAGCCAGCCGGCGGCCGCGCAGACCACGTACAGCGGGGTGTCCATCGGCGCTCACCGGGGCGGTGGTTCGAGCCCGTGCCGCAGCCGGGCCTCCAACGCGGCGTCGGTGACCGGCCCGGCATCGTCGCGGGCGGGTGCCGATCCGAGGTCGGTCTCGCGGGCGGCGGCCTCCAGCAGGATGGTCGCCATCATCTCGGCCTCCTGCTCCTCGCCCCGGCTGTACACCCCGGTCCGGGCGAGTACCCGGTGCACCAGGGTGGGGCGCAGCGCCGGCATCAGCAGCTGGCTGGCCTGCTGGTCGTCGAGGGCGAGGGCGCGGTGGCCGAGCAGGATGTGGCCGATCTCGTGGGCGATGATGTGGTCCCGGTGCACCCGGCTGGTGCGTTCCTCGTAGGCGACGACGTGACCGGCGTCGGTGAAGAAGGTCAGGCCGAACGGCGCGCCGGCGGGCATCGGCACGCCGACCAGGGTGATCCGCTGGCCGAGCACCGCACCGACCCGCTGGCACAGTTGCGGCGCGTCGAACGGCCGGGGCATCCGCAGGCCCTGTTCCTCGAGCTGACGCAGCCGGTCGCGGCAGGTCCGGCGCAGCGGGGATGACTTCATGTCCGTGCTTCCCTCAGCTTGGTCCGTCCGTCGCCACTGCATGACGATCACGGGTCCTGCCGTCCGTCGCCGCCTGGGCCGCCCTCGGCGTGGCGGGTCTGAAGCGCCTGGACCACCCGGTCGAGGATGTCGCCGACTGCGTCGAGTTGCGCCTCGGGCAGCGTACTCAGCCGGGTCGCGACCGCGCGTACCTTGAGGTTGCGCATCGCCTGCAGCGCATGCAGATCCCGCTCGATCTCGCCGGAGCGGCGCCGGTCGAAGAAGTACGCCGGGTCCACGTCGAAGAAGTCGGCGAGCGCCTCCAGATGCTCCTTGGTCGGGTTGGTCCGCCGCCCGGTGCGCAGCTGCCAGATGTACACGTCGGAGATGGAGCCTCCCCGGTCCCGGATGGCGTCGGCCACCTCCCGCGAGGTGTACGGGTCGCGGCGGGCCGGCCGGACCGTCTCGAAGAGCAGGTTGAGCTTGTCGGCCAGGCTGGATCCCGATCCGCCAGGGGGGGTGGTGCCGCCCGTCACGGCTACCTCCGTCGGATGTGCAGCTGAGATCTGGGGAACTACAGCTAAGATCTGGTTGGGAACGGCAGCTAAGATTAGCCACGTTGGTGTTGTCGGTTAATATCGGTTGACGACCATACGCCGAGTCAGTATACGATCACGACTTGAGGTTTGACCAACCCGTTGGAGTGGCCGACCTCGATGCCGCTGGTGCGGTGAGGGGCGCGGAACGGGGGCGCCCCTCACCGCACCAGCCAGCGGCCGCCCCGGACGGCTGTCACATCGCCCCGGCCACCGCGATCCTGGTGCTGCCCCGCTGGCCGGCTTCGTAACATGAACCACCGGCCGCGGTCGGTGCCGAACGCCGGCGCCGCCGATCGGCGGTTGTCGGGTACGCCGGGCAACGGGCGTACGACGACTCGGTGATGTTCTTCTGGCGGATCGCGCTGCCGTTGGCTCGCCCGGCGTTCGGCGCGGTGGCGATCTTCACCTTCCTGCACAGCTGGAACCTCTACCTCGAGCCGATCGTGTTCCTGTCCACCCGGGGGAGTTCACCCTGCCGCAGGCGTTGACCCAGCTCGTCGACGCGTACGGCGGGCCGATGTGGAACGTGCAGCTGTCGGCGGCGTCGTTGACCGCGATCCCGGTGCTCATCGTGTTCGTCATCGCCCAGCGGCAGTTCATCGAGGGCCTGGCACACACCGGCCTCAAGGGTTGACGCTGTCGTCGCGGGTCCTGTCCAACTGGCCGAGGACGGCTCGGGCGGCGGCGATCGCCTCCGCAGTGTCGGGGAATACCCGGCCGAGTCCGCTCAGCCGAGGCAGCAGCCCGAACGCAATGAGCGCCTTGTGGTGTCCGTCCCGGATCCCGGACAGATAGACGGTGATGCCCCGTCGCTCCAGCCGCTGCACCACGTCGCGCAGCACCAACGCGCCGGAGGCATCGATGGTCGACACCCGCGACATCCGCAGGATCACCACCCGTACCTCGGCGACCTCGGACAGCTCCAGCAGGAACCGGTGGGCGGCGGCGAAGAACAGCGGCCCGTCCAGGCGGTACGCCACGATGTGCTCGGCCAGCAGCGCCTGCTCCTCGGCGTGGTGGTCGCCGGTGTCCAGCGGCACCCGATCCAGCCGTACCGCCTGGGCGATCCTGCGCAGCGCCAGCCCGCCGGCCACGACCAGGCCCACCAGCACGGCGGTGACCAGGTCCAGCAGTACGGTGGTCGCTGCGGTGAGCGCCATCACCAGCCCGTCGGAACGCGAGGCTCGGGCCAGTGCGGCCAGCGCGCTCACCTCGACCATCCGGATGGCGGTGGCGATCAGCACCCCGGCCAGCGCGGCCAACGGGACTTGGCTGACCAGCGGAGCCGCCACGAACATGAGCAGCGCGAGGATCAGCGCGTGCGACAGCGCGGCCAGTCGGGAAGCGGCGCCTGCTCGGACGTTGACCGCCGTTCGGGCGATCGCCGCGGTGGCCGGGACCCCGCCGAACAGCGGGGTAACCAGGTTGGCCACGCCCTGGCCGAACAGTTCCCGGTCGGGATCGTGTCGCTGCCCGACCGACATGCCGTCCGCCACCGTGGCCGAGAGCAGGCTCTCCAGGGCGGCCAGGGCGGCGACCGCGATCGCTGCGGTCGCCAGCGCCGGCACCGCCGCCAGGTCGAGGAAGGCCAGCGACGGTGCCGGCAGGCTGGCCGGCAGTACGCCGATGGTCTGCACCGGCGACCCGGACATCGCCGTCGTCACGGTCGCCGCAGCGACAGCGAGCAGTGAGAACGGCGCGGTTGGCCGCCACCGTGCTCCGGCCAGCATCGCAGCGGCGACGGCGGCGGCGATCAGCAGCGACGGCCACTGCGGTTGTCGGACGAACGCCGCCACCGCCTGCCCGGCCAGCGCAAGCACCCGCTCGCCCTGGACGTGCACGCCGAGCGCCGTCGGGATCTGCTGCAGCAGGATCACCCCGGCGATGCCGGCGGTGAAGCCCTCGATCACCGGGGCCGGCATGTACCGGGCGACCTGACCCGCCCGGACCAGCGCCAGCAGGATCAGGATCAGCCCGGCCAGCATCCCGACGGTGAGTACCCCGCCAGGCCCGAACTGCGCCACGATCGGCACCAGTACCACCGTCATCGCCCCGGTGGGCCCGGAGACCTGCAGGTTCGACCCACCGAAGACCGCCGCGAGGGCGCCGGCGACGACGGCGGTGACCAGCCCGGCGGCGGCTCCCAGCCCGGAGGCGACACCGAAGCCGAGGGCGAGCGGCAGGGCCACGACCGCCACGGTGAGCCCGGCGAGCAGGTCCCGGCCCGGCTGACGGCGGACCGCCCGCCAGTCGGTCACCTGTGGCAACAGGCGGCGTACGGCGGTGGCGCTCACCGGCGGCCCGAGGCGGCGTCGGGGGACGCCTCCCGCAGCTCGGCCAGCAGCTCGGTCTGGTCGATCAGCATCTCGGTGAGGATCCGCCGGGCCGCCCGCATCAGGTCCGCGACGTCCGGCCCGGCCAGTGCGTAGGTGACCGCGGCGCCGTCCCGGCTGGAGACCACGATCCCGGCCCGGCGCAGCACCGCGAGCTGTTGGGACAGGTTGGACGCCTCGACGTCGATCTCGGCGAGCAGTTCGCGGACCTGGCGGGGGCGCTCGCCGAGCAGTTCGAGCACCCGGATCCGCACCGGGTGCCCGAGCATCCGGAAGAACTCGGCCTTCTTCTGGTAGAGCGGCACTGACATGTATGCAATTGAAGACTTCTTCAAGCCGTCATTTGCCGCCGGGGGTCCGTGCTGTGCGAGTCGTCACGTCGGGCCCGCCCTGCTGGGTGCGCCGCGAGGCTCGGCCAGTGGGACGCGCTATGAGCGAAATGTGATAGGTGTGTGTCGATTGAGCCGGTCTACGGTGAGCGATGCCAGTCGATGCCAGCCGGTATCGCGGCCCGTTTCCAAGGAGCCATGCCATGGCAAGACAACGCACCGTCCAGGCGATCCTCGCGACGGTCACCGGCATCCTGTCGCTGATCGGTGTCCAGGTCGTGGCCACCGCGCCGGCCTCGGCCGCAGTGACCACGATCTACTACGACGCGAGCCGCGCCGGCCAGTTCGCGACCAACTTCGCCCAGGCCGCGCAGATCTGGAACAGCAGCGTGGACAACGTCCGGCTGCAGCCGGGCAGCCCGGCGTCGGTCGTCATCTACGTCGACAGCGGCTGGCCCCGGGCGTACGTCACCCGGCTGGGCGCCGGCCGCATCTACATGGGTACCCAGGCAGCGGACCAGGGCTACGACCGGACCCGGATCGCCACCCACGAGTGGGGACACATTCTCGGGCTGCCGGACCGGCGCACCGGGCTCTGCTCCGACCTGATGTCCGGCAGCAGCGCCCCGGTGTCCTGCCGCAACGCCTATCCGAGTGCCGCCGAGGCGGCCCGGGTCGACCAGTTGTTCGCCCGCGCCGCAGCGACAGTCACCGACGCCTCCGTCGCCGGTCGGTCCTACGTGCGGGCTGTTAACTGAACCGGACGGCCTGCGGTCCCGCCGTCGGATCCACCGACGGCGGGACCGCCGCCGATCAGGCGCCGAGCGGGAACCGGTCCAGCACGACCGGCGCGACGTCCGGGGTACGCATGTCGTAGCGGTAGCTGGTCACCTCGCCGGTGCCGGTGTCCAGGACGCTGAACACCGAGTAGTCGTTGCTCTGCACGAACGGCAACGGCGTACCGGCTGGGTCGGTCAGCGGCGCGACTGTCGGCACCTGCGGCTCCAGCCCGCCCGGGTTGCCCTGGGCCAGGTAGTTGTCCGGGTTCCACGGCGCCGGCGGGACCGGCCGGGACCGGCCCGACAGCGGGTGGAACGCACCGTACGAGTTGCCCACGTTGGAGGTCTCCAGGTAGTGGGTACCGGAGGGGGCGGTGAACCGGTTCCACAGGTGTGAGTGGCCGTTGAGCACCAGGTTCACCCCGGCGGACTCCAGCAGCGGGGCGACGTCACGGGTCAGCACGTTGTCCGCCCGTGGGTAGTCGTACCGGACCAGGGTGTTGCCGTCGGCGTCGGTCTGCTCGGTGCGCACCGGGTCGGTGAACGGCGGGTTGACGTTGTCGCCCAGCCCGTGTGGGCCCTCGTGCAGCATCACCACCGTGTACTTCGCGTCCCGGAACTGCCGGCTGGCCACCTCACGCTGCAACCACCGGTACTGCCGGCTGCCGACGCCGATTTCCTCGAAGATGTGCGAACCCCAGCCCTGGGCGAGCAGGTCGTCGGTGCTCGCCGGTGCCTCGGTGTACCGGGTCCGCTGCCAGTTCGCCGGGTCGGCGGCGATACCGGTGCCCCGCCAGATCCGGGTGGCGTACAGCGAGATCAACCGGACGTCACCGACGGTCGTCGCGTACCAGCGCTCCCCGCCCGGCCCGCTGGTCGGCAGGGAGAAAATCTCCTCGTAGGTCTCGGTGTTGAACGAGTTCTCCAGGATCCAGCGTTCCTTAATCTTGCGGTTGTTCCGGGGGTTCACCTGCCGGGCGACCTTGCGGTACGCCGCCTCGGCCACCTCACGCGGCACCGGTGCGTTGAACGACTCGTTCAGCGTCGGCAGCCCACTGCGGCCCTGCACCTCGTGGTTGCCGATCGCCGGGAAGATCGGCGCGTGCTGCAGGATCTCACCGCCGGTCCAGGTGACCCCGTTGACCGTCCGTGACGCCCGCCCCTGCAGCGCCGGGAAGAACGCCCCGCCGCGCTGGTCGTCGAACCACTCCGAGGCCCGGTCCGGGACGTTCACCAGGTCCCCGGCGAGGAACACCGCGTCGATCCGGCCGACGGTCTCGACCGCCTTCTGCAGGTTCGCCGGGGTGTTCGGCATCGACTGGTGGTCGCTGGTCAGCAGGATCTGCTGTGCCTGGCCGGGGGCGGCGGCCGGCGCCAGGGTGTAGGTGTCGGAAGCAACCATCGCGCCACGGTCGATCGACACCACCCGGTACGGCGTCCGGCTGCCTACGCCGAGCCCGCGTACGGTCGCCTCGTGCCGCCAGATGTGCCGCCGGGTGATCTGCGTCGGCGGCTCCGGGATCTGCGAGGCGGCGTCCTCCGCCACCCGGGACAACTCGCCGGTCCGGGCTCGGAACACCCGTACGCCCCGGATCTTGCCGCCGGTGGCCGCGGCCCGCAGCTCGGCCCGGTTGAGCTGGCCAGCCCGGTGACCGACCACCACGACGTGGTGCCGACCGGCGAACTCGGTCAACCAGACGACCCGGACGGAGTTCTTCGCTGGGGACTGCAGGAACGGTTCGGTGAGCAGGACCGGGGCGGCGCTGGCGCCGGCGCTCGCCCCGGACGGCGCCGCCGCGCCCATCAGTAGGGTCAGGACCGCGACGATCGCGGTGAACTGCCAGATCGGTCTGGACACGATGCCTCCACGCTGCGGGGATTCGACGAGCCGGAGCATCGCCGGCACAGGTGAACAGCACCGTCGAGGGACGCTGACCAGCGGATGAACGCCTGTCCCAGTCGGGTCAGCGGTGTACCAGCCCGCCACCGACCTCGATCACCTGGCCGGTGACCGCACCGGAGTCGGGGCTGGCGAGGAAGCGGACGGTGGAGACGATGTCGTCGGGGTCGAGTCGGCGCTGCACCGCCTGCCGGTGCAGGATCGCGGCGTCGACTGCGGCCTCGTCGACCGGGGCGTCGCCGGCGAGTTCCCGTTCGCCCTCAGTACGGATCGCGCCCGGCGAGATCGCGTTGACCGTCGTGCCGTCGGGCCCGAACGCGCGGGCCAGCGAACGGGTGAGACCGACCAGCGCCGCCTTGCTCGACACGTACGACGGCCCGGACGGGCCACCGAGCCGGACCGTGGCCGAGGTGACGTTGATGATCCGGCCGCCGCCACGGTCCCGCATCCCCGCCGCCAAGGCCTGGCTGAGTAGCATCGGGGCGGTGACGTTGACCGCGAACGTCGCCTCCCATTCGGCCAGCGGCAACTCGTCGATCCAGACGTTGGACGCCCGCGCCGCGTTGTTGACCAGTACGTCGACCGGCCCGGCCGCCTCGGCCAGAGCCAGCACCTCGGTGGCGACCGACAGGTCCGCCTCGACGATCCGGGTGCGCGCGCCGGCCGCGCGGCAGCGCGCGGCGACGGCCTCTGCCTCGTCGGCGGCGGCCAGGTGGTGCAGCACCAGGCTTGTCCCGGGCGCGGCGAGACCGGTCGCGAGGGCCGCGCCGATGCCGCGTCGCGCTCCGGTGACCACGATCGTCCGACTCATGGATTGATCCTGCGGCCGGCCCGCAGCCGCGTCAACGTCGACCGGCGGTCAGCCGGCGGCCGGGCCGGCTGAGACCGCCGCGCGGGCGGCCGCCGCGTCCGGCGCGGCCAGCGCGGCCCGGGCCAGCCGCTGACAGTCCTCCAGGGTGTGCGCGGCGAGCGCGGCCCGCACCGCCGGCACCGACCGGGCCGACATCGACAGGCTGGACACCCCGAGCCCGGTCAGCACCACGGCCAGGGCCGGGTCAGCGGCGGCCTCACCGCAGACCCCGACCGGTTTGCCGGCGGCAGCGCCGGCCTGCGCACAGCCGGCGATCAGCTCAAGCAGGACCGGCTGCCACGGGTCGAGCAGGTCGGCCAGGTCGCCGCAGAGCCGGTCGGCGGCGAAGGCGTACTGGCTCAGGTCGTTGGTCCCGATGCTGAGGAAGTCGACGTGCCGCAGCAGCGCCTCGGCCCGCAGCGCGGCGGCCGGGACCTCCACCATCATGCCCACCGTGGGTAGCCCGACGGCGCGGGCCAGCTCGGCGAACTCGGCCGCCTCCGCCGACGTGGTCACCATCGGCGCCATCACCCACACCTCGGCGCCGGTGGCCCCGGCTGCCTGTGCGATCGCGTCGAGCTGGGTGCGCAGCACCTCGGGGCGGCGCCGGGCGGTCCGCAGCCCGCGTACGCCGAGCGCCGGGTTCGGCTCCTCGCCGGCGTGCAGGAACGGCAACGGTTTGTCCGCGCCGGCGTCCAGGGTCCGCAGCACCACCTTGCGGTCACCGGCGGCAGTGAACACCTTCGCGTACGCGGTGACCTGCTCGTCGTGACCGGGCGGCTCGGCGCGGTCCAGGTAGAGCAGTTCGGTGCGGAACAAACCGACGCCTTCCACATCGTCGACGAGGTCGGCGGCGGAGCCGACGTTGGCCAGCAGGGTCACCGGATGCCCGTCGGCGGTGCGTCCCGGGCCGCTGGTCGCCGCCAGTTCCGCCCGCCGGTGCTGTTCCCGCTGGCGGGTCTCGGCGACGGTGTCGTCGTCGACCCCGGCGGTGACGTCGCCGGTGGTGCCGTCCACGGTGACCAGGGTGCCGTCCGGCACGTCGAGAATGCCCGGGCACCGTACGACCGCCGGCAACCCGAGCGCCCGGGCCACGATGGTGGTGTGGCTGGTCGGCCCGCCGGCCGCGGTGACCAGGGCGAGCACCCGGGTCGGGTCGAGCCCGGCGGTGTCGGCCGGGGCCAGGTCCCGGGCGCTGAGGATGAACGGCACGCCCGGGTCGGGCACGCCGGGCATCGGTTCGCCCAGGCAGACCGCGACCGCACGGTCGCGCAGGTCGTCCAGGTCGGCGACCCGTTCGGCGAGGTACCCGCCAGCGGCGGCGAACGCCGCCCGGTGCTCGGCGAGCGCGGCGTCGATGGCGTGCGCCGCGTCGGCGCCCTCGCCCACGCGGGCCCGTACCGCATCGTGCAGTACCGGGTCCTCGGCCATCATCACCTGCGCCCGCAGGATCTCCGCCGCTGTCGGGTCGGTCGCGGTGCCGGCCCGCCGACCGAGTTCGGTGGCGACCGCCACCAGGGCGGCAACCGCCCGGTCCGCCTCGGCGGCCGGGTCGTCAACCGGCACCGGCGCGGACAGCCGGGGTGCCTCGGCCACCCGGTGCACCGGGCCGGCGGCCAGCCCGGTGCTGACGCCGAGCCCGGTGTGCAGCTCAGCCACGACCGGCCGCCGTGGCACCGGCGCCGTCGCCCTCGGGTTCGGCGTCGAGGTCGCGGGCGAGCAACGCGGCAAGCTCGTCGAGCGCGGCGTCGGCGCCGTCACCGTCGGCTTCCAGGGTCACCTCGGTCCCCTGCTTCGCGCCGAGGGAGAGCACCGAGAGCATGCTGCGGGCCGGCACCGCCGGCCGACCGGCGGTGCTGATCATCACCGGCACCGGCGCGGTGGCGGCGGCGGCGACGAACAACGCGGCGGGCCGGGCGTGCAGCCCGCTGGCGGAGCCGACGGTGACGGTACGGGTAGGCATGTCTGCCTCCTTTGTCCCTGGTGGGGGTCAGGGCTCGATGGGTTCCTGGGTCAGGGCTCGATGGTGACTTTGATGGCTTCGCCTCGGGCGACCACGTCGAAGGCGTCGAGGGCCCGGTCCAACGGCAACCGGTGGGTGATCAGATCGGCGACCGGTACCGCACCGCTGGCGATCAGGGCGAGCGCCTCGGCGTTGTGCGACGGGCTGGAGCCGTTGGCGCCGACGATGGTGAGCTCCCGGTAGTGCACCAGGTTGGAGTCGCAGGCGATGACCGGCTTGTCTTTGGGTAGACCGCCGAAGAAGCTGATCCGGCCCTGTCGGGCGGTCATCTGCAACGCCTGTTCCTGGGCGACGCCGGCGGCGGTCGCGGTGATCACCACGTCGGCGCCCCGTCCGTCGGTCAACTTCTTGATCTCGTCGATCACGTCGGTCTCGGCACCGCAGACAGTGGCGTCGGGATGCACCAGCGCGGCGGCCAGGTCGAGCCGTTCACGGTTGACGTCGACCAGGAAGACCCGGGCGGCGCCGCGCGAGCGGGCCAGCCGTACGTGCAGACAGCCGATCGGTCCGGAGCCCATGATGACGACGTCGTCGCCCGGGCCGACCCGGGCCAGGTTCTGCCCGTTGAGTACGCAGGCGAGCGGCTCGGCCACCGACGCCTCGGCGTAGCTGATCCCGTCCGGGATGCGGTTGAGCCCGTCGACGGCGAGCACCTTGGCCGGGACCACCATGTGCTCGGCGAACCCACCGTCGTAGTGGTAGCCCATCGACTCCTGGTTGGGGCAGACCGTCATCCGGCCGCGCCGGCACTCGCCGCAGGTGCCGCACGGGATGGCCGCGATCACCTGGACCCGGTCGCCGGTCTGCCATCCGGCGACCTCGGCGCCGACCTCGACGACCTCCCCGGCGATCTCGTGGCCCATCACCCGGGGCGGGGCGATGTGGTGGTGACCGAAGTTGCGGATCTTGACGTCGGTGCCGCAGGTCGAACAGGCCCGGACGCGGATCAACACGTCGCCGGGGCCGGGCTGCGGCTGCGGTGCCTCCTCGATCCGGACGTCGCCGGGGGAGTGGAACCGGACGACCTTCATGTGGAGCTCTCCTCTCCTACCGGCGCGAGCAGCCGGAGCACGTCGTCGATCTCGGTGGCCTCACGCAGCTCGCGGGCCTGTTCCGGGTCGAGCAGAATCTGGGCGAGGGCGGCGAGCAGCTCCACGTGGCCGTCGCCGCGCGCCGCGATCGCCACGCAGACGGTCACCGGGGATCCGCCCCAGTCCACCCCGTCGGGGAAGCGCAGCACGGCGAGCGCGTCGCGGCGTACCGCCTCCTTGCCGGCCAGGGTGCCGTGCGGGATCGCCACACCTTCCCCGACGTAGGTGGAGACGGACTGCTCGCGCTGCAGCATCGCGGCGACGTACTCCTCGGTGACCGCACCGAGCTCGACCAGCACCTCGCCGCAGCGGCGCACGGCGGCGACCCGGTCGCCGGCCTGTTCGTTCAGCCGGACGGCCCGGCGCTCGAGCAGAGCGCCGGGGTCCGATTGCGGTTCAGCCATCGAGTTGGCCGCCCTGCTGCACCACGGCTACCAGCCGGGCGACGGCCGGGTCGCCGAGGAAGATCTGCACCGGGACGACCACCTTGCCGGGCGCGCTGGTGCGGGCCCGGTCGGCGAGCCCCTGGTGGCAGACGATGACGTCGGCGTCGGCCGGGATGGAGTTGACCGGGGTGTGCTCGACGGTCACCTGCTGCTTTTTGAGTTGCTTGCGCAGCTGGCTGGCGAGCATGACGCTGCTGCCCATGCCGGCGTCGCAGGCGACGACGACCTTGCGGATGCTCTGGGCGTCGATGGTGGCCATCGTCATGCCTCCGTGGCGGTCGGCCGGTGGGTACCGGTGGTCGAGGTGGCGTGGTAGGCGTGCGCACCGGCGGGCGTGTCCGTGGTGGCGGCCTGCGGACCGGTGTTCTCCTCGACTGGTTCCTTGCCCTCGCCGCGGCCGAAGCCGAGCAGCACCGAGGCGACGGCGAAGGAGACCGCCGCGGAGATGATCACGCCGAGCAGGACGCCGAACCAGCCGCCTCGCGGGGTGACCGCCATGTAGGCGAAGATGCTGCCCGGCGACGGGGTGGCGACCAGGCCGGCTCCGGTGACCATGAAGGTCCAGACACCGGCCGCGCCGCCGGCGATCATGGCGAGGATCAGCCGCGGCTTCATCAGCACGTACGGGAAGTAGATCTCGTGGATGCCGCCGAGGAAGTGGATGATGATCGCCGCCGGGGTGCTGGCCCGCAGCAGCCGGGGCCCGAACAGCAGGAAGGCGACCAGCAGGCCGAGGCCCGGCCCGGGGTTCGACTCGATCATGAACAGGATCGAGTCGCCGTCGGTGGCCGCTTCGGCGACGCCCAGTGGACCGAACACGCCGTGGTTGATCGCGTTGTTGAGGAACAGCACCTTGGCCGGCTCGACCAGGATCGACACGAACGGCAGCAGGCTGTGGCCGACCATCCAGTCCACCGCGGAGCCGGCGGCGTCGGTGACGGCCTGCACCACCGGCCCGATCACCCAGATGCCGACCAGCGCCATGCCGCCGCCGATGATGCCGGCGGAGAAGTTGTTGATCAGCATCTCGAAGCCGGCCGGGATCTTGTCCTCGACCAGGCCGTCGAAGAGCTTCAGCAGGTACGCGGTCAGCGGGCCGATGATCATCGCACCGAGGAACATCGGTACGTCGGCACCGACGATGATGCCGACAGTGGCGACCGCGCCGACGACCGCGCCGCGCTGGCCGTGCACCAGCCGGCCACCGGTGTAGCCGATCAGGATCGGCAGCAGCGTGGAGATCATCGGCCCGACCAGTTCGGCCATGGTCGCGTTGGGGATCCATCCAGTGGGGATGAACAGTGCGGTGATCAGACCCCAGGCGATGAACGCGCCGATGTTGGGCATCACCATGCCGGCGAGGTAGCCGCCGATTCTCTGGATCGTGGCCTTTACCCCGGTGCCCTGCACCTGGGGTGTGTAGTCGGTGGCCATGGTCTGCTGCTCCTTCTATGTGCGGGGGTAGGGAGTAGGCGATCGGTCTGGGGTATCGAGGTGACGGGTCATCCTTGGGTGACGAGTTGTTGCAGGTCGTCCGGTCGGGGGTGCAGCCGTACGGTGTGCCGGCGCAGGTCGGCCGGCCCCGGCATCCGGCTGCCGGGCAGGCTGACCGCCGCCGCCCCCCAGGCCAGGCCTTCGGCGAGGGCGCCCGGCCCGCTGGCGCCGGCGGCGAGGAAACCGGCGAGCAGCGCGTCACCGGCGCCGACCGTGCTGCGCGGCTGGTCGACGGGGGAGTCGCCGGTGCGCACCCCGTCGGCGTCGACCAGCACGGCGCCCTGCGCCCCGAGGCTGGCCAGCACGGTGCCGGCGCCCCAGGCGCGGACCTGTCGGGCGGCGTCGACCACGTCGCCGAGGCCGTCGAGCGGCCGCCCGACGGCCTCGGCCAGCTCCTCCCGGTTGGGTTTGACCAGGTCGGCTCCGGCCTCGGCGGCGGCCCGCAGCGGTGGGCCGCTGGTGTCGACGGCGAGCCGCAGCCCGGCGTCGAGCAGTTGCCGGCACAGCGCGGTGAACCTGTCCACCGGCAGCCCCGGTGGCAGGCTGCCGCAGACCACCACCCAGTCGGCCTGGTGCGCGGTGTCCAGCAGCCGGGCGGTGATCGCGTCGAACTCGTCCCGGCTCAGGGTCGGCCCGGGCTCGTTGACCTTGGTGACGGTGCCGTCCGGCTCGGCGAGGGTGATGTTGGACCGGGTCCGTCCGGCGATCGGCACGGCGACCACCTCGACCCCCTCGGCGGCCAGCAGCCGGACGAGTTGACCGCCTTCGTCGCCGCCGCAGGGCAGCACGGCGACCGACGGTACGCCGTTGGCGAGCAGCGCCCGGGAGACGTTGACGCCTTTGCCGCCGGGGTCGAGGCGGGTGCCGGTGGCCCGGATTACCTCGCCGCGGACCAGGTCGTCGATCTCGACGGCGCGGTCCAGGCTGGGGTTGAGGGTGAGCGTGAGGATCATGCCCGCACCACCCGTGGCCCGGCCGCCTCCACCTCGGCGACGAGGTCCGTGTTGAGGCCGTTGTCGGTGATCAACGTGTCGATGTCGGCGAGCCGGCCGAACCGGGCCAGGTAGTCGTTGCCGATCTTGGTGTGGTCGGCCAGCACGACCGACCGGCGGGCGGCGCCGATCATGGCCCGCTTGACCGCCGCCTCGGCCGGGTCCGGTGTGGTCAGGCCACGCTCGACGGAACAGCCGTTGGTGCCGATGAAGGCCACGTCGACGTAGACGTCGGCGAGTGGACGAAGCGCCCAGTCGTCGACGGTGGCCATCGTGCGACCGCGTACCCGGCCGCCCAGCAGCAGGACGTTGAGGTTGCTGCGGGCACCGAGGACGGTGGCCAGCGCCGGAGAGTTGATCACGACGGTGAGTTCCCGGTCGGCCGGCAGGATCGCGGCCAGCCGGGCGGTGGTGGTGCCGGCGTCCAGGATGATCGCGCCCTCGTGGGGCAGTTCGGCCAGCGCGGCCTTGGCGATCCGTTCCTTCTCGGTGGTCAGCACCGCGTCCCGGGCGGCGAGCGCGGGCTCGAAGCCGATCCGTTCGACCGGGATCGCACCGCCGTGCACCCGACGCAGCACGCCGGCCCGCTCGAGGGTGGTGAGGTCGCGCCGGATCGTCTCGGCGGTCACGTTGAGTGACTCGGCGAGCGCGGTCACGTCGACCCGCCCGTCGGCTCGCGCCAGCCGGACGATCTCCTGCTGCCGTTCCTCGGCGTACATGTGGTTTCACCGCCGTTTCGTTTTGCTTCAGGTTTGTTTACGCCCGGCTTTGTTGGATGTCAAGAGGGGTGTCGAACGAATTTGGATCTTGACCGCTCGGCTGACCTGCGGAACCGGCGGTGCCGCTCCGGGACCCGTAAGTCGGCCGCAGCTGGGATCCGCTCATCCACCGGCCGTCCGCCGGTCGCCCACCCGAACATGGCTGTCTGCCTGGCTGCGCCGGCCGCAGCGAATGGGGTAGGCCTGACCGGCAACGCCGGGTCGGCCAGGGTCTGCCCGGCAACGGCGGTCGGCCAGGGTCAGGCCGGGACGCCGTGACCCGGGGCCGCCGGGGCGGGGCCGGGCCCGACCAGGTCGGGCCGGGCCGCCTCCAACGCCGCCGCCACGGCGAGGACGGTGAGGTCGTCGCCCGGCTGCGCGCCGAGCTGCACCCCGATCGGCATTCCGGCGTCGTCGCGCCCCCAGGGCAGACTGATCGCCGGTCCGCCGGTCACGTTGAACATCCCCACGAACGGGGAGATCGCGAAGATCTCCCGGAACAGCTCGCCGGCCGGCCGGTCGGTGTGCAACTGCCCGAGCGGTGGTGCCGGCCGCGCCGTGGTCGGGCTGAGCAGCAGGTCCACGCCGTCGAGGACGGCCGCCAGCTCACCGGCGAGCCGGCGCAGCGCCAGGGTCGCCCGGATCTGGGTGCGGGCGTCGGCCCGTCGGCCCTGCTCGACGAGGTCGAGCACCGCCGGTTCCAGAGTGTCCGGCCCGGCGGACCGTCCGGTGGCGGCGCAGATCTCGTCGACCGCGGCGGCCAGATGACCGGCGATGACCGCACCGAGTACCGGCCCGAGCCGGCCGGCCGGCTCCACCGGCCCGACCGGGACGACCCGGTGACCGACGGCGGCCAGCTCGGCGGCGACGGACTCGGCGGCAGCCCGGTACGCCGGATGCACCGGGGTGCCCTCGGGTGCCTCGGTGAGCAGCCCGACCCGCAGGGCCCGGCCGGGGCCCGCCGGACCGACCGGACCGGTCCACTGGACACCGTCCACCGGGTACGGCTCGCCGGCGGCGAGCCCGCTGCCGACCGCCAGCAACAACGCGGCGTCCGCGACGGTGCGGGTGATGGCGTGCTCGTGGCTGAGCCCCGACCAGTCGTCCAACCGGTACGGCCCGGCCGGGTTGCGGCCCCGGGTCGGCTTGAACCCGATGGTGCCGCACCAGGCCGACGGGATCCGGATGGACCCGCCGCTGTCGCTGGCGTGCGCCGCCGGCACCATCCCCGCGGCCACCGCCACCGCCGCGCCGCCGCTGGAGCCACCGGCGGACCGGTCCGGCCGCCACGGGTTGCGGGTCGGCCCGTGCAGCACCGGCTCGGTGGTGATGTTCAGTCCGAACTCCGGCGAGTTGGTCCGTCCGATGATCAGCGCTCCCGCCTGCTCCAGCCGGCGCAGCAACGTGCTCGTACCGGCCGGTGCCAGGCCGACGGCCAGCCGGCTGCCCCGGGTCAACGGAAAGCCGGCGACCTCGGCGTGCAGGTCCTTGACCAGGTACGGCAGCCCGGCCAGCGGTCCGACCGGTCGGCCACCGGCGGCGGCCAGGCGACGCAGCGCCGGCCCGGAGTCGACCGCCACCACCGCGTTGAGCCCGGTGTCGCGTTGCTCGATGCGGCGTACCGCCGCGTCGACGATCTCCCGGGCGTGCACCTGGCCGGACCGTACGGCCGCGGCCAGCTCGGTGATCGACCCGTCCAGCAGCTCCATGGCCCGCCTCCCGTTCGCTTCCGCACCCGGTCCGGGTGGTCAGTCCGCCGCCGCCTCGACCAGCTTCGCCGCCAGCAACTGCGGATCGGTGAACAGGACCTCGTGCGAACCCGGCATCTCGACCAGCCGGAACTCGCCGAGCCGCTGCGACTGGCCGGGATGCCAGCGGAACTCGTCCGGCGGAAAGGCGACGTCGTCGACCGCGTACAGGTACGAACGGGGGACCGGCAGGTCGGCGAATCCGGGCAGCGCGACCGGTTCCGCGGCCCGGGCCAACGGCTCCGGCGTCAGCCGCGCGTAGGCGGCGCGGGCGGTCTGCTCGTCGGCACCGCTGACGAACGAGCGGAACGCCTCGTACGGCAGCATCAGGGTGCCATCCGGAGAGGCCAGGCTGGTGAAGGCGGCGGCGGCCGACGGTGGCACATGCTGGAAGACGGTGTCGCCGTCGGCGAGGACGTACGCGTTGTGGAACACCAGGCGGCGGAGCCGGTCCGGTACGGCGACCGCGGCGGCCTGTACGACCGCGCCGCCGAGGCTGTGCCCGACGAGCACCACGTTCCGCAGGTCGGCCCGCCGGATCAGCTCGGCGACGGCGCCGGCGGTCCGGGCGAACGTCACCGTCGGATCGGCGTTGGCGCCGTTGCCTGGCAGGGTGGGTGCGTGGACCTCGTGTCCGGCGGCGGTGAGCGCCTGCCGGACGCCGTCCCAGCAGCTGCCGTCGTGCCAGGAACCGTGGACGAGAACGAAACGCATCTCGGGTGCCTCCGTCTGGGTCGGTGGACCCGACGGTAGGCCGGCCGGCGTACGGAGGGTTATCGGCGTCGCGCCAGATCGCTGTCGAGATCCTGCCCGCCATGGCCGGCCGGGCCGAGATGGCCGGCTGGTCGGCCGGTGCGGTGTTCGCTGCGCCACCGCGCGGGCGGGGCGCCGTACCGGTCGCGGAAGAGCGCTCCGAGATGCGACGCCGAGGCGAAGCCGTACCGGTGGGCGAGTTGCGCGACCGGGACGTCGGACCCAGCGAGCGCGAGAGCGCAGGCGTGCAGCCGACGCTGCCGGATCCAGCGGAAGGGGGTGGTGCCGCCGGCGGCGAACGCACGATGCAGCTGTCGTCGGGACACCGCCAGCCGGTGGGCCAGCCACGGCACCGACAGCGCCGGTTCGGCCAGCGAGTGCTCGATCAGCCGCTCCGCCGCCACGCGCAGCGCGGCCACCGGGTCGGATTCGACGTCGACGCTGGCGCCGTGCAGCGTGGCGGTCAGGACCGTGTCGACCATGCTGGCGACCTCCAGCCGCTGCCCGGTGCCGGCGGCTGCGGCCGCGCTCATCAGATGCGGCAGCTGCCGGCACAGTGCCCGACCCACCGGGTCCAATATCGCGGAGCGGACCGGTCCGTCGAGGCCGGGGAAGCGGGCCGTGACGAGTGCGCGGGGCAGCGCAACGAACAGTACGTGGGCCGGTGCCGGATAGTCGACGTCGAACGCCTCCGAGCCGGGTACGACGACCAGCCGGTCCGGTCCGATCGGATCGGTGCCGCGCCGGTGCGTGATGCTGCCGGTGGCTCGCTGGCCGAGCAGCAGGAACACCCCGTCAGTGGCGTCGCGTCCGGTGGTGTCGTGCGGGCGACGCGAGGAGTGCAGCGCGCCGACCGTGGCGGAGATGAGCCGCAGCCGTCCCAGCGGCACCTCGGTGATGCGGGCCCGGAACCGGTTCGGGTCGCGGATGGTGACGGTCTGCTGCACCAAGGTGTGTCGCAGCGCGGAGTTGAACTCGCGCAGCCCGGCCGGCCCGTCGAAACCCTGGCGTCGCAGCGGCACGCGTCCCTCCCTCTGTCGGCCTGGTCGGTGCAGCTGACCTGCTGATCAGCGTACCGACCGACCCCGGCCCGGTCCCGTCGTCAGCCGAGCCGACGGTATCGGATCAACCAATGTTCCGATTTACGGTGAACGACACGCTTAGTCGTATTCATTCTGTTACAAAGCTTTTGTCAGTTGAGTAGCTACTTCCGGAGGCCCGTCCATGACCTCGCCAGCGGCCTGCCTCGCAGCCGAACCGACGATTCCGACCAGTCGTCCCCGCCGCTACGACCGGGTCAAGCGGGTGCTCGACGTGGTGGGCGCGGTGACCGCCCTGGTCGTCGGCGCGCCGCTGTTGGCCGGGGTCGCCCTGCTCATCCTCGTCACGCTGGGTCGGCCGGTGTTCTTCCGGCAGGTACGCCCCGGCCGGGACGGCGAACTCTTCGAGATGGTCAAGTTTCGCACCATGCTCGAGGTGGATCCGGCCCGCGGCCTGGTCACCGACGCCGACCGGCTGACGCCGGTCGGCCGCTGGCTGCGCGCCACCAGCCTCGACGAACTGCCGGAGTTGTGGAACGTACTGCGCGGTGAGATGAGCCTGGTCGGCCCGCGTCCCCACCTGGTGAAGTACCTGGAGATCTACACTCCCTGGCAGGCCCGACGGCACGAGGTGCGACCCGGAATCACCGGCCTTGCGCAGGTCCGCGGCCGCAACGAACTGGACTGGGAGGACAAGTTCGCCTACGACATCGAGTACGTGGACAACCGCAGTCTCCGGCTCGACCTGCGGATCATGGTCGAGACCGTCCGGGTGGTGCTGCGCCGGGAAGGGATCGCCGCGCCGGGGGCGGTGACCTGGCACGAGTTCACCGGGACCCCGACGCCGCCGGACTCCGTCCCGGCCGGTGCGGTCCCAGCCAGCCCGGTCTTGGCCGCCGCGCCCGACGGCTCGGCAGCAACCTCCCGTCGACCCGGCGGTGACCGGGCCGGCCGGTGCCGCAGTTGAGCCGGACCAGGATCCTGCTCTTCGGCTCCACCGGACTGCTGGGCCGGCAGATCCACGCGGCGCTCACTGCGGACGCGGTGGTGTCCGCACCAACCCGGGCCGACTGTGATCTCGCCACGACGGGCGTCACCGAACTCGCCCGGCTGCTCGCGGCCGTCCGGCCGGACGTCGTGGTCAACTGCGCCGGCCGTACCGTCGGAGACAACGCAGAGCTGATCCGGATCCACCTGCTGGCCGTGGCCGCGCTCGCCGAGGCGATGGCCGACGTCGTGCCCGGCACCCGGCTGGTGCGGCTCGGTTCCGCCGCCGAGTACGGCGTCGTGCCCAGTGGCCGCCCGGTGCGCGAGGACGACCCGGCCAAGCCGGTGAGCCCGTACGGGTTCAGCCACCTGGCCACTACCCAGTTCGGCGAACTGGTCAGCACCGACCGACGGGTCGAGGTCGTCACGTTGCGGGTGTTCAACCCGGTCGGGCCGGGCCTACCGGTGGACAGTGCGCTGGGGCGGGCGGCCGCTCTGCTGCGCGACGGCGGGCGGTCACCGCTGGCGGTGCGGCTGCTGGACACCGTACGCGACTTCGTCGACCTGCGCGACATCGCCGCCGCGGTCCGCGCCGCCGCGCTCGCCACCCGCCTGCCGCACCGGCTGTTCAACGTGGGCAGCGGGCGGCCGGTCGGGGTCCGGGACGCGGTCACCTGTCTGGCCAGGGCCGCTGGTCACAGCGGCGAACTCGGTACGGGGGAGTTTTCCCCGACGGTGAACCGGTCCGCCGCCGTCCCCTGGATGTGCGCCGACATCAGCCGTGCCCGGCAGGTGCTCGGCTGGTCACCCAGCTACGACCTGACGGACTCGGTGAAGGCCCTGCTGGCGGATCACCACGACGGTGGTCCCCACAGCCGCAGATAGCGGCTGACCATCGCGTTGGTCTGCCGCGGCACCTCGAACTGGAAGAAGTGGCCGGAGCCGACCACCTGCCCGATCACCGCCTCGGGAACCAGCTCCCGCAGCCGTCCGTAATCGGCGAACGGCGCCGGGCCACCGATGTAGAGCAGCCGGCGTCCCCACGCGGTCAGCGCGGCGTCGCCACCGGCCTCGACGAAATCGGCGAGACCGTCGAGGGTGGCGGCGGCGACGGTGTCACTCGGCCGCAGCATCTGGTCGATCGCCCAGTCGACCAGCCGAGGATCCGACTCGGGAACGAAGAACGACCGGATGATGTCGATCCGGGCCTGGCGCGGGTCCTCGCCGCGGATGGACTCCGCCAGCGCGGCCACCTGCTCCGTGGTGCCGGGCGGCACGGCCACCGACGCGTCCAGTAGCAGCAGCGCCGCGACCCGGTCGGTTGCCTGCGCGGCTGCGGCCAACGACCAGACCCCGCCCATGCTGTGCCCGATCAGCACGACGTCGTCCATCTCGAGTTCGACCATCAGGTCCCGCAGGTCGGCACCGAGTTCGGGAACGCTGAAGCCGCGGTCTCCGGCGGGGCTCGCGCCGTGCCCCCGCATGTCCACCGAGATGATCCGCCGCCGCCAGCTGGCCAGATGGGCGGCGAGGGGCTTCATGAACCGGTGGTTGCAGCACCACCCGTGTACGAGCAGGACATCCTGTCGGCCGCGGCCGGTCTGCCAGTAGCGCATCCCGGCGGCTGTGCGGTTGTGACTCACGTCGTTGGCCTCCTTCGCTTCGGCAAGATGCCGCGCCATCGATACGGCCCGTAGTCATTCTGCCTCATCTGGTTACTTTCGGCATCCTGGGTTTCCTGGCCGTCTCCCGTCGGTCACTGATCACCCGTCCTGGGTGATCCCTCGCCGGTGGTGGACGGGTCATGCTGGCGTCAGGTGGACCGACGGAGGACGACTGAGGGGAGCCGCGATGACCGACGTGATCGGTCAGTTCTTCGACGGTCTCCAGGCGCGCGGCGACGGTCGGCTACCGCCACCGGCCAGCGGTACCATCCGGTTCAACCTCACCGCCCCGGACGGAGGCGTTCGTAGCTGGTCGGTGACGTACCGCGACGGACATGCCGTACTCGAACGTGACCCGAAGCGGGTCGACTGCACCATCGACGCCTCGGAGGAGACCTTCCGGGCACTGATTGACGGCCGGGAGAACTCCATCTCGTTGCTGCTGCGTAACGGTGTGTCGGTCCGGGGCGATCTGCCGCTGTTCCTGACCTTCCGTCGGCTGCTGCCGGTGCACGCGGACAGCGCCGGTGCGGCGTCGAGGGCCCGGCCGGTCGCCGAGCCGGTCGGCGCCCGCCCGGCCACCGCGAAGCCGGTCAGCATCCTCTACGGGAACTTGTTCATGGTCAGTGACCGGCGGGGAGACGTCGAGCCGGTACCGTCCGCGCCGTTCGGGCTGTTCTTCTACGACACCCGCTTCCTGTCCTACTGGCGGCTGACCGTCGACGGGCAACGGATGAACACCCTGTCCATCGACGATTTGCAGTACTTCGAGTCGCGGTTCTTCCAGGTGCCGGGCGAGCCGACGCACTACGTGGACGCCACCATCTCGGTGTTCCGGCACCGCTGGATCGGCGACGCGTTCACCGAGCAGATCGCCGTACTCAACCACCGGGAGGAGCCGGTCCGGCTGAGCCTGCGCATCGACGCTGCGGCCGACTTCGCCGAGGTCCTGGAGGTCAAGGACGGTTACCACACCGACCGCGAGATCGCTGTCACGGCCGAGCCCGACGCGCTGCGGTTCTGCTACGAACGGGGCACCTACTTCCGTGAGACGATCCTGACCAGCAGTGTGCCGGCCCGCATCGATCCCGGTGGCATGACCTTCGAGCTGGCCCTCGACGCCCACGACACCTGGTGCACCGACCTGACGGTGAAGACCTTCGTCCGGGGGGCCGGAAACCGGGACCTGCGCGAGAGCCTGCGCAGCTACGCCGAGCGGCCCAAGCCCGAAGTGCACCGGGAACTCGACGAGTGGATGGCCCGGGCACCGAAACTGACCTGCGACCACGAACCGTTGCGGGAGGCGTACCGGCAGAGCGTCGTCGACCTGGCGGCGCTGCGGTACAAAGGGGTCAATTTTCGCGATATGCTGCCGGCTGCGGGGATGCCCTGGTTCATGACGTTCTTCGGGCGGGACAGCCTGATCAGTTGCCTGCAGGCGCTACCGTTCCTGCCCGCCACTGCGGTGCCCGCGTTGGCGATCATGGCATTGGCGCAGGGCACCCGCGAGGATCCGTTCCGGGCCGAGCAGCCCGGCAAGATCCCCCAGGAGAGCCGGTACGCCGAGGCCGCGCTGTTCAACGAGGTCTCGCACGCTTCGGACTTCTCTGCCGCCGACACCACCCCGCTGTTCATCGTGCTGCTCGACGAGTACGAACGGTGGACCGGCGACACCGCGCTGGTATGCGACATGGAGTTCCAGGCCCGCGCGGCACTGGACTGGATCGATCGGCACGCCGACCTGGTCGGCACCGGCTACGTCTGGTACGGGCCCCGGCCAGCCCGCACCGGGCTGTTGAACCAGAGCTGGAAGTGCTCACCGGGCGCGGTCAGCTTCCACGACGGGCGGGAGGCGGCGTTCCCGCAGGCGACCTGCGAGATCCAGGGCTACGTGTACGACGCGCGGTTGCGTGGCGCCCGGCTGGCCCGGGTCTGCTGGGGTGACCACGCGTTCGCGGACCGGCTCGAACAGCAGGCGGCCGAGCTGCGGGACAGGTTCAACCGGGACTTCTGGATCGCCGACCGCGGCTACTACGCCCATGCGCTGCAGGCCGACGGCAGCCGGGTCGACTCGCTCACCTCCAACATCGGTCATCTGCTGTGGAGCGGTATTGCCGAACCCACCAAGGCACGGTCGGTCGTGCGGCATCTGATGGGTCCGCAACTGTTCGGCGGCTGGGGGATCCGCACCCTCGCCACCGGGGCGCGCCGGTTCAACCCGGTCGGCTACCACACCGGATCGGTCTGGCCGTTCGACAACTCGCTGATCGCCTGGGGACTGTGGCGGTACGGCTACCGGGAGGAGGCGGCCCGGGTGGCCGGGGCGGTGCTGGAGGCGTCGCAGTACTTCGGGGCCCGGCTGCCGGAGTGCTTCGCCGGCTACGACCGGTCGTTGACCAAGTACCCCGTCCCGTACTCCGCCGCGGGCAGCCCGCATGCCACCTCGGCCGGCGCGACGCTGCTGTTCCTTCGGGTACTGCTCGGTCTGGACCCGTACGACGGCGACCTGATCATCGACCCGGCCGTTCCGGAGGGAATGGGACACATCGAGCTGCATGACATCCCGGGACGCTGGGGGCTGCTGGACGCGCTGGGCCGGGGCCGGCGTGACCTGGCCCGGCCGCACCGCCGCACCCGACGCCCCGGCGACCCGCTGCGGGCGGCGTTGTGACGTCGGCGCCCGTCACCGGTACCACGACCTGGCGCAACTGGTCCGGTGGGTTGACCTTCGAGCCGGCCGCGGTGGCCCGGCCGGAGTCGGTCGCCGCGCTGTGCGGCGTCCTGCGTGCAGCCGCCGAGCAGGCGGCGACGGTACGGCCGGTGGGTGCCGGGCATTCGTCCGCGCCGCTCGTGCAGACCGGGGACGTCCTGCTCAGCCTGGACCGGCTGCCCGCCGGAGTGCTCGAACCACCGCACGACCGGCAGATCTGGGTCGGTGCCGGCACCCGGCTGCACGACCTGGGCCGCGAACTGCGCCACCACGGACTCGCGATGCCGAACCTCGGCGACGTCGACACCCAGGCGTTCGCCGGTGCCGTCTCGACCGGTACCCACGGCAGCGGCCTGGGCCTGCCGAACCTGTCCGCCCAGGTGACCGGGGTCCGACTGGTCACTGCGGCCGGACAACTGGTGCAGATCGACGCCGACAGCGACCCCGACCTGTTGCCGGCCGCCCAGGTATCGCTCGGCGTGCTGGGTGTGTTCACCGCGCTGCGGACCCGGCTGGTCCCCGCGTTCCAGGCCCGGCGACGGGAGTGGGGCCTGCCGGTGGAGGCGTGCCTGACCACGTTCGACGAGCTGCTGAAAATCAACCGCAACGTCGACTTCTACTGGTATCCGCGGCGCGACGACGCGCACCTGCGGACGGTGAACCCGGTTACCGACGATCCCGGCCCGGACACGCTGCCCGGCAGCGGCTGCACCGAGGAACGGACCGGTTCCAGCGACGCGGCGCTGATCAAGCGGCGGTCGCTGCGGTTCCACGAGATCGAGTACTTCGTTCCGGCTGCGGCCGGTCCGGCCTGTTTCCGGGAGGTCCGGCACCGGATCCGGACCCGGCACCGGCAGCACGCCGCCTGGCGGGTGCTCTATCGGTACGTGGCTGCCGATCAGGCGTTCCTCAGCCCGGCGTACGGTCGGGACAGCATCACCATCTCGGTGCACCAGAACGCGACGCTGCCGTACCGCGAGTTCTTCGCCGACGTCGAACCGATCTTCCTGGCCCATGACGGTCGGCCGCACTGGGCGAAGATCCACCGGCTGGAAGGTCGGGACCTGCTTGCCCGCTACCCGCAGGCGGACCGGTTCCTCGCCGTCCGTGAGCGACTCGATCCCGACGGGCGGTTCCTCACCGACTACCTGCGTCGGCTGCTGGGCCTGTGACGGGGTTGCTGGGCCGATGACCGGCCGGCGGGTCCGGTGACCGGGCAGCGGGTCCAGGCCCGCCCGGCGGGCCTAGGATTGCCCCGTCCCGCAACCGGGTAGCAGGGGCACCGTCCGCCGCATCGACGGGCCGCGAGACCCCGCCGCTCCACCGGCGGGCAGGAACTGGAGTGGGGAGCCGTGCGACCAACCGCAGCCAGCAACGAACCGTCCACCGACCTGCCGGGCGGTACGCCACCCGGGACGTCGCGCCGGGCGTTGATCGCCGTCGCCGTGGTCGCCGCCCTGCTGGTCGCGGCGACGATCGTGGCGGTGGTGGTGAACGCAGTGGGCTCACGCCCGGCTACCGACGGCGACGTGGCGTGGACGGTGCAGACCCCGCGCGACGGGTGGACCGAGGCACGGCTGGAGATCCCCGACGGTGCACCAGAAATTCAGGTGGTGGCCGCTGACCTCGGTGATCAGCTGCTGCGGGCGGAGACCCCGGTCGGCGGTGCGGCCGCGCCGGAGGTGACCACCTCCGACGGCGTGGTCCGGGTAGGGCTGACCGATACCGGTCACGACGGTGCCGGCGAGCTGCGGGTCACCGTCCACAGCGACCTGCTCTGGTCGCTCCGGGTGCTGGGCGGGGCGACCAGCACCCGGCTCGATCTGGCCGGTGCCCGGGTCTCCCAGGTGGACGTCGCAGGTGGCGCCAGCACGTTGGACCTGGCGCTGCCGGAGCCGTCCGGCACGGTCGTCGTCCGGATGTCCGGCGGCGTCAGCACCTGGCGGATCGAATTGCCGGAGCGGACGCCGGTGCGGATCCGGCTGGGCTCCGGCGCGGGCAGCGTCGACCTGGACGGCGAACGGAGCGACGGGGTCGCCGGCGGCGAGTCGGTGATCTCGACGGACTGGGACGAGGCCACCGACCGCTACGACGTCAACGCCGCCGCCGGGGTCGCCGACCTCACAGTGACCCGACGGTAGCCGGATCCCCCCAACGCCGGGCGGGGGCGCCGCCTCGGCGAGCGGCGCCGGAGCCGGCTCAGCGGCGCGTCGGAAGATCGTGTCGTTCAGCGGCATGGGCGCCGAGCGTCGGTTGACCGCCGTGCAGCAGCGCCTGAGCGGTGCGGACGGCGGTCTCGGGGGCCTCCTCCGGTGCGGGAAACGCCGGCAGGTGACGGTCGGCCCGGCCGGCGAACAGCGCCACCTCGTAGGCCACCGAGTCCATGTCGGAGCCGGCGTCGAAGACGGCTGCGATGATCGCACCACCCGGTGTCGCGGCGATGAACAGGAACGCCGTACCCATCTGGACGACGATCTGTCGAACCCGGCCGGTGTCGGCGTGCTGACCGACCGCGACAGCGAGGGCGCGCAGGCCCGCCACCAGGCCGGACAGCTGTTCGCCCAGCTCGTGGTCGACCCCTTTGGACCAGGCAAGGAGAATGCCGTCGGGGGAGAGCGCCACCGCCTGTTGCGCCTGCGGCACCCGGTCCACCAGGTCGTCCAGCAGCCGGGAGACGTCACCAGTGGTGACCACGGGGTATGCCATGGAGGGTCTCTCTTTCGGTCGGTGCGCGTTCCCGGCCAAACAGTACCCTCGACCCGACCCGTCAGTGCGTAACGGCACGAATCACCGGAATAGATTTCCGATCCATGGTGGAGGCGCGGGCCGCGCCGGCGGCGAGTGGGACGACGAGCGGGGTGCCGCTGGCCGGGTCCTCGATGACCATCACCCGCAGCCCGAACACCTCCCGGACCAGTTCGGGAGTCAGGATCTCGCCCGGTGCGCCGTTGGCCAGCACCTGTCCGTCCTTCATCGCGACCAGATGTCGGGCGTAGCGCGCGGCGAGGTTGAGGTCGTGCAGCACCATCACCACGGTGCGGCCGCCCTCCCGGTGCAGCCGGTCCACCAGTTCGAGTACGTCGATCTGGTGCGCCAGGTCGAGATAGGTGGTCGGCTCGTCGAGCAGCAGGATGTCGGTGCCCTGGGCGAGCGCCATGGAGATCCAGGCCCGTTGCCGCTGGCCGCCGGAGAGCGTGTCCACCGGATGCTCGGCCAGGTCGGTGAGGCCGGTCCAGGCCAGTGCCTGGGCGACGACCTCCTCATCGGCCCGGGACCACTGGCGCAGCCAGGTCTGATGCGGCTGGCGGCCCCGTGCGACCAGATCGGCCACGGTGAGCCCGTCCGGCGCGGTCGGAGCCTGCGGCAGGATGCCGAGTCGGCGGGCGACCTCCCGGGTCGGCAACCGCTGGATCCGCTCGCCGTCGAGGAGTACCTCCCCGGCGGTGGGCCGCAGCAGCCGGCCGAGGGCGCGGAGCAGGGTCGACTTTCCGCAGCCGTTCGGCCCGACGATCGCGGTGACCGATCCGTCGACGATGTCCAGGTCCAGGTGCGGGACGACCACCTGGTGGCCGTACCCGAGCCGCAGTGCCCTGGTCCGTAGCCGGGGTGCATTTCCGGTAGGTCGGGTTTCGCGCGGTTCGGGTCCGGGCACAGTCACCGGCAGTTCTGCGAGGTCGGTCATTTTGGCTGCTCCTCGGCGTCGGTCGGCGAGTCCCGCGTTCCATGAAGGGTAGCCTTACCGAAGCTCCGGTTCCACATCGAGGCTGGGTGGTACATCTCCACCGGCTAGGTACTCTCGGTAGTGGCCCGTCGAGTTTCTGTGACGTGCCGTGGCCTGAACTGGGCATCTGTTTCCCGTTTTTGACTACTCGAGGTGACCTTCGTCGGTCGATGGGCTCCGTTCGCCGGCCTGGTCGCACCCTTGACGCCTCTCGTGGTGCCCAGTAGCGTCTCAGATTAAGAACCTAGAACCACAATATGAGTCGCAATGAACTGGGGTTAGCCATGAGATTGCGTACCTTGCGGGTGGTCGGCGCCGCGCTGCTGGTCACCGCCGTCGCCGCGGCCTGTGCCGAGAATCAGGACCCGGGCAGTGAACCCGGCACACCGGCCGAGACGACGACCATCGACTTCGGGGTCGGCGTCGATCCCGCGTACTCGCCGATCTACCTGGCCGATCAGCAGGACCTGTTCGCCGAGGCCGGCCTCGACGTCACCGTCACGCAGTACCAGGAAGGCACCGGTGGCCTCGACGCGATCCTCGCCCGCGAGGGTCAGGTCACCGCGAGCACCGAATCGAGCCTGCTCAACCGGGCCACCCGGGGAGACGTCAAGGGCATCGCGGTCTTCTCCCAGTCGCCGGACTTCATCAAGCTCGTGGTCCGCGACGAGATCGGCGAGGTCGCAGACATCTCGCGGTACGGCGTGGTGACCGGAACGGTCAACGAGTACGCCACCAACAAGATCCTCGACAGCTTCGACATCAGCCGCGACGCCGTCGAGTTCGTCACCTCCTCGCCAGCGGAGATGCCGGCGCTGCTGCAGCGCGGCGACATCGACGGCTACATCATGTGGGAGCCGTGGCCCTCGCGCGGGGTCGAGGGCGGCGGCAAGATCCTGCTCACCAGCGGTGACGTCGGCTACGTCTACAACCTGATCATCGGGGTGGACGGAGCCTGGTACGAGGCCAACCAGGAGGCCGCCGCCACCCTGGTGGACACCATCGGCGAGGCATGTGAGCAGATCACCGCCGATCCGCAGGTCGCCGGCACCGCCACCGAGAACGCCATCGAGGTGCCCGCGGCCGAGGCCGTCGAACTGCTCGACGGCGTGCAGTGCCAGGTCCGCGACTTCACCGACGAGGACCTGCAGCGCTACGCCGAGATCGCCCAGTTCCAGCAGGACAGCGGGATCGTGTCCGACCCGGCCGACCCGGCCGAGGTGATGATCCGGGGCGTGGCGTGACCGGGCGGACAGCCACCTCCACCGGACGGGGATCGGAATCCGGTCCCCGGCCGGCGGGCTCCCCGGTGCAGGTCCGCGACGTCGACATCCGCTTCGACGACTTCGAGGCGGTCGCCGGGGCGACGCTCGACATCGCCGGCGGGGAGTTCGTCTGCCTGCTCGGCCCCAGCGGCTGCGGCAAATCGACCCTGCTGAACGCGATCGCCGGGTTCGTCCGGCCGGCCGCCGGGCAGGTGCTGTGCGCGGGCGAGCCGGTCACCGGCCCGGACGTCAGCCGGGGCGTGGTGTTTCAGAGCGCCGAGGCCCTGTTCCCGTGGCTGACCGTACGCCAGAACGTGGCGTTCGGCCCCCGGATGCGGGGTGTGCCGCGTGCGCAGCGGGCCGGGATCGTCGACCGCTACCTGACCATGGTCGGCCTCAGCCACAGCGGCGACCGGTTCCCCAGCCAACTATCCGGCGGCATGCGCCAGCGGGCCCAGCTCGCCCGGGTGCTGGCCAACGAGCCGTCGGTGGTGCTGATGGACGAGCCGTTCGGCGCGCTGGACGCCCAGACCCGGCTGGTCATGCAGGCCGAACTCGACCGCATCTGGCGCCAGTCCCGGCCCACAATCCTGTTCGTCACCCACGACATCGGCGAGGCGATCCTGCTCGCCGACCGGATCGTCACCATGACCGCAGGCCCGGCGGCCCGGATCAAGCAGGTGTACCCGGTGGACCTGCCCCGGCCGCGGGAACTGACCGATCCGGCCGCCGCCGGGCTGTTCCGCGCGCTGCGCGAGGACATCGGCACCGAGGTCGCCCAGACCCTGCGCGCCCAGGGTCTGGACGACGGGCACGGCCTGAACGGAGGTGGCGGCTGATGGCCGTCGACGTGCAACGTCCACCGGCGGCCCGGGCGGCCGGGCCCCGCCCACGCCGCTTCGCCGGCCGGCGTCGACACACCCGCGTCGTGCTGTCGGTGCTGTCGGTGCTGCTCGGCCTGCTCATCTGGGATCTGGTCAGCCGCAACTACACCGCGTTCTTCCTGCCCTCACCCCGGTTGACCGGGCAGGGGGCGGTGGAGCTGGCGACCAACGGGACGCTGTGGGACTCCGTCTGGGCGTCCAGCCAGCGCATTCTGAGCGGCTGGGGGCTGGGCGTACTGATCGGGGTGCCGGTCGGGTTGCTGATGGGCCGCAGCCGGCTGCTGCGGCTGATGCTCGACCCGTACATCCAGTTCTTCCGGTTCGTGCCGCCGATCGCCTTCGTCACCCTGGCGATCATCTGGCTCGGCCCGGGTGAAGCCTCGAAGATCGCGTTGATCTTCTACACCACGGTCTTCATCGTGGCGCTGAACACCCTCGCCGGGGTGCTCGCCGTCGACGAGCTGAAACTGCGGGCGGCGCGGGCGCTGGGCGCCGGGCCGGTCCGCACCCTGGCCTCGGTGATCCTGCCCGCCACGGTGCCGTACGCCGTCACCGGCGCCCGACTGGCGATGGGCAACTCGTTCCTCACCATCGTCTCCGCGGAGATCGTCGCGGCGCAGAGCGGCCTCGGCTCGCTGATCTGGACCGCCCGCAACTACGCCAAGACCGAGTGGGTGTTCGTCGGCATCATCGCCCTCGGCCTGCTCGGCTACCTGTTCGACTGGGTGCTGCGCACGGTCGCCCGCGCCAGCCTGCGCCGCTACGGCGTCACCTTCTGACCGGTTCGGGTTCCGGGCGCGGGTCGACGCAATCGGCACCCGCCCCGGTGACGTGACCCATTTGACCGAAAGGTTCTCTCATGCTGTGCATCGGCGTCGACATCGGCGGAACTTTCACCGATGTCATCGTGTACGAACCGGCCACCGGCCGGCTCGCCGAGGCCAAGACGCTGTCCACCCCGGCGGACCCGGCGGCGGCGATCCTCGACGGCCTGACCAAGCTCGACGTCCACCTGTCGGACGTCGAGCGGTTCGTGCACGGCACCACCAGGGTCACCAACGCCCTGCTGGAAGGTGCCGGCGAACCGGTCGCGGTAATCACCACCGAGGGTTTCCGGGACGTGTTGGAGATGGGCCTGGGCCACCGTCCCCGCCTGTACAGCGTCAAGGAGGCCGCCCGCCCGGCGCTCACCCCACGCCGGATGCGGCACACCGTCCAGGAACGGGTGACCGCCGCCGGCGACATCGCCGTCCCGCTGGACATGACCGGTCTCGACGAGGTGACCGACCGGCTGGCCGCCTCCGGGGCCACCGCCGTCGCGATCTGCTTCCTGCACTCCTACCGCAACGCCGGGCACGAGCGGGCCGCCGCCGACCGGATCAGCCGTCGCCACCCGCAGTTGGCCTGCAGCATCTCCGCCGAAGTGGTCCCGGAACACGGCGAGTACGAGCGGTTCGCCACCACCGTGCTCAACGCCAGCGTCCGAGGTCCGGTCAGCGAGTACCTGTCGGGCCTCGGCTCGACCCTGGCCGGCAGCGGCTACCGCCACCCGTTGGCGATCATGACCAGCAGCGGCGGCGTGGTCTCCACCGACCAGGCCGGCCGGCTGCCGATCAACCTCGCGTTGTCCGGCCCCGCCGGCGGCGTGGCGGCCAGCGCGTACGTCGCCGGCCTGGCCGGCTTCGACAACGTCATCACCTGCGACATCGGCGGCACGAGCACGGACGTCTGTCTGATCAAGGGCGGCGTGCCGCTGATGACCAACCACGGCACCATCGCCGGGCATCCGAACCGGACCTTCCAGATCGAGATCAACACGATCGGTGCCGGTGGCGGCTCGATCGCCTGGCGCGACCGGGGCGGCGAGCTGCGGGTCGGCCCGCGCAGTGCCGGCTCAGATCCCGGTCCGGCCTGCTACGGCCGGGGCGGCGCGGAACCGACGACCACCGACGCCCACCTGGTGGTCGGCCATCTCGACCCGGACGGGCGGCTGGGCGGCGAGGTCACCCCGCAGCTCGACGCGGCGCGTGCCGCTCTCGGGCGGCTGGCCGCCGAACTCGGTGACGGCCTGACCGAGACCGAACTCGCGTACGGCATCCTTTGCCTGGCCACGGTCAAGATGACCAGCGCGATCAAGGAGATCTCGGTGGCCCGCGGCCACGACCCGCGGGAATTCGTGCTGATGCCGTTCGGCGGTGCCGGACCGATGCACGCCACCGCACTCGCCGACGAGCTGGGAATCCCACGGGTACTGGTTCCGCCGGTACCGGGAAACTTCTCGGCGCTCGGCTTCGTCGCCGCCCGGGCCCGTCACGACTACGTCCGTACCGCGCTGGTCCCCGCCGACTCCGCCGGCCTGGCGACGGCCCGCACGCTGGTCGAGGAGCTGAAGGCGGCCGCCCGCGACCAGTTCAAGGCCGAGGACGCGGTGGAGGCCGACCAGGTCACCTTCCGGCTGTCGCTGGGGATGCGTTTCCGTGGCCAGAGCTTCGACCTGGCCGTGCCGCTGGACGAGCTGCCCGACGAGCCCGCCGATCTGATCCGCGCCTTCCATGCCGCCTACCAGCAGCGGTACGCCTACCTGCGTTCGGAGCACCCGGCCGAGATCGTGAACTGCCGGCTCACCGCGTTCGGGCCACAGCCCGCCGTGACCTTCGCCGCGCCACCTGACGGCCCGGCGCCCGAGCCCGTCACCATGCCGGTGTGGGGGCCGGACGGCTGGACCGATGCCGCCGTCTGGCAGCGTGGCGAGCTGACCGCCGGCGTACGGGTCAGCGGCCCGGCGGTCGTCCGGGAGAGCGGAAGCACCACAGTGGTCGGCGCCGGCTGGTCGGGGCGGGTGGATCCGCACGGGAACCTGCTGCTGGAGCGCGCCTGATGGCTCCTGTCGATCTGCCGGCGTACGACGCCGTGCTGCTGCGACAGGCCCGGCGACAGCCGGACCGGCCGCTGTTCGCCGTCGCCGGCCGGCCCGCCGTCACCGCCGGCGAGTACGCGGCGCTCGCCGGCCGGACCGCCAGCGTGCTCGCCGCCGCCGGTGTCGGCCGCGGCGACCGGATCGCCGTCTGGGCCGAGAACAGCATCGCCTGGCTGGTGCTGCTCGCCGCCGCGGCCTGGCGCGGAGCCGCCCTGGTCACCGTGCACCCCGCCGCGACGGAGCCGGAGCTGGCCGCCGCGTTGCGTCGGACCCGGCCGGTCCGGCTGTTCGCCGCGCGAGAAATCCGGGACCGCGACGTGACGTCGTCCGCCCGGCGCGCGGCGACCGGGCCGGTCACCTTCCTGCCGGCGGACCAGGCCGGTGACGCACTCGCCGGCCTGCCCGGTTGGGCCGGGCCGCCGCCGGAGCCGGCCCGCGACCCCGACGCCCCGCTGAACGTCCAGTTCACCTCGGGATCGACGGGCACCCCGAAAATGGTCGTCCTGACCGGGCGGAACCTGGTCCGCAACGCGACCTGGACGGCGCAGGCCGCCGGGATCGGCTCGGTCGACCGGATCTGCTGTCCGTTGCCGTTCGCCCACGCCGCCGGCCTCAGCAGCGGCGTGGTGTTGGCTGCGGTCACCGGGGCGCAGCTGTTCCCGGTGCCGCGGTTCCGTCCCGACGACGTGCTCGACGTCGTGCACCGGCACCAGTGCACGGTCGTTCAACTGGTCCCGACGATGGCGACCATGCTCGCCGACCGGCTCGACGAGCAGCCCCGGCGGTGGGACCTGGCCGCGCTGCGCCTGGGCTTCCTCGGTGGTGCCAGCTGCCCGCCCGCACTGCGCGCGCGGGTACGCGACACGTTGCGGCTGCGGCGGTTGGCGGTCGTCTACGGGCAGACCGAGGCCGGTCCGACCATCAGCGTCGACCCCGACGACGGCAGCTGCCCACCGGACGGCTCCACCGTCGGGCGGGTACTCCCCGGGTTGCGGGCCCGCATCGTCGCGGTGGACGTCGGCGGGTCGACCCGGCCGCTGCCCGCCGGAGCAGAAGGTGAACTGCAGGTCCGCGGCGAGTCGGTGAGCCCCGGCTATCTCGACGATCCGGCGGCGAACCGGGCGGCGTACGACCCGCAGGGGTGGTTGCGCACCGGTGACCTGGGCCGGCTCGCCGCCGACGGCACTCTGACCCTGACCGGCCGGGTGAAGGACCTGATCATCCGGGGCGGGGAGAACGTCAGCCCGGCCGAGGTCGAGGCGTTCCTGCTGACCTGCGAGGGCGTCGCGCAGGCGTGCGTCGTCGGGGTCGCGTCCCCGCGCTGGGGCGAGGAGGTGGTCGCGGTCGTGGTCGCTGCCCCGGGGGCGACCCTGCACCGCACCGAACTGGCCGCGGCCGCCGCCGGCAGCCTGTCCCGGCACAAGGTGCCGACCGACTGGCACGTCGTGACCGAACTGCCCCTGCTGCCGTCGGGCAAGGTGGACCGGCGGGCGGTCGCGGCCATGGTCGACGGGGTGGCACGGTGAACCCGCTTAGCTCCTGCTTCCTCGACTCGTTGACGGTGACCAGCTTCTTTGGCAACGCGGAGATGCGTGGGGTGTTCAACGACCGGCAGCTGATGCAGGCGTGGCTCGATGTGGAAGCGGCACTCGCCGGGGCCCAGGCCGACGCTGGCGTCATTCCGGCCGGTGCGGCGGCGCAGATCACCGCCGCCGCCCGGGTCGAGTCGCTGGACCTGGCCGCGGTGGCCGCCGACGCCGCCGACACCGTGCATCCGCTGGTGCCACTGGTACGGGCCCTGACCAGGGCGGCCGGCGACGGCGGCCGCTACGTCCATCTCGGCGCCACCACCCAGGACGTCATGGACACCGGGTTCGTGCTGCGCGCCCGAGCCGGACTGGACATCGTCAGCCGGCAGATCGACGAACTGGTCCGCGTACTGCGCCGGCTCGCCCTGCGGCACCGGGACACGGCGATGGCGGCCCGAACCCACGGTCAGCAGGCCCTGCCGACCACGTTCGGGCTGCGCTGCGCGGTCTGGCAGAGCGAGCTGCAGCGCCACCGGGAGCGGTTGGCCCAGCTCCGGCCCCGGTTGCTGGTGGTCAGCATGGGCGGGGCAGCCGGCACCATGGCCGGTTACGGGCCACGGGCCTTCGACATCGAACGTGCCGTCGCCGACCGGCTCGGGTTGGGCGTCGCACCGACCCCCTGGCACGCCACCCCGGACCGGGTGGTGGAGTGTCTCACCCTGCTCGGGCTGGTCGCCTCCACCGCCGAGAAGCTGGCCCGCGAAGTGTACTTCCTCGGCCGTACCGAGATCGGCGAGGCACACGAGCCGCAGCGCGATACCCAGGTGGGCAGCAGCACGATGCCGCACAAGCGCAATCCGATCCGCTGCGAGGCGGTCATCGCCGCGGCCGGCACGGTCCGTGCACAGGTGCCGCTGGCGATGCAGACGATGGTGTCCCAGGACGACCGGGACATGGGCGTCGGAATGGCGCTGTGGAAGCTGGTGCCGGAGTGCTTCATCCTCGTCGGGGGCGCGCTACAGCGCCTCAACGAGGTCTTCGCCGGGCTCCGCGTCGATGCCGCCCGGATGCGCGTCAACTTGTCCACCACCGGCGGCCTGGTGCTGTCGGAGTCCGTGATGCTGCGCCTGGCCGGCTCACTGGGCCGGGAACAGGCGCACCACCTGGTGATGCGGATCGTGCGGGACAGCCTCGACCATGATCGGCCGTTCGCCGAGCTGCTGCGCGCCGATCCGCAGGTCAGGGCGGCTCTGCCGGCGGCGGAGCTGAGCCGGCTGCTCGATCCGCTCAGCTACGTCGGACACGCCGCGGCCCTGGTCGACCGCGCCCTACTGCAATCGGAGGCGACGTGACATCGGTACACCTGCAGCGTGCGGGGCGGCTCGCGGTGGTGACTCTGGACCGCACCGCTCGGCGCAACAGCTTCGATCTGGCCATGCTCGGGCAGTTCGAACAGGTGCTGCACGACCTCGGCCGCGACGACACCGTCGAGGTGGTGCTGCTGACCGGTGCCGGCACCGCCTTCTGCGCCGGCACCGATCTGGCTGAGCTGGCCACCCTCGACGCCGCCATCACGATGGGCGTGCAGCGGCGTACCGCCGAGCTGGTTGAGCGCTGGTACCGCCTGGAGCAGACCACGGTGACCGCGTTCAACGGGCCGGCGATCGGCTCCGGGGCGATCCTCGGGCTGGCCAGCGACCTGCGCCTCGCCGCCGACACCTGCTTCTTCACGTTTCCCGAGGTGGCCTTCGGTATCCCGCTGACCTGGGGCGGCATGGCCATCCTCGCTGACCTGGTCGGCGCCGACCGGGCCAAACGCTGGCTGCTGCTCGGCGAGCGGATCGACGCGGCCCGGCTGCACCAGCTGGAGTTGGTGACCGAGGTGGTGCCGCCCGACCGGGTGGCCGACGCCGGCACCGAACTGGCCCACCGGCTGCTGGCGGTGCCGGCGCTGGGCCGGTCGATGACCAAACGGACCGCCCGGCTGGCCGGCCCGCGCTTCGACGCGGTGGCCACCGACTCCTATCTGGGTGCGCTGAGCGTCGCGCTGCGTCCCGCCGGCCCGTACCGCCGTCCGGTGGCGGACCGGCACCCGGAGGCGGACCGGTGAAGGTCTACCAGGCGATCGCGGACGCGTTGGTCGAGCACGGGGTGGACACCGTGTTCGGCCTGCTCGGCGACGCGAACATGTTCCTGGTGGCCGACCTGGTCGCCCGGCACGGGGTCCGGTTCGTGGCGGCCCGTAACGAGAACGCCGCGGTGATGATGGCCGACGGATGGGCGCGGGTCACCGGCCGGTGCGCGGTGGCCACGGTCACCCAGGGGCCGGGCCTGGCAGCCGCCGGTCCGGCGTTGACCATCGCCCGGCAGGCGGGGACACCGCTGCTGCTGCTCGCCGGGGACACCCCGGCGAGTGACCCACTGCACGTGCAGAACTTTCCGCAGCAGCCGTTCGCCCTGGCCACCGCCGGTGCCTTCGTGTCGATGACCGGCGCGTCGACGGTGTCGCGCGACGTCGCCGCCGCGGTGCGCGAGGCCGTGGGGCGACCGGGGCCGGTGGTCCTCGACATCCCGTTGGACCTGCAGGACGAACCGGCCGGGGACCGGCCGGCCGTACCGCTCGGGGCCGCTGTCGCGCCGGCCGGACCACTACCACTGGCACCCGACCCGACGGCGGTCGCCGGGTTGGCGGACCGCCTGCGTCGGGCCCGTCGCCCGGTGATCCTCGCCGGCCGGGGCGCGGTGCACGCCGGACCGGAGCTGACCGCGTTGGCCGACCACGCCGGAGCCGTGCTGGTCACCAGCCTGATGGCCGCCGGCCTGTTCGCGGGCCATCCGTACGCCCTCGGCGTCGCCGGTGGGCTGGCCCGTCCGCTGACCCGGGACGTGCTGCGCGAGGCGGATCTCGTCGTGACGTTCGGTGCCGGCCTAAACCGGTGGACCGCCGACCACGGACAGCTGTTCGACGCCGCGCAGGTGTACAGCGTCGACCGGGATCCGGCGGCGATCGGTGCCCGCTGGCCGGTGCACGGTGGGCTGGTTGGCGACGCGGCGCTGGTGGCCCGGGCACTGACCGGGGCGCTGGAGTCGGCGCGGCCCGGGCCGGAGCCGCACGGCTGGCGTACGCCGCGACTGGCCCGGGCGATTCGCGACGCCGACCCGTTCGCCGAGCTCGGCCCGGAGCCCGCAGGTGCCCGGCACGTCGACCCCCGCCGGCTGATGGCGATCTGCGCCCGTCGGCTGCCGCTGCCCCGCACGACGGTCGTCGGGGTCGGCCACTTCGGCGGCTGGCCCAACCTCTACCTGGACTCGCCAGCGGTGGACCGGTCGCTGGTCGCGCCGTGGGAGTTCGGCAGTATCGGCGTCGGCGTGGCGTACGCGATCGGCGCCGCGCTCGGCCGGCCGGACCGCCCGGTGGTGGCGTTCGAGGGCGACGGCAGTCTGCTGACCGCGTTGGGTGAGCTGGACACCCTGGCCCGGGTCGGCGCCCCGGTGCTGGTGATCGTGCTCGACGACGGCGCGTACGGGGCGGAGGTGCGCAAGCTGCGACCGGCCGGCGCTGACCCGGGGATCGCCCGCTTCCCGCACCGGGACCTGGCTGCGGTGGCCGGCGCGCTCGGCGTCAGCGCGTACCAGGCGCACGACGAGGCAACCGTTTCGGCGGCGTTCGACGCGCTGCTGCCGTTGACCGGGCCAGTGCTGCTGCACGTGAAGGTAGATCCGGATGTCGTGCAGCAGCACTTCTGAGCCGGTCGCCGGTCAACTCCCCCAGATCTGTCCGACGCCGTGGCCAAGCTGGCGGGACAGCTCGTCGGCGGTGCGGACCGCGGCGGCGGCGAGCGCGGCGACCCGTTGCGGGCTGTCCAGCCGGAAGATCGGGCCGGAGACGCTGATCGACGCGGTCACCGCGCCGAGCCGGTCCCGCACCGGCGCGCCGACGACCCGCAGACCGTCCTCGCTCTCCTCGTCGTTGAGCGCCCAGCCGCGTTCCCGTACCCCGGCGAGATCGGCCAGAAAGACGTCGATGTCGGTGATCGTACGTCGGGTCAGCCGGGTCCAGCCCGCATCGGCCAGCAGCTCACGGACCTGGTCGTCGTCCATGTCGATCAACAGCGCCTTGCCGGCGGCGCTGCACCACAACGGGATGCGTCGGCCCAGCCGGGAGACCAGCTGCAGGCTGTGCGACCCGGTCACCAGGTCGATCGAGATCGCGTCCAGGCCGTCGCGGATGGCCAGGTTGACCGACTCGCCCTGCTCCTCGGCCAGCTGGTGCAGCAGCGGTCGGGCGATGGCGTGCATGTCGAGCCCGGCCAGGAAGCGGGCGCCGAGGTCGAACACGGTGACCCCCAGCCGGTACGCGCCGGTCTCCTCGTTGCGCTGCAGGAAGCCGGCGTCGGCAAGCGCCCGGAACAACCGGCTGGCGGTCGACTTGTGCAGCCCGAGCTCCCGGCTGACGTCGCTGACCTTGCGTTCGGGGGTGTCGCGCCGGAACGCGAGCAGCACGGCCAGCGCGCGGTCGAGTGCCTGGGTGCCGGACTCGCGGCCCGGGTCGGTGACAGACGACATCTTGCCTTCCCATCCCTGAAGTTGATAGGTTCATAATATAACACAAGGCTCACATGATGGTCCATTCGATGAGCGGGTCAACCCGGTGGGTGGGTCCATCTGACCCGGTGTTCCGAGAAGTACCTCCAGAACCACCCCGGTCCCGCCCATCAGTAGGTGCCCGTCCCTGTCAGCATTGCGAGGCCCCGCATGTCCCTGAACCCGATCGATCTCGAGATCGTCACCGAAGGGCTGATCTCGATCGTGCGGGAGATGCGCCAGACGATCTTCCGCACGGCGCACTCCCCGGTGATCGCCGACGCGCAGGACTTCTCGTGCGCGTTGTTCAACGCGGACGGCGAGATGGTCGCCCAGGGCCGTGACATGCCGGGTCACGTCATCGCCATGCCGGCATCGGTGAAAGAGATCCTCGCCGACTACCGCGACGAGTTCCGGCCCGGTGACATCTATCTGGTCAACGACCCGTACCGGGGCGGCAGCCACCTCAACGACGTCACCCTGATCAGCCCGGTGTTCGTCGAGGAAGAACTGTTCCTGTTCCCCTGCGTCCGCATGCACTGGGCCGACATCGGTGGCATGACACCCGGCAGCGTCTCCGGGAAGGCCACCGAGATTCTGCAGGAAGGGCTGCGGGTCCCGCCGATCCGACTGGTCGACGCGGGCCAGCCCAACGTCGCCGCGACGCGGATCCTGTTCGCCAACGTCCGGATGGCCGACGAACGTCAGGGAGACCTGGAGTCCAGCATCGCCGCCTGCCACACCGCGCAGCGCCGGCTACGCGAACTCGTCGACCGGTACGGCCGCGACCTGATTCTCGGCTGCGTCGAGGCCAACATGGACCGCACCGAGCGGCGACTACGCGACCAGATCCGCGACCTGCCGGACGGCACCTACCACTACGAGGACTACCTCGACCTGTACACCGACGGCGAGTACGACGCCGCGCTGGTGCGCTGCGCGTTGACCATCACCGGTGACCAACTCGTCGCCGACTTCCGCGGCTCCTCTCCACAGGTCGCCGCCGTCGTCAACTCGTCGCTCGCGATGACCACCGCCGGGGTCTTCATCGCCGTCAAGTCCGCGTTGGATCCTGGCGGGCTGGTCAACCACGGCGCCTTCCGGCCACTGACCGTGCGTACCGACCCGGGAACCGTCGTACACGTCACCTACCCGGCACCGGCCAACGCGCACAGCGAGGTCCGCAAGCGGGTGATCTCCGCGGTGATGGCCGCGCTCAGCCAGGTCGCACCGGACCTGATCGCCGCCGACCAGTTCGGTACGACCTTCCAGAACCTGATCGGCGGTGTCGACGAACACACCGGCCAGCCGTACCTCTACTACGACTACCCGGCCGGCGGCAACGGAGGCTTCCTCGGCTCCGACGGCCCGAGCGCGATGAACCCCGTCGACCTCGGCGACATCTCCACCATCCAGTCCGTCGAACGGCTGGAAACCGAGATCCCGATCCTCATCGAAGCGTGTGAACTGCGTACCGGATCCGGCGGCGCCGGCCGGCACCGCGGCGGCCTCGGTGCCCGGCGCGCCACCCGGCTGCTGGCCAGCAGCGGCGCCTACTCGGTGCAGACCGACCGCACCACCGTCGCGCCGTACGGACTCTGCACCGGCGCGCCCGGTGCCCCCACCGTCACCTACCTGCGCCGCGACGGTCGGCGGATCGACTTCGACACCCCCGGCAAGGTCGCCGGACACCGGATGCGCGAAGGCGACGTGCTGGTGATGGAGTCCGCTGGCGGCGGCGGCTGGGGCGACCCGCTCACCCGCGACCCCGACCTGGTGGCCGCCGACGTCGCAGCCGGTTACCTCACCACCAACCAGGCCCTCGACCGCTACGGCGTGGTGTGCGACGGCACCGGTCTTCTCGACGAAGCGGCCACCGGTGCCGCCCGCGACCAGGCCCGCGCCGCACGTCGCTGGTACCAGGTCACCACCACCGCCGAGCCGGCCTACACCGGTCAGCGGGGCCGCCGCCGTCTCGTCTACACCAACCCCGCCGACGGCATGCCCGCCGACGCGCTGATCGAACTGCACGGCACCCACCCCGCACCGCTGCGTGCCTGGGTGCGCCACGACCCCGGCGTCGCTCGGCACCAGGCCGCGCTCGACGACGACGGGCTGCGGATTCTCGGCGCCCAGCCCGGTGACCGCTGCCTGCTGCGGGTCCTGCGCGACGCCCCGACCCCGACAGGAGGACCGCGATGAGCAAGGTGTTCCGACTACCCGCACCGACCCGGGGCACCACGACCCGTACCCGGCAACCGGACTCCGCTGACGCTGTCCGCCCCGCCCCGGCAGGCCGCCGACCCGGTATCGTCGCCGGCTATCTCAGCCCGCACCCGCCGCACCTGATCTACGGCGAGAACCCGCCGCAGAACGAACCCCGGTCACAAGGCGGCTGGGAAGTGCTGCGCTGGGCGTACCACCGACTCCGCCGCCGGATCCGCGACGTGCACCGGCCCGACGTGCTGATCGTGCACGCCCCGCACTGGATCACCATGGTCGGCCACCACGTGAACTGCGTACCCAACCCGCGGGGCGTCTCCGTCGAGCCGATCTTCCCGCATCTGTTCCGCTACCACTACGACTTCCACACCGACGTACCCCTCGCCGAGGCCATCGCCGACGAAGCCGCCGAACTCGGCCTGGTCACCAGCAAACTGCGCGATCCCGGGGTACGGGTCGACTACGCCACCATCGGCGCACTACACATGGTCAACCCCGACTGGGACATCCCAGTGGTGTCGCTGTCGGCCAACAACAACCCGTACTTCTACTCCGAGGCGTCCCTCGGCCAGATGGAGGTGCTCGGCGAGGCGACCCGCCGGGCAATCGAGAACACCGGCCGACGCGCCGTGCTGCTCGCCTCCAACTCCCTGTCCCACCTGCACTGGCACGAGGAACCCCAGCTGCCCGAGGACATGGAACGCGAGCACCCGTACAACAACCACCAGTACCGCTGGGACATGAAGCTGCTGGAGACGATCCGCCAGGGTCCGACCAGCCGGCTGCGCGAACTCATCCCCGAACACATCGAAGCCACCGCGTCCGAGACGAAGGCCGGCAGCCTCACCTGGCTGCTGTCCGCGCTCGGCTGGCCGGACATCGCCGGTGACGTGCTCGGCTACGGCACGATCATCGGAACCGGCAACGCGGTGGTCGAGTGGACACCGGAGAACGTCGATGACTGACCGTGGAATCCAGGCCGGCGTACTGCTGCCCGGCATGCCGCACCTGCTCGCCGACAAGCCCGCCACCAGCTGGGCGGCGCTGGCCGACTCCGCCCGTACGGTCGGCGACCAGCTGCGCGCCCTCGAACCGGACGTCGTCCTGCTGCTGTCCACCCAGTGGTTCACCGTGCTCGGCCACCAGTTCCAGTGCGACCCGAACCCGCGTGGGGCGCACACCGACGAGAACTGGTACGCCTACGACTACGGCCACCTCAGCTACGACCTGCGCTTCGACGTCGAGTTCACCGAACGCTGGGCGGCCCGGGTGGACGCCGACGGCATGCAGGCCCGCCGCACCCGCTACCAGGGCTTCCCGATCGACACCGGGACGATCGTCACCTCCACGCTGCTCGACCCGCAGCGCACCCTGCGCTGGGCGCAGGTGTCGTGCAACCTGTACGCCGACGCCGACACCCTGGCCCAGGTCGGCCGCGCCGGCGCCGAAGCCGCCCGTGACGCCGGTGTCCGGGCGGCGGTGGTGGTGGTCAGCGGACTGTCCTCCGGCCTCATCCAGCAGTGGATCGAGCCGGACCAGGACCGCATCGCCGAGCCGGCACACGACCGGTGGAACGAACGGATCTTGCAGATGCTGACCGCCGGCGACACCGACAAAGTCCTCGCGGTCCGCGAAGACTACGCCCGCCAGGCCCAGGCCGACAGCCAGTTCCGGGCGTTCGCCTTCCTCGCCGGCACCGGAGTCGCCGCAGCCCCGGCGCAACTGCACAGCTACGGACCACTGTGGGGCACCGGCGCTGCCGTCCTGTCCTGGAATCTGCCGGCACCCGCGTGAACGACGCCGGCCCGCACCGCATGACCGACAGCCCGACCAGCGGGCACCCGAAACACCAACGACAGGAGGAACCCGATGCGTAACGCCGCTGCGGGATTCGTCGAAGCCGAAGGATTCATTCCGATCTTCGACGCGGTGGACGCCATGGTCAAGGCGACCGAGGTCGAAGTAACCGGAGTCGTACGCCTCGGCGGCGGAATCGTCGCCGTGGCGGTCCGCGGCGACCTCGCCACCGTGGAAGAAGCCGTCGACATCGGCGAGGAGACCGCCCGAGCCAAGACCGGCCGCCCGGTCCGGTCCATCGTCTTCGCCAGCCCCTGCGACGCAGTCACCGCGCTGGCCATCGACCCCGGACTCGTCGGCAACTGAGCCGGCCCTGCCGGCGACACAGCCAGAAGGAGAAGTGTCATGTCCTCAGAGAAGGCGATCGGAATCGTGGAGACCCGGGGCATCGTCGCCCTCTCCGCAGGGATCGAAGCCATGATCAAGACTGCGGACGTACGGTGCATCGCCGTCGAACGGGTCACCAGCGGCTATCTCGCCGCCGCTGTGCAGGGCACCCTGGCAGCCGTACGGCAGGCAGTGTCAGCCGGGGAGGCAGCCATCCGCCAACACGGTGATCTGCGCAGCTCGCAGATCTACCCCAAGCCGCATCCGGCCACCTCGGCGCTGCTGGAGGAGGGCGAGTCGACCCGGATCCGGGCCGTCATGGCGCCGCTGCAGGGTGACAGCTGATGATCCTCGCAGAAGTGCTCGGCAAGGTCTGGCCCGACCGGATCGTCGCGACCCTTCAGGGCCGCCGCCTGGTGCTGATTCGCGAGCACCCGGACGGGCCGCAGCGGGTCGCCGTCGACCTGATGAACGCCGGCACCGGCAGCACCGTCCTGGTCGCCACGGATGAGGCAGCCGCCGCCGCGACCGGCGAAGCGACAGTCGACGCTGCCGTCGTGGCCCTGGTCGCTGACCAGGGCAGCGGCGTCGCCACCACGGACTGACCCCGACGCATCCCCGTACCGGCAACGGAAGGTTGAACATGGCAGCCATCGCACCGACGTCGCCCGCTCTGTGGCACCCCGACCTGTACGCCGGCCGGCCGGCCGCCGGCGGCCCTGGCCTGTTGCGCAGTTTCGTCGGCGGCCGGTTCGTTGACGCGGGGAAGCGGTTTGCGAAGGTGTCGCCGGTGACCGGGGAGACGGTGTTCGAGGTGGCTGAGGCCGATTCCTCGACGGTCGGCGCAGCCGTCGCGGCGGCCCGTTCGGCGCTGGGCGGGCCGTGGGGTGGGATGGGTGAGCGGGAGCGGGCCGGGGTGCTGCGGGCGGTGGCCGATGAGTTGGACCGCCGTTTCGACGATCTGGTCGCCGCCGAGGTCGCCGACACTGGCAAACCGGTCAGTCAGGCCCGGAGTTTGGATGTTCCGCGTGGGGCGGCGAATTTCCGGGCGTTCGCGGAGATTGCCGCGACGGCGCCGACGGAGTCGTTCACGACGGTGACGCCGTCAGGTGGTCGGGCGTTGAACTACGCGGTCCGTAAACCCGTCGGTGTCGTCGCGGTCATTGTGCCGTGGAATCTGCCGTTGCTGCTGCTCACCTGGAAGGTGGCTCCGGCGTTGGCGTGCGGTAACGCGGTCGTGGTGAAGCCGTCGGAGGAGACGCCGGCGTCGGCGACGTTGTTGGCGGAGGTGATGGCGGCGGCGGGTGTACCGGATGGGGTGTTCAATGTGGTGCACGGGTTCGGGCCGGGTGCGGCGGGGGAGTGGCTGACCACTCATCCGGGGGTGGACGCGGTCACGTTCACGGGTGAGTCGGCGACGGGGTCGGCGATCATGCGGGCGGCGGCTGACGGGGTGAAGGCGGTGTCGTTCGAGCTGGGCGGCAAGAACGCCGGTCTGGTCTTCGCCGACGCCGACCTGGACGCCGCCGTCGCCGGCTCGGTGCGGTCGTCGTTCACCAACGGCGGTCAGGTGTGCCTGTGCACCGAGCGGCTGTACGTGCAGCGGCCGGTGTTCGACGAGTTCGTGGACCGGCTGTCGGCGGCGGCCCGGGACGTCCGGTACGGCTGGCCGGCCGACGAGTCGATTGCGACGATGCCGTTGATCTCGCGTGGCCACCGGGAGAAGGTGCTCGGCTACTACGATCTGGCCCGCGTCGAGGGTGCCGACGTACTGGCCGGTGGTGGTGTGCCGTCGTTCGGTGACGCCCGCGACGGCGGCGCGTATGTGGAGCCGACGGTGTTGACGG
>NZ_JBHMIN010000029.1:0-82601 GCF_048060215.1 Micromonospora sp. LOL_021 | reverse complement strand
CCGTCTGACCACCAGACTGCGGACCAGAATCCGGATCAATCGACGACGCAGTCGGCGGCGCGACCACATAGGTGAAGCCGTCGGGAGCGACCGCGTCGTCACCCGGCAACACCACCACCACATCAACCGGACCAACCGGCCCCGGCGGCGTCACCACCGTCAACGACGTACCCGACGGATCCACCACCAGATCAGTCCCCGGCACACCACCGAACGTCACATCAGTCGCCCCAGTGAACCCGGAACCCGTGACCGTCACCGTGGTACCACCCGTGTTCGGACCCGAATCCGGCACCACCGAATCAATCGTCGGCGGCACATAGGTGAAGATCCCCGCATCCGCAGTACCAGCCGGGAACACCAACACCACATCAGCCGGACCAGCAGCACCCGGCGGAGTCACCACCGTGATCTCCGTACCAGCCGGATTCACCGCAAACCCCGTACCCGCCACGCCATCAAACGTGACACCGGTCGCCCCAGTGAAACCCGAACCAGTAATCGTCACCGTGGTACCACCAGACGTCGGCCCGAAATCAGGATCCAGACCCGTCACCACCGCATCCGAACCATCAGCCAGATACGTGTACGCCAACGGATCAGTCGAACCACCATCAGTGGTCACCACCACATCCACCACACCAGGCGCATGCGCCGGAGTCACCGCCGTCAACGACGTACCCGACGGATCCACCACCACATCAGTGGCCGGCAACCCGTCAAACGTCACCGCCGTGTCACCCGGCACAAACCCCGAACCCGTGATCGTCACCGTCTGACCACCAGACTGCGGACCAGAATCCGGATCAATCGACGACGCAGTCGGCGGCGCCGGTGCGGCCGGACGTTCACAGGTGGCCTCGGCGATGATGACTTCACCGACCGGGATGACCACCGGAATCCCGAGGACCTCGCCGGAGAGTGCCGCAGTTAGCACGATGGTCGCCGCCGCCGCGCTGTCGGCGGTGACGGTCTCGGTGCGTGACAGCGACACGTCGAGCATCGCTCCGACCAGACCCGGCACCGTCACCGCGGCACTCACATCGAGACTCGGGCCGTTGGGGATGAGCACCTCGGGTGAGCCGAACACGGTCAGTCCGGTAAGCGTCGTGTCGGCCGTCTGCGGGCCGACGAACGGGCAGCTGACCGAGGCTTCGACCGCTCCGGCGGTCAGCACGCTGAGGCCGAGGATGTCCAGCGACACGTCGGCGACCGACGAGGAGGCGAACGACGAGATCGGGCCCCTGGTCGCGCTGACCTCCACGACGGTGCCGTCGGCGGCGACGCCGATGGCACCCGGCAGGGTGATGTCGAGCAGGGTCTCGGTGTCGGTGCCGCCGGCGGGTGGGGCGTCCACCGACCCGATCACCGCACTGGCCTCGATCACCGGAATCCCGAGGACCTCAGCCGAGAGGTCGACGATCACCCCCCTCGCATGCGCGTCTCCGGGAGCTGCGTAGGCGGGTGCGGCCGTCACCGCCAACCCGCCAGCGGTGCCAAGTAGCGTGGCCAGCGAGACGCTGGCCACCCGTTTCAACGTTGACTGCACTTTTCCCCCGTCTCGTCTTCTGCGTGAGCCGGACAGGCCGGTGTGCCCATCCGTCACAAACGAGAACGACAACAAATAGGGCAAGTCGCGCAAAACTACCAGAGGTCCACCCCACTCGACACGCAGGTCCGGCGCGGCATAGCTGGCCAGACGGGACGGCGTCCGCTGAACGGATTCACTTTCGCCGTTCGTCGGACGTGCCCACAGGTTGATCCCTAAGCTCACTCAACTGGCCTCGGACGGGCTGCCCGGTCAGGAAGCATTGCTCGCCAACCGTCGGAGCGGGATCCGCGTCACAGCACCAGTCGGTACCGGGAGGTAACTTGGTGCCGCTGGTCATGCGGGACGGGGAGGTCGCGGGTGCGGTACGTGGCGATCGGGGACAGCTTCACCGAAGGGCTCGGCGACGAGCTATCGGACGGCACCGTACGCGGCTGGGCTGATCTGGTCGCCGCCGGCCTCGCCGCCGCGAACGGCGGCCCCGTGCAGTACGCCAACCTTGCGATCCGGGGACGGCTGCTGGAACCGATAGTCACCGAACAGCTCGACCGGGCGCTGTCGCTGTCCCCACTCCCGACGATGATCACACTCAACGGCGGCGGCAACGACATGATGCGCGCCGGCACGGACCTGAGCCGGTTGGTCGCGCTGACCGAGGGCGCGGTACGCCGCTGTGCCGACGCCGGCGTACGGCTGGTGCTGCTCAGCGGCGGCGACCCGAGTGCCCGGCTGCCGTTCGGCGCGACGATGCGGCGACGCGGGCTGGCGCTGACCGCCGCCACCGCCGAACTCGCCACCCGGCACGGTCTCGACTTCATCGACGTGTTCAGCGACGTGGAGATCCGCCGCGAACAGTACTGGTCGCCCGACCGCCTGCACCTCAACTCGGCCGGCCACCGACGGGTCGCCAGCCTGGTGTTGGACGGGCTGGGCCACCCGACCGAGGCGCACGTGGTCGACCCGGCACCGGTCGGCCGGCGCAGCCTGCTCGCCGAGGCCCGCTACTACCGGGAGTTCGTGGTGCCCTGGGTGCACCGCCGGCTGCGCGGCCGATCGTCCGGTGACGGGCGGACCGCGAAGTACGCCGACTGGGTGCCGGTCCAGGCCGGCTGACCGTGCCGGATCGGACCCGTTCGCCGGCTGATGGTCCGCCGGTGCCTGCGTCACCAGCCGCGCAGGAAGCGCAGGCCGAGCAGGAAGGCGACCACCGACGGCCCGACGAACAGCGTCACCGCCTGCAGCCGATACGGCATCCGGTGCCGGCCGAGTTCGAGTGCGTTGGCGAACACCACGGCGGCGGCGAGCATCATGAAACCGCCCCACCAGCCGGTGTCTCCGACGTCGACCAGACCGGTCACGATCAGTCCGAGGGCGACCCCGACCCCGGCACCGGTGACGGCCAGCAGGGCCACGGTGCGGTGCAACCCCCGGGCGAGTGGATGGTCCGGACGCCAGCCGTAGGTACCGGCCACCGCCAGGCAGGGCAGCACGACGAGCAGCGGCCAGCCGTCGCCCATCAGCCCCAGCATGAGCAGCGCGCCCACGGTGAAGACGATCGCGCCGATGCCGGCGACGACGTACCCACCGAAGGCGCGGCCGCCGCCGCGGGCCAGCAGCGGGCCACCGGCGGCGGCGATCAACGCACCGGGTACCAGGATGAACCCGGCCCACCAGTGGAACCGCCCGGACGACTGGGCGGCGGCGGTCGCCGCCCCGGTGGCCAGGGCTGCCACGCCGAGACCGGCGAGCCAGCCGCGCTGAATCTGTCGCTTGGTGTCCACGGTGACGAGCCTGCCCGCTTACCGGTCGACGGACCATCCGGGTAGCCCTACCTCCGAAGGTCAGAAATCCCCGAACCCGCCGAAGTCTCCGCCGCCGAAATCCCCACCGCCGAAATCCTCGCCACCGGAGAAGTCCTCCCCGCCGGAGAAGTCCTCGTCACCGGCGCCGCCGTCCTCCAGACCGGCGGCGTACCCGGCGTCGTAACCGGGGTCGCCGAACGCCGGGGAGAACAACGCGCTGAAGACCAGCATGCCGCCGATCGCGCCGGCCGCCCCGGCCAACGCCGGCTTCCACAGCGGTTGGGAGTACCAGCCGGCGGGCACCGGCCGACCCTGGTGGTAGCCGCCCGGGTAGTAGTGCGGCGTCTGCGGGCCCGGGTTGGGCCCGGCCCGGAAGGTCTGCCCCTGGACGTCGACCTCCCGCTCCTTGGTCAGCTGCCCGGCGCCGCGGGCGGCGGCCAGCGGGGGCAGCTCGGGGCCGGGGTCGATGCCGAGCGCCACCCGGGCCGCCCGAACGTAGGCCAGGCCTTCCAGGGCGGTCTCCCGGGCGAGCTCGAACTGCTTGACGCTGCGGGCCTGCTCCAGCTGGGAGCCGGCCGCGGTGTAGCGCTCGCCGGCGTCGAGCAGCGACTGCCGGACCGCCGGCTGGTCGCCGTGCAGGTTCATCACCTGGCCGCCGAGGCGCTCGTACCAGCGCTGTGCCTCGGCCCGGGCGTCGGCCAGCGCCCGCTCCTTGCGGGCGGTGCTCTCCCCCCGCCACCACAGCAGGCCGCCGGCGAACAACGCCACCAAGACCAGGAGCAGAAGAAATTCCATGGCTACGACGGTAGCCGCACTGATCCACCACCAGCCACAACGACGGCCGGTGACCGGGCGTCGGCGGGCGGGTGGCGTACCTGTTTGACATGCTTTCCGGCGTGGATGTCGCGACGGTAGTGGTGGTGGTCGTCTGTCTCGGTTGCGGCGCGGCGCTCGGCTGGCTGGCCGCCCGGGCCCGGTCGGCGGCCGAGATCGCCCGACTGGACGCGACGCTGCGCGCCACCCGCGACGGCGAGGGTCGGTTGGAGCAGTCGATGCGGGCGCTGTCGTACGAAGCGACCGCCCAGTCGCAGGAGGCGGTGGCGCGTGCGGTGGCACCGCTGCACGACGCGCTGCGCCGCTACGAGCAGCGGGTGGCCGAGCTGGAGCACGACCGGGTCGACGCGTACGCCGAGCTGCGCGAGCAGGTCCGGGCGATGGGCGGGGTCTCCGCTGAGCTGCGTACCGAGACCAAACAGCTGGTCGCGGCGCTGCGCGCGCCGCAGGTGCGAGGCCGGTGGGGGGAGCACCAGCTGCGGCGCATCGTCGAGGCTGCCGGGATGCTGGAGCACTGCGACTTCGCCGAGCAGGTGACCGCGCGGACCGAGCAGCAGACGGTCCGTCCGGACCTGGTGGTACGGCTGCACGGCGGGCGCAGCGTGGTGGTCGACGCCAAGGCACCGTTCGACGGTTATCTGTCCGCGATGGAGGCTCGCGAGGAGCGCAGCCGGGATCAGCACCTGGACAGCCACGCCCGGCAGCTGCGGACCCATGTGGACGCGCTCGCCGCGAAGCAGTACTGGTCCGCGTTCGATCAGACGCCGGAGTTCGTGGTGCTGTTCGTGCCGGCCGATTCGTTCCTGGACGCCGCGTTGCAGCGCGACCCGGCTCTGTTGGAGCACGCGTTCAGCCGGGACATCGTGCTGGCCACCCCGGCGACGCTGGTGGCGTTGCTGCGCACGGTCGCGTACTCGTGGCGGCAGGAGGCGCTGGCCCGTAACGCGGTGGCGGTGCACGGACTGGCCCGCGAACTGTACGGGCGGCTGGCCACGCTGGGCGAGCATGTCACCAAGCTGGGTAACGCGCTGGGAGGTGCGGTCACCGCGTACAACCGCGCGGTGGGATCGCTGGAGGGGCGGGTCCTGGTGAGTGCGCGCAAACTCGCCGATCTCGGGGTTTCCGGCACTGAACTGACGCCCCCGCCACAGGTCGAAGTGGCGCCCCGTCAGGTGCAGGCGCCAGAGCTGGAATCGCCGTCGGCCGGCGATGACCGGGCGCATCGGACACGTCCCGAGTGGACCGGGTTGAGCTGGGAAAACCCCGAATAGACATCACTCATTGCAGGCATTTCACTACGACCACGCCACCCATTCAGGGAAGTGCATGTCACGGGCTGGTCACAACGCTTGGCTAGGTAGTGACAGCGCTCCACCGGAACACAAAGGATGCGGTCACACGTGCCCTGCACCACAGGGCCCAGTTCTTCCGGAGGAAGAGAACGTGAGTAAACCCCGCATCTGGAGACGGCGAACCTCTGCCGCGCTCCTGGCATCCGTCATGGTGGCCGGTGCCGTGACGCTGGCGGGTGGTGCGTCCACCGCGAGCGCCAACCCGTCGACCAAGGCCGACGTACTGAAGGACACCCCTACCGATACGTTGGGGTCACACGATCTCGACCTGCTCGCCGAGGCGGAGGCGAAGAGCGAGCAGAGCGTCACCTTGCTGGTCGCCACCGAGCAGGGCGCGGCGCCGAAGGTCGCGGCCGAGCTGAAGAAGCTCGGCGGCGTGATCGGCAACCAGGTCGACGAGGTCGGCTACGTCCGGGCCCGCGTCCCGGTCAAGAACGTCGTCGCGGCGTCGAAGCTGCCCGGGGTCTCGGCAGTCGACCTCAACGAGACGATCCCGATGCCGGACCCGGCACCGGAGAGCATGGCGGCGGCTTCCTCCGTGGCGAGCGCGACTACCGGCCCGGGGCCGGACACCGGCGCGGTCAACCCCTACATGCCGACCGGCGAAACCGGCGCGGTCTCGTTCAAGAAGAGCCACCCGCGCTGGGACGGCCGCAACGTCGTCGTCGGTATCATGGACTCCGGGATCGACCTGGACCACCCCGCGTTGCAGACCACCACCACCGGGGAGCGGAAGGTCATCGACTGGGTCACCCCGATCGACCCGCTGTACGAGAATGACGGCACCTGGCGGCCGATGCTCACCAGCGTGAGCGGCCCGAGCTTCAGCTACGCCGGGGTCAGCTGGTCCGCGCCGGCCGGCGACTACATGATCAACCTGTTCTCGGAGTCGATCACCGCCGGCGGGGCGGCCGACGGTGACGTCAACCGCGACGGCGACACCAGCGACCGGTTCGGCGTGCTGTACGACCCGGCCACCAACGACGTACGGGTCGATGTCGACCAGGACTTCGACTTCACCGACGAGCCGGTGATGCGCCCGTACCAGGAGAACTTCGACATCGGGCACTTCGGCACGGACGACCCGGCGACCCCGATCGCCGAGCAGGTGCCGTTCGTCGTCGAGTTTCGCACCGACGTCGACACCGCTCCGGTCGGCGGCCCCGGGCTGATCGACTACGTCAACATCGGCCTGATCTCGTCGTCGCACGGCACCCACGTGGCGGGCATCGTGGCCGCCAACGACATGCTGGGCAACGAGGACTTCGACGGAGCGGCGCCCGGCGCGAAGCTGGTCTCCTCGCGGGCCTGCACCTTCGCTGGCGGCTGCACCGCCGCCGCGTTGACCGACGGCATGATCGACCTGGTGATCAACCGGGGCGTCGACATCATCAACATGTCGATCGGTGGTCTGCCGGCGCTCAACGACGGCAACAACGCCCGTGCCGAGCTGTACAACATCCTGATCGACGTGTACGGCGTCCAGATGTTCATCTCCGCCGGCAACTCCGGCCCGGGCACCAACACCATCGGTGACCCGTCGGTGGCCTCCAGCGTGGTCAGCGTCGCCGCGAGCGTGAGCCGGGACACCTGGCTGGCCAACTACGGCTCCGAGGTACGCACCCGCAACTCGCTGTTCCCGTTCTCGTCGCGCGGTCCGGCCGAGGACGGCGGGTTCAAGCCGAGCCTCAGTGCCCCCGGCGCGGCCATCTCCACCGTCGCCGGCTGGGAGGAGGGCGGACCGGTCCCCGAGGCCGGCTACCCGCTGCCGCCCGGCTACGCCATGTACAACGGCACGTCGATGGCCGCCCCGCAGGCCACCGGCGCGGTTGCCCTGCTGATGTCGGGCGTCAAGGCCAAGGACCTCGACGTCACCCCGATGCAGCTGCGTCGGGCGCTGTACAGCGGTGCCCGCTGGATCAACGGTGCCTCCGCCCACGAGCAGGGCAACGGCATGCTGCACGTGGCCGACACCTGGAAGCTGCTGCGCGAGGGTATCGAGGTCAACGGCTACGACGTCACCGCCCCGGTCTGCACGCCGATCTCGGAGTACCTGGCCACCCCGCACGAGGGCACCGGCGTCTACAACCGGTGCGCCGCCGACGCCGGTGGTCACCGGCCGGGCCAGTTCAAGTCCTACCCGGTCACCGTCACCCGGACCAGCGGCCCGGACGTCGACCTGCTGCACAAGCTCAAGTGGGTCGGCAACGACGGCACCTTCGCCGCCCCCGGCCAGGTGGTGCTGCCGCTGAACGAGGCCGTCACGTTCAACGTGCGGGCCACGCCGGACGCCGGTGTGCACAGTGCCATCCTCCGGGTGGACAACCCGTTCACCGCCACGGTCGACTTCGAGATCATGAACACGGTGGTGGCATCGACCGCGATGACCAGCCCGGAGTACGAGTTCAACACCTCCGGCAAGGTGACGCGTAACGCGTACACGTCGTTCTTCGTCACGGTGCCCGAAGGTGCGACGGCGCTGCAGGTCAGCCTGTCGGGCATCGCGGACGGATCGCAGACCCGGTTCATCGCGATCGACCCGTACGGCGTACCGCTGGAGAGCTCCAGCAGTCTGCGCTGCTACACCAACTTCTCCGACCCGAGCGTCTGTAAGCCGGACGAGCGGGACTACCAGGACCCGCTGCCGGGGGTCTGGGAGATCGAGGTGGAGTCGCGGCGGACCTCGCCGATGCTGCAGAACCCGTTCGAGTTGACCGCCCAGGTACAGGGCGTCACCGTCGACCCGGCCAGCACGGTGCTCGAGGACGTCACCCTCGGTGAGCCCACCCCGCTCAGCTGGACGGTGGAGAACATCTTCGGCCCGGTTACGGTCTCCGGGCAGGGCGGCTCGCTCGGCTCGGCGAACAGTGACCGGCCGACGATCGCCGACCTGGAGGTGCAGACCTTCCAGGTGACGGTCCCGGCCGGGGCAACCCGGTTGTTCGCGAAGATCGGCAACACCAGCGATCTCAGCGCCGACCTGGACCTGTTCGTCTACCGGAACGGTTCGCTGATCGACTACACCGCCGACGGCGACTCCGAAGAGGCCGTGACGATCGACAACCCGGCACCCGGCGTCTACGACATCGAGGTCGACGGGTACTCGGTGCCGGCCGGCACCACCGAGTACGACTACCTGGACGTGTTCTACTCGACCGGGTTGGGCACCATCTCGGTCGAGTCGGGCTCGACGGAGCTGGCCAACGGCGCCAGCGCCACGCTCAGCGGCAGCGTCACGGTGGACGCCACTCCGGAGGCGGGCCGGGAGCTGTTCGGTGAGATGCTCGTCGTCACCGACCAGGGCGCGGTCGTCGGCCGCGGCGGAGTCTCGGTCAGCTCGGTGAGCTGACCTACGGCTCGGCCGTACGACGGCAGAAGGGGTCCACCCCGAGTCGGGGTGGGCCCCTTCGCTGTGTCCGATGGGCACCCGAAGCCGGTGGCCGGCGCGGGTCAGGGTCGGTGGTCGCGGCGCCGGTCAGGCGGGCTCGACCCGCTGCACCATGAACGGGGTGCCCTGCTGGCAGGTGGTCATCAGGTCGGCCTGGACGTGACCGGTGACGCTCAGCCGGGCACCCGGACGGATCAGGTCACGCGAACCGCCGACCAGCAGGTAGCCGTCGAGCAGGTAGCAGTCGTGCTCCACCCCGGCCTCGACGGTGCCGGTCAGGGTCATCGGCCGCGACGACCCGATCGACTTCCCCGGTCCCGGGGTGCCCCCCGGCACCGAGGTGGGCAGGTCTTCAGGCGGTCCAGGGGTCTGCGGTGCTGTGCTCACCGTGGCACCTCCGCTCGGTGATTCGGCTGCCGGCGGCGTGGACGGCGCGACCGTCACGGTCGGCACCGGGTCGGGGTCGGGCTCGGTGGTGGGTTCACCGGTGCCGCACGCCGGCAGCGCCAGGCAGGTCAGCAACAGGGGTACGCCGATCCGAGTGACTCTCATACCGGCTAGGACGCGGTGGCCGGGACGTCCGTTCCCGCCGCCGCTGCCTTCATGTCCCGACGCAGCTCCGACGGCAGCGAGAAGGTGATCGTCTCCTCGACCGTGGTGACCTGCTCGACGTCGGTGAAACCCCGTGCGGCGAGGTGGTCGACCACCTGGTGGACCAGTTCGTCGGGAACGCTGGCACCGGAGGTCAGCCCGACGGTGGTCGCGTCGGCCAGCCAGGCGTCGTCGATCTCGTGGGCGAAGTCGATCAGGTAGCCGGCGCGGGCCCCGGCGTCGATCGCCACCTCGACCAGCCGCACCGAGTTGGACGAGTTACGGGAACCCACCACCAGCACCACGTCGCACTCGGCCCCGATCTGCTTGATCACCTGCTGGCGGTTCTGGGTGGCATAGCAGATGTCGTCAGTCGGCGGCGACTGCAGCATCGGCAGCCGTCGCTTGAGGCGGCCGACCGTCTCCATGGTCTCGTCGACCGACAAGGTGGTCTGCGACAGCCAGACCACCTTCTCCGGGTCCCGTACGGTGATCTTGTCGGCGTCGTCCGGGCCGTCGACCAGCTGGATGTGCGCCGGGGCCTCGCCGGAGGTGCCGACCACCTCCTCGTGGCCCTCGTGGCCGATCAGCAGGATGTCGTAGTCCTGCGCGGCGTACCGGCGGGCCTCCTGGTGGACCTTGGTCACCAGCGGGCAGGTGGCGTCGATAGCCTTCAACGACCGGGCCTTCGCCTGCCGGTGCACCTCGGGGGCGACGCCGTGTGCCGAGAAGACCACGGTCGAGCCGTGCGGGACCTCCTCGTTCTCCTCGACGAAGATCGCGCCCTTGGCCTCCAGGGTCGAGACCACATGCTTGTTGTGCACGATCTGCTTGCGTACGTAGACCGGGGCGCCGTACAGCTTCAGCGCCTCCTCCACGGTCTGCACCGCGCGGTCGACGCCGGCACAGTAGCCACGGGGGTTGGCCAGCAGCACCCGCTTGCGGTGGACCGGTTTCGCGTCAGGCTCGCTCACCCGGCCGAGTCTACGTGCCGTGGACCACGACGGCAGCGTGGCCGACCGGCGGGACCGGACCGGGACCAGCCGGCGTTCGCCGACCGGCGGGGCGAGCGGCGATGGTGTCACCACCCGCCCGTACCCTTGCCGGGTGACCGACACCGACGCGACGCCGCGCAGCAGCGCGGACGAGCCGTGGCCGGTCCGGGTGGTCAGCCAGAAGATCAGCGCCTGGATCGGCCGACTCGGCTGGGTGTGGGTCGACGGGCAGGTCGCGCAGATCAGCCGGCGGCCCGGCGCGACCACCGTGTTCCTGACCCTGCGTGACCCGTCGGCCGATCTCAGCCTGACCGTAACCACCAACCGTGACGTGCTCGACCTCGGCGCGCCGGAGCTGACCGACGGCGCCCGGGTGGTGCTGCGCGCCAAGCCGGAGTTCTACCCGGCCCGGGGCACGCTCAGCCTGCGCGCCGACGAGATCCGCCAGGTCGGCCTCGGTGAGCTGCTGGCCCGGCTGGAGAAGCTGAAGAAGCTGCTGGCCGCCGAGGGGTTGTTCGACCGGGCCCGCAAGCGCCGTCCGCCGTTTCTGCCGCAGCGGATCGGGCTGATCACCGGCCGGGCGTCGGCCGCCGAACGGGACGTGCTGACCAACGCCCGCCGACGCTGGCCGGCGGTCGAATTCCGGGTCGTCAACGTGGCGGTGCAGGGATCCGGCGCGGTGCCGCAGATCATCGACGCGCTGGCGGTGCTCGATGCGGATCCGTCGATCGACGTGATCGTCATCGCCCGAGGCGGCGGCAGCGTCGAGGATCTGCTGCCGTTCTCCGACGAGGCGCTGTGCCGGGCGGTGTTCGGCTGCCGTACCCCAGTGGTCAGCGCAGTCGGTCACGAGACCGACGCACCGCTGCTCGACTACGTCGCCGACGTACGGGCGTCCACGCCGACCGACGCCGGCAAACGGCTGGTGCCCGATCTGGCCGAGGAGCTGCGGCTGATCGCTCTGGCCCGGCACCGGTTGGACCGGGCGGTGACCGGCCTGCTCGACCGGGAGACGCACCGATTGGAGATGGTCCGGTCCCGGCCGGTGCTGGCCCGGCCGCAGGTGCTGCTGGACGGGCGGGCCGGCGAGGTCGACGCGCTGCGGGACCGGGCCACCCGGTGTCTGGCGCACCGGCTGTCCGCCGGCGCCGCCGAGCTGGGGCACACCCTGGCCCGGCTGCGCGCGCTGTCACCTGCCGCGACCCTGGACCGGGGGTACGCGATCGTGCAGGACGCCGCCGGCGCGGTGGTCCGCTCCCCCGACGACGTCGCCGCCGGCGACCCGCTGCGGCTGCGACTGGCCGGCGGCGAGCTGCCGGCCGTCGCGGCCCGACCCGAATGAGTGAGGCATCAGGTGACCACGAAGAAGGCAGCTGACCGCGGTACGGCGACCACGTCGGCGAAGGTTCCGGCGACTGAGTCGGCGAGCGGGCCGCTGGCGGCGGACTCGCTGAGCTACGAGCAGGCCCGCGCCGAGCTTGCCTCGGTGGTGGATCGGCTGGAGTCCGGCGGCACCACGTTGGAGGAGTCGCTGGCGCTGTGGGAGCGCGGCGAGCAGTTGGCGGCCGCCTGTCAGCGCTGGCTGGACGGGGCCCGCCAGCGGCTCGAAGCCTCCCGCGGCACCCGACCCACCGGCTGAGGGTGACCCCAAGACGGCATTTCGCCACAATCCGGCTACGATCTTGCAAGTCGATGGACATCGACCTATCCTTCGGGGAAAGCGCTTTCCAAAGTCAGGGCAAGGTGTGCTGCAGCACACCGGCGGCGGGGACGTGAGGACGGTCCGGGTGACCTCGCGCCCTCAGCGCTGGCGACCCCGCGTCCACGGGGTCCGATGAGCCGCTGACTCGTCCACATCACCAAGAGCACCGCACCTGGGTCGAGGCGTCCCTGCCCCAGCCGCCGCCGTCGCGGGCCGATGGCCGTCCGTCGACGGCCGGGCAACGGCCAGACCGGCGCTGCCGGCAGGTTGACCACGGGCTGCAACCGCGTGCCGCACCGGTTCACCGGGGGCGGCACGAATCCTCCAGCAGTCGAACCGATTCCAGCAGTCAAGACGAAGGCGAGACAACGATGAGACGACCAGTCGCACTGCGACTCTTGGCAGGGCTGGCGGCCACGGCCGTGGCCGGCACGATCGGCCTGGCACTGGCGATCCCGCAGGCATCGGCGGCGACCGGCAGCGCCACCGGCTTCGCGACCCAGAACGGCGGCACCACCGGCGGCGCGGGCGGCCAGACCGTACGGGTCAGCACCGGTACCGCCCTGCACACTGCCCTGTGCAACCGGGCCAGCAGCAGCACCCCGATCGTCATCGAGGTCCAAGGGACGATCAACCACGGCAACACCAGCAAGGTCTCCGGCGACAGCTGCAACACGGCCGACGACGTGATCGAGCTCAAGCAGATCAGCAACGTGTCGATCATCGGCGTCGGCAGCGGAGCGGTCTTCGACCAGATCGGCATCCACATCCGCGAGGCCCGCAACATCATCATCCAGAACGTGACGGTCCGTAACGTCAAGAAGTCGGGTTCGCCGACCTCCAACGGCGGCGACGCCATAGGCATGGAGGCCGACGTCCGCAACATCTGGGTCGACCACGTCACTCTGGAGGCGTCCGGCGGCGAGTCGGAGGGCTTCGACGGCCTGTTCGACTTGAAGAACAACACCCAGTACGTGACCCTGTCGTACAGCACTCTGCGCAACTCGGGCCGGGGCGGCCTGATCGGCTCCAGCGAGAGCGACCGGTCCAACGGCTACGTGACGTTCCACCACAACCTGTACGAGAACATCGACTCTCGTACCCCGCTGCTGCGCGGCGGCATCTCGCACATCTACAACAACTACTACGTCGACCTGCACGAGTCCGGCATCAACTCCCGGGCCGGCGGCCGTGCCAAGGTGGACAACAACTACTTCCAGGATTCCAAGGACGTGCTCGGCACGTTCTACACCAGCGAGGCCGGCTACTGGCAGGTCAGCGGGAACATCTACGACAACGTGACCTGGTCCAGCCGCAGCGGCGACAACCAGCCGGCCGGACCCAACCCGACATCGAACACCAGCATCAGCATCCCGTACTCCTACCCGCTCGACGGGGCCAACTGCGTGCCGAACCTGGTCCGCCAACTGGCTGGCGCCAACAAGGGCAACCGCGTCTCGGACGGCAGCTGCTCGCCGACCTCGCCGCCGCCGCCGTCGAACCCGCCGAGCCCCACGCCGACCGTGCCGCCGACGCCCGGCCCGGACGGACGCTACGAGGCGGAGTACTCGCCGGCCTCGTGTGACGGTGAGATCGAATCGGAGCACTCCGGCTACTCCGGCACCGGGTACTGCAACACGGAGAACACCTCGGGTGCGGCGTCGCAGTTCCTGGTCAGCTCCAGTGGCGGCACGACGAACCTGACCATCCGGCACGCCAACGGTGGCTCGGGCAACCGGCCAGCCAACCTGGTCGTCAACGGCTCGACTGTGCAGCAAGGGGTCGCGTTCAACCCGACCGGCGGGTGGACCAGCTACTCGAACGTCTCGGTCTCCGTCGCGCTCAACAGCGGCACCAACACGATTCGGCTGGTGGCCGCCACCGGTGAGGGCCTGAGCAACATCGACTACCTGCAGGTCTCCGGCGGCACCGGCCCCAGTCCGACCCCGAGCCCGACGGCGCCGCAGCCGACCTCGACCCCGACCCAGCCAGGTGGCACCAACCTGAGCATCGGCGCCGGCTCGGACGGCTCGAGCAAGGCCAGTGGCACCAGCTACGGCGACGTACGGGACGGCGACCTGGGCACCTACTGGTCGCCGAGCGGCACCACCGGTCGAATCTCGATCAAGTGGGACGCTGACACCACCGTCTCCTCGGTCAACATCCGGGAGGCGTCGGGTGCCGTAGGTGCCATCGGTTCGTGGCGGCTGTACAACCACGACACCGGTGCCACCCTCGCCTCCGGCAGCGGTGCTGGCGTGATCAACTTCTCCTCGACCACGCTCCGCAAGATCAGCTTCGAGATCACCGGTGCCTCCGGCACGCCGCAGATCGCCGAGTTCGAGACGTACGCCTGACGAGACGTACGGCTGATCGGCGACTGGGCAGCCACCACCGCCACTGATCAACTGCACGCCCCAACGAGCCGAACACCAGATACCTTTCCGGCCCCGGATCAGGTATCTGGTGTTCGGCTCGAGCCGTCAGAGCGCCGGTAAGTACGGGCACCGTGCTCGGCCAGCTCCCGGAGCACCTCAGTCGGATCCCCGGCTTCAATCGCGGCCAGCAGCCGCTCGTGCCGGTGCACCCCGTCGACCGGCTGCGCCACCTCCGCCTCCCGCCGCAGGTTGATCGCCATGTACAACTGGAGCTTCAACAGCACCGACTCGTACACCCCGGTGAGCTGCCGGTTACCGGCCAGGTCGACCAGCTCGACGTGGAACCGCCGATGCGCCTCGGCGACTCGCACCCGGTCACCGACCGTGGTGGCCAGCCGCATCTGGTCGACCGCAGCCCGCAGGCCACCGAGGGCGGTGTCCCGGCGTACCGGCAGCGCCGACGCCACCGCGTGCCGCTCCAGGAGGTCGCGCACCGCGTACAGCTCCTGAACGTCGCGGTCGGACAAGGTCGCCACCCGCACGCCACGCCGGGGCACATGCTCCACCAGGCCCTGCTCGGCGAGGAGCCGTAGCGCCTCACGCAGCGGCGCCCGGCTGATGCCCAGCCGGCGGGTCAGATGCTCCTCGACGAGCCGTTCCCCCGGGTCGGTCTCGCCGCTGAGGATCTCGCGACGCAGCCGCCGCACCGCCAACTCCACCAGGCTCAGGCTCTCCAGCTCACCATCCACCGACGATGCGGCCACGTCGCTCACCCCGTCGAGTCTGCCATCCGCAGCCCGGAAACCGGATTCCCGGCCCAGGCAACCGCTCTGGACGGGCCGGACCCGCCGACGGATCAGCGAGGGGTGAGCGCCTCGGCCATCAGCCGCAACTCCTCGGAGTCGGCCGTACCGACCACCAGCACACTGTGGTCCGGCGCCAGCCACACCAGTGCGCGTTCGCCGGGCCGGGCCGCGTACCGCTGCCAGGTCGTCGCCCTGATCGCCACGTCGCTCTGCGGCTGCGCGGTCGCGGTCAGCTCCGCCACCAGCAGCTCCGGTGCCGGCCGTGCACTCTGCACCACCTGGACGGCGGCGCCGGCCGGGGTGACATAGCCCACCCGCAGCGTCGGACCGTCCACCGCCGACGCCGGCCGGAAGACCGCGCTCACCGCGACCCAGTCCGGTCCGAGGCCGTCCGGCGAGCGCACCGGGAAGTCGCCCGCCGCGCCAGCCTGCTCGTACGCCGGCCCCGGGTCGACCGCCACCGGGTCGTCGGCACCGAGGAAGACCCGGTAGAACCCGAACACCAGCAGGATCGGCACCAGCAGGACGAGCAGCGACAGGGTGATGTCCTTCGGGGTGCGTTCGGCCCGGTCACGCGCCGGCCTCGCCGGCCCGGTCGTCTCCATCCGCCCATCCTCCCAGTTCGCCGACGCGGACCCACGCACGGACCGATACCCAGACCGATACGCGGACCGGCACACGGACTCGTGCACGGCCGGACCCGCTCCGCGACCACCCCGCGACCACCTGACACCGTCGTGGCGTGCCAGGATTCTCTCAGGACCGGAGCCGGCGACGCCGTGCTCCGGGATGCGCCCCGCACCGTCGCGAGGAGGAGCACCGATGACTGGAACCGGCACCCGTAGCCCGCAGAATCTCGACCGTAACCTGGCCCTGGACCTGGTCCGGGTGACCGAAGCCGCGGCGATGGCCGCCGGCCGGTGGGTGGGTCGGGGAGACAAGGAAGGCGGCGACGGCGCCGCGGTCGACGCGATGCGCAAACTGATCAACTCGATCCAGATGCGTGGCGTCGTCGTGATCGGCGAGGGCGAGAAGGACAACGCCCCGATGCTGTTCAACGGAGAACGGGTCGGTGACGGCTCCGGGCCGGAGGTCGACGTCGCGGTCGACCCGATCGACGGCACCACCCTGATGAGCAAGGGCATGCCGAACGCCCTCGCGGTGCTGGCGGTGGCGGAGCGGGGCGCCATGTTCGACCCCAGCGCGGTCTTCTACATGGAGAAGCTGGCGGTCGGCCCGGACTGCGCCGACGTCATCGACATCGAGGCCGGGGTGCGGGAAAATCTGCAGCGGATTGCCCGGGTCAAGAAGTCGAGCGTCTCCGACGTGACGGTGAGCATCCTCGACCGGCCCCGCCACACCGAGCTGGTGCAGGAGATCCGCGACGCCGGTGCCCGAATCCGATTCCTGTCCGACGGTGACATCGCCAGCGCGATCTCGGCGGCCCGCGAGGAGTCCGACGTCGACGTGCTGATGGGCATCGGCGGCACCCCGGAGGGGATCATCGCCGCCTGCGCGCTGAAGTGCATGGGCGGCGCGATGCAGGCGAAACTCTGGCCACGCGACGACGCGGAGCGGGACAAGGCAGTTGCTGCCGGGCATGACCTGGGCCGGGTGCTGCGCACCGACGACCTGGTCACCGGCGACAACTGCTTCTTCGTCGCCACCGGGGTCACCTCGGGTGACCTGCTGCACGGGGTGCGGTACCGCTCGGGTGGGGCGTACACCCAGTCGATCGTGATGCGCTCCAAAAGCGGCACGATCCGGGTGATCGACTCGCATCACCGGTTGGAGAAGCTGGCGCTCTACTCGGCGGTCGACTTCGACGGCCGGCCGATCGCCGAGCTCGACCTCTGACCCGGGGCCCGGTCAGGGCATGGTGAGCGGATCCGAATCGTACGGGTCGTAGTCGCGCCGGCGGCGGAACAGGATTGCGGCGAGCACCCCGCCGACGAACCCGAAGAGATGGCCCTGCCAGGAGATCAACGCGTCGGTCGGCAGGATGCCGACCAGCTGCCAGCCGTAGAGCAGGCCGACCAGCAGGACGACGCCGAGGTTCCACCAGGTGCGCTCGACGATGCCGCGCATCAGCACCAGACCGAGGTAGCCGAAGACGACACCGCTGGCGCCGACCACGACGGTGTTCGGCGCGCCGGTGAACCACACGCCGAGCCCGCTGACCAGGATGATCACCAGGGTGGAGTAGAGGAACCGGCGGACCCCGGCGGCCAGGACGAAGGTGCCCAGCAGAATCAACGGGACGCTGTTGCTGTAGAGATGATCGAAGCCGTGGTGCAGGAACGGGGCGAAGAACACCCCGTCCAGCCCGTCGATACGCCGGGGGATGATGCCGGCGGCCAGATCGAAGCCGGCGCTCAGCCAGACGTCGAACGCCTCGATGACGAAGAGCACCGGGACGACCGCGCACATTGCGACGAACGCCCGGCCCAGCGAGGCGTAGAAGGCCTCGGTGCCGAACCGGTTCGGGTCACCACCGGAGGTCCCCATGTACACCATCTCCTAGTAGCTATCAGGTCCGCGCAACCGACGCCAGCCGACAGCTGGCGAAACCCGCACAAGAACACCGGCGGCGGTACGGACGATCAGGTCCGTACCGCCGCCGGTGACGAGTGCGACAGGTGTTGCCGACAGTCCGGGCCGAATCAGTACCAGCCGGCGTTCTGTGACTGCTGCCACGCGCCGCACGGGGTGCCGTAACGGCCGCTGATGTACCCGAGGCCCCACTTGATCTGAGTTGCCGGGTTGGTCTGCCAGTCGGCACCGGCCGAGGCCATCTTGCTGCCCGGCAGCGCCTGGGGAATGCCGGTGGCACCGGAGGCCGCGTTGTAGGCCTTGTGGTTCCAGCCGCTCTCCTTGTTCCACAGCTTGTTCAGGCAGGCGAACTGATCGAGACCCCACCCCTTCTCCAGGGTGAGGGCACAGCCGATCGCCCGGTTGCCGCTGAACTCGTCGCAGGACTGCGGAATCTCGCCGGTGAAGGGCACCGTCGCCGCCGGCGGCCGGGCCGCCGCCTCCTGCTGCTTCTGCTGGGTCACCTGCTCCGCCCGCTTGGCCTTGGCCGCCTCGGCCTTGGCCGTGGCGAGGGCCTTCTCCGTGGCTTCCCGTTCGGCGGTACGGCGTTGCACCGTCATCCGCTGGTGTTCGGCCCGGCGCTGGCGCAGCAGTTCGAGCTCGACCTGCTCGGCCTCGGCGGCCAGGCGGGCGTCGCTGATGCGTTGCTGGGTCTCCCGGTCGCTCTCCAGGTAGAACCCGCCGGCGACGCCTGTCACGAGCAGGCCGACGGCGAGTGCCCGGACACCGAACCGGCTCCACAGCCGACTCACGAAGTGGTCCCTTCGTCGGGGGCAAGGGCACGGCGGGCCGGGCCGGTCGACATCGCTCGCGACCGCGTGGCCGGCCGGCTGAACGGCGGCTCGCTGCGGCCGCTGCCAGGTGCGGCGCGACCGTCAGGTGCGGTGCGGCGGTGCGGCTGGTTCAGGCACGCCGTGAGCGCCCGACCGGGTGGGTCGTGCGTCGGCCGGCCGCGATGGTGGTCGGCTGACGCACCACCACCGACGACCCGGATATCGGTCGTCGCCGGTGCGCGCGCTCGTCGACCACCATCGCTCACCGTGAGGCCATTGGGAAACGCGGGACTTTGAATGTGATACTGGTCACGCTAATTTCCACCCTAAAGTGGGGCATAGTCCCACACCGGGTGAGGTCAGCGCGGGATGTCCTCCAACAGATCAGTAACCATTTCGGCGATGGGAGAACGCTCCGAACGGGTCAGCGTGACGTGGGCGAACAGCGGATGCCCCTTCAGCGCCTCGATCACCGCGGTCACCCCGTCGTGCCGGCCCACCCGCAGGTTGTCCCGCTGCGCGACGTCGTGGGTGAGCACCACCCGGGAGCCCTGTCCGATCCGGGACAGCACGGTGAGCAGGACATTGCGTTCCAATGACTGTGCCTCGTCCACGATCACGAAGGCGTCGTGCAGGCTACGACCCCGGATGTGGGTCAGCGGCAGCACTTCCAGCATGCCGCGGGCGAGCACCTCCTCCATCACGTTCTCGTGCACCACCGCGCCGAGGGTGTCAAAGACCGCCTGGGCCCATGGCGACATTTTCTCCGACTCGGACCCGGGCAGGTAACCGAGCTCCTGACCGCCGACGGCGTACAGCGGGCGGAAGACGACGACCTTCTTGTGCCGGCGCCGTTCCATCACCGCCTCCAGCCCGGCGCACAGTGCCAGCGCCGACTTGCCGGTGCCGGCCCGACCGCCCAGCGAGACGATCCCGATCGACTCGTCGAGCAGCAGGTCCAACGCGATCCGCTGCTCGGCGGAGCGACCACGCAGTCCGAACGCCTCCCGGTCACCGCGTACCAGCCGCACCGTCTTGTCGGCCATCACCCGGCCGAGCGCGGCGCCGCCGGTGCCGTGCAGCACCAGGCCGGTGTGGCAGGGCAGCCCGGCGGCGCTGTCCAGGTCGACGGCCTCGCCCGCGTACAACTGCTTGACCTGCTCGTCGGTGGACTCCAGCTCGGCCATTCCGGTCCAGGTCGGGTCGCTGGCCTGGCCGTGCCGGTACTCGTCGGCGACCAGACCGACCGAGGCGGCCTTGACCCGCAGCGGCATGTCCTTGCTGACCAGAACCACGTCCCGGCCCTCCGCGCCCATGCTGAGCGCGACCGACAGGATCCGGGTGTCGTTGGACTCGTTGCGGAACCCTGGCGGCAGTACGTCGGTGTCGGCGTGGTTGAGCTCGACCCGCAACGTGCCGCCCGACTCGTTGGCCGGTACTGGCTGGTCCAGCCGGCCGTGGCGGACCCGGAGCTCGTCCAGCATCCGCAGGGACTGCCGGGCGAACCAGCCGAGCTCCGGATGGTGCCGCTTGCCCTCCAGCTCGGAGATGACCACCAGCGGGATCACCACCTCGTGCTCGGCGAACCGGTGGAACGCCCCCGGGTCGGACAGCAGGACCGAGGTGTCCAGGACGTACGCGCGGGCGGTGACTGGCGGCTCCGGTTGGGCTGGGCCGGCAGACCGGTCGGCCGACTCGGACGCGGCGGCGTCCGGGGCTCGGCGGGTCCGGCTACGGCTGGACGGGACAGCGGCGGCGGTCGGGCTCTGATCGGCCCGGGGGGTGGTACGTCGACTCGTCACAGGCCTGCTCCGTCGGGCGTGCACCCGATCCGCCCGCGATCCGGCTCCACCGGGGCCCGAAGGCACGGGTCGGATGCGGAACCCATGCGACTGCAGGTCCGGACCGTCCGGCTGGCCCGGGACGACCCCGGACCATGACTAGACGCTAGCCGCCGGATCCCGACCTCGGCTAGGCGTCGGGGCCGATCTTCGGCCCACACACCGGAGCTGAGCGGGGCAGATGGTGATCCGTACCCAGGTCCGACACACACCGGTCACGCGGCGGACACATCCGCGCCGCGCAGGCGGCCGGCCGGGATGCGCACCCCCTGCACGCATCCCGGCCGGGAGGAACACCGGCGCGGTGACGCCGGGGTTCCCAGGCGGTGTCGCGTCCGCCTCAACACGACACCGCACTCGGAAAAGCTCATCGCTTCGGCTGCGCCGGACGGCTGCGGCCGCAGCCGGTCAGGGATGTCGACCGGCCAGCAGTTCCGTCGAGTGCCGGCCACCAGTACCGCCGAGGCCACCGGGCCCGCCGACGCCGGGCCCGCCGACGAAGGCCGCGCCGGTGTAGGTGGTGCCCGGACGGACCGCCAGGTCGACCCCGGCGGCCACCACCGGACGGGCCACCGGACGGGCCACCGGATGGACCGCCGGGTCGACCACCGGCGCGGTGGCCACCGGAGAGGGCTCCGGACGGGTCTGCGGACGGGCTGGTTCCGGCAGCACCGACGCGATCGCGGCCCGGGTCTCCCGGCGCCGCCGGGCCCACGCCCCGCGGTCACCGTCGAAGTAGCCCTGCCGGTAGCCGAACCGGTAGCCGATCCGGTAGCTGAGCTGGCCGTGCAGCCGGCCGGCGGCGTAGCTGGCCGAGGCCAGCAGCAACACCAGGAAGACCGCGAAGAACGAGCTCATCCGGTCGCCCCGATCTCTGGGATCATGTCTCCTCCGACTCGAACGACGTCGGGTCGTCGGTGAGCAGCCGATCGATGTCGTCGGTCCTCACCTCTTCGACCAGTTCGACGCTGATCCGGCAACCGCCCAGCACCACCTCGGCCACCGAGGCCCGCCGGATCTCCCCTCCCGCGTCGTACACCCGCACACTCAACTCCGGACAGCCGAGGTGCGCCCGCCACGCGTTCCACTCGGACCGGTCCCCCACGTTGAGCGCCAGGTGACGACACCCCCTGGCCAGGTACAGCCGCCACGGTGCGGTCAGGCCGCCAGCGACGGCGTCCGCAATCAGGCCGAAGGCCTGGGCCCGGGTCGCGAGTTCGGTCACCGCACCGTCTCCGTCACGTGTAAGCGACAACTCCACTCACTCAGCGTCTCAAGCACGTGACGTAGAGTAAAGCGTCACGCGCGAGTGACAGCATCATCTTTTCGGGTGATTAGCTCCACCCCACTTCGTCCTTAGACTGCACCCGTGGCACCCCTCGTGACAAGGGAAGATTTCCCGACAGAGATTCACAAAGCTCTGTCACAAACGCAGTACAGAAGGCTTCCTGCCCCCAGGAAAAGCGGTGATTCGCCGTACCGTCGGCCGGTGCCGGACAGCTCCGCCGCGCGGAAGATCGCCTTCGCCGCCTTCGTACGCAAGGCGCTCGCCGACGCGCGCGCGACCCGCGCCTGGACCGGCTCGGAGGTCTCCCGGCGCACCGGCGTGTCCCGCCAGACCATCAACCGGTGGGTACGCGGCGAGTGGTCCAGCGATCCGGAGGCCGAGCGGGTGGTCTCGTTCTGCGAAGGACTCGGGATCAGCCCGACGGTCGCGTTCGGCGTACTCGGCTGGGACCGCGCCACCAGCGCCCGACCGGCGCCCTCGGCGCCGCCGATGGACCCGGACGTGGAGGCACTGCTCCGCCGGCTGGTCGACCCAAACGTGTCAGATGCGGAGAAATTTCACATCAGGGAGACCATCCGCTATCTCGCCTACCGCCCTCCACTGCCGGCCGAACCTCGCAAAGGACCCAAGCGGGCAGGGTAGTTCTCAGATGGCGAAAGAAAGCCGATCAAGCAGCCCGGTTCCATCCCACTTGCACGCTGAGTCACGATAGCGTTCCTCTCCGTACTGCTTGGGCTCGTCATCCACGGGGGACGGGACAAGGCCGGACACAGCCCGGACACAGCCCTGCGGGACAGGAGGGAGGGTCGAAACCGATGACCCTCAAATGGTCGGCAGTCGTGATCGCGGCCGTCGCGATCACGCTTTACGGCACCACGAATATCGTGGTCGCCGTCCTGAGTACCGGCGAGGTGCCGGCGGTGGTGAACCTGTTCGTCATCGCCTGCGCGTCCGTCGCCACGCTGGTGGCGGTCATCGCGCACCTCAACGACCGGCAGCAGGGACGGCTGACCGCGCTCACCGAATTCCTCGTCGCCCGGCTCAATGAAGTCGATTCACACGTCGCCGACCGCAACTCCGGCTTCGTCGAAGGCTATTTGCTCCGGCAGGGGCAGCAACACGACGCGGCCGTCGTGCAATTTCCACCGCGGATGCATGGTCGGCGACTGATGAGCGGCGGTGACGATTGACCCGCCAGGTGGTTCGCGGACCGTAGTCACCAGCGCCGACGTCCCCGAACGTTCATCCGCCGAGAGGTCTGGCACTCGGGTCGGCAGCAGGTACGCTGACGCCCGTGCGGCCGTTCGAGGTAGGAAACCAGCGCTTGGCCCGTCCGCTGACCGCGGAGCAGGCATGGCGAGCCACCATCGATCGCGCCGACCGGTGCGTGCTGTTCTTCGACTTCGACGGCACCCTCGCCCCGGTCGGTGACGATCCCACGTCGGTGCAGCCCGCGCCCAAGGTGCTGGCGGCGATCGAGTCACTCGCCGGGGTGGTGCAGCGGATAGCGATCGTGTCGGCCCGACCGGTCGACTTCCTCCGGGCCCAGTTCGCCTCGATCAGTGAGGTCGACCTGTACGGACTGTACGGGCTTGAGCACAGCCACGGCTCCGGACCGACAGTCACCGAGCCGGCCGCGCTGCCCTGGGTCCCGGCGATGCAGGAGCTGGCCGACCGGGCCCGCGCCGAGCTGCCCGCCGGTGCACTGGTCGAGTACAAACGGCTGTCCGTCGCGCTGCACTACCGGACCGCGCCCGAGCTCGCCGAGACCGTCGAGTCGTGGGGGCAGGCCCGGGCCGAACAGCTCGGCCTACGGGTGCAGAGCGGGCGGATGGTCATCGAGATCAAGCCGCCGGTAGACCGGGACAAGGGCATGGTCATCGGCGACGCGGTCGGCACCGCTGGATGTGCCTGGTACTTCGGTGACGATGTCTCCGACATCAAGGCGTTCGCCGCGCTCCGGGCACACGCCAGCGCCAATCCCGACTTCTTCGGCGTCTGCGTGGCGGTGGCCAACGCCGAGACCGGGCACGACGTGTCGGCGGCCGCCGACCTCACCATCGACTCGCCGGAAGCGCTCGGCGACTTCCTGACCTCCGCCGTGCACGCCCTCGACTGACGCCAGCCATCGGGACTGCAGTCAGCCGATCGGGGCTGACGCCAGTTGATCGGCCAACCGACCGGCACGCCCAGCGATGGTCAGGCACCGTACCGGCGTTGCCGGTTCGCGTACGACCGCAACGCCCGCAGGAAGTCCACCCGACGAAAGTCGGGCCAGTTCACGTCGCAGAAGTAGAACTCCGAGTGCGCCGACTGCCACAGCAGGAAGCCGGAGAGCCGCTGCTCGCCACTGGTCCGGATGACCAGATCCGGGTCCGGCTGACCGCGGGTGTAGAGATGCTCGGCGATGTGGTCGACGTCGAGCACCTCGGCCAGCTCCTCCAGGGTGCCGCCGGACTTGGCGTGCTCGTGCAACAGCGACCGGACCGCGTCGGCGATCTCCCGGCGGCCGCCGTAGCCAACCGCGATGTTCACCTGCGCGCCCTCGGACCGAGTCTGGGTACGCTCCTGCGCGGCCTTCAACGCAGTCGCGGTGGACCCCGGCAGCAGGTCCAGCGCGCCGACGATGCGCAGCCGCCAGGGGTTGCCCTCCTCGGCCAACTCGGTGACCAGATCCTCGATGATGTTCAGCAACGGATCCAGCTCGCGGGCCGGCCGACGCAGGTTGTCGGTGGCCAGCAGGTACAGCGTGACGTGACCGATACCGGCCTGGTCACACCAGTTCAACAGATGTTTGATCTTCGCTGCGCCGACCCGGTGCCCGTCGTTGGGGTCCACGAACCCCATCTCCCGGGCCCACCGGCGGTTGCCGTCGCACATCACGCCCACGTGGCCGGGCACCGGCTTGCCCGCCAGTCTCGTCATGAGCCGTCGCTCATAGACCGAGTAGAGCAGCTCCCGCAGAGTCATCCCAAGCAGACTAGCGACCGGAGCGCCGTCGCGCGGTATCGGCCGCCCGGCGGATCGTCAGTTGCGCGGCGAGCCGGCGCACCGTGACCGCGTCCAGCCGGCCGTCGCCGAGACCGAGTTCGACGATGGTGTCGAAGACGTGCCGGTCCCGTGCCGCCGCCGCGACGGCGGCGTCCACCGTCGTCGGCCGCCGGGCCAGCCAGGCGCCGAGGGCGCTGTGCCGCAGATGCCCGCCGAGGCGTCGACGCAGCGCCTGCCGGTAACGGCGGGCGGCGACCGCCGGTGGACCGGCCGCCGCCGCACCGGCCAGCGCGCCGGACAGCACCGCGTAGAAGATGCCCTCGCCGGTGAACGGGTTGATCAGCGACAGCGCGTCGCCGGCCAGCACCAGCCGACCCGCACCCACCGGCGGCCGCCGGGTGGACAGCGGCAGATGATGCGCCCGTAGGTCGGTGACCTGCGCCAGATCGGTGCCGGGCAGCAGCGCGCACAACCGGTCCAGCAGCCGGGCCCGGGTCAACGGCCGGCCCCGCAGCACCTCCCCGTACCCGATGTTCGCCCGCCCGTCACCGATCGGAAAAGCCCAGGCGTACGCTGGCCAACCGGCTGCCGTGGTGACGATCCGCTGTTCGCCGGGTCTGGTGACGGCCCCGACCGGCGCGTAGCCGCGAATCGCCAGGGCCAGATGTCCGTCCGGGTTGGGGCCGTGGCCCAACGCCCGGCGTACCACCGAACCCGCGCCGTCCGCGCCGACGACCGCCCGCGCCGCGATCTCGCCGTCGAGCAGCACCAGGTCGTCGCGGACCGTGACCCGCCGTACGGCGTGCCGCCGCAGCCGCACGCCGGCGGCGACCGCGGCGGCGACCAGCCGGGCGTCGAAGACGGCCCGCGGCACCGTGTACGCCGGACGGACCAGCTCGGCGGCGACCTGCCCGCCGTGCGGGGCGACCAGCCGGAGTCGACCGACCGGGGCGATCCCGTCGACCGGGTCGGGCACGGCCAGCCCGGCCAGCACGTCGAGGGTGTGCGGTGCGATGCCGTCGCCACACGGCTTGTCGCGGGGAAAGTCGGCCCGGTCCAGCAGCAGCACCCGGGCACCGGCCCGGCGGGCGGCGATCGCTGCGGCGGCACCGGCCGGACCGGCACCGACCACCGCGACGTCGACGACCGACGTACCGTCCACCTGGACCTCCCGTCAGGCCGGTTCGGTGCCGGCGACCTCCCGGTCGGCACCGACGGTCCCCCGGCCGTGCTCGGCGCTCGTCGCCGGCTGGTCATGCTCGGCGCGACCGGCCCGCCACACACCGTAGAAGGCCAACGCCGCCGCCACCACCAGCGGCGCGCCGTCGCGGACCAGTCCGTCCACGCCGAGCAGCCACCAGCACAACGGCAGGTCGACGGCGAGCGCCCCGAGGCTGACCAGGACCAGCAGCCATCGTGCCCAGCGCCGGCCGCGCAGCATGAAGAACGACACCAGCAGCACCAGCCAGCTGGTGGCGGTGGCGACCGCGATCCAGGCCACCACCGCCGGGGTGGCGACCAGCCGGCCGTCGAGCAGCACCCCGACCGAGACCAGCGCCGGCACCAGCATCAACGGCGGGTAGGTGAAGGCCGAGACCCGGGCGACGAGCAGCCAGGCGGCCACCGGCGGCCGGCGGGGCGGGGCCTCGCGCCAGGTCAGCCGCCGGCCGTCGCGGACCAACCGGGCCGGGTGCCGGGTCAGCTGCGCACCGACCGCCGGGGACCGGTACAGCAGCCACACCACGGCCAGGCAGAGCCCGGCGAGCAGGCCGAACCCGGCCACCCCGGGCAGCGGCGGCACGCCGGAGCGCGGCACCACCAGCCGGCCGAGCGCGAAGACGGTGGTGACCGCCAGAATCAGCCCGAACGGTCGGGCCCCGGCCCGACCCCGGCGTACCTGCCGGATCAGGACCAGGAAACCGAACGCCCGAAGCAGCGCCCAGCCGGAGCGGACCGCCACGCCGACATCCCGCTCCGGGGCGTACCACCAGTTGAGCAGGTCGACCACGACGGTGGCCGCGGCGGTGACGGCGAGCAACCCGACCAGCCGGCGGACCGGAGCTGGAAGGTCTGCCGCCACCGGCGCAGGCTATCCAACGGTCAGTCGGCGGCGTCCAGCCGGGCCCGCAGCGCGTCCAGCTCCGCCCAGAGCACGCCGGGCAGTTTGTCGCCGAACCGCTCGAACCATTCGGTGATCTGCGGCAGCTCCGCGCGCCACTGCGCCGGGTCGACGGCGAGCGCGGCGGCCACGTCGGCCGGGTCGACGTCCAGGCCGGACAGGTCGAGCGCGTCGACGGTCGGTACGTTGCCGATCGGGGTCTCCACCGCCGCGCCGGTGCCGTCCAGCCGCTCGACGATCCACTTGAGCACCCGGGAGTTCTCCCCGAAGCCGGGCCAGAGGAACCGGCCGTCGTCGTCGCGGCGGAACCAGTTGACGTAGAAGATCCGGGGCAGCTTGGCGGCGTCGCCGTCGGTGCCCTTGCCCATCTCGATCCAGTGCCGGAAGTAGTCCCCGGCGTGGTAGCCGATGAACGGCAGCATCGCCATCGGATCCCGTCGGACCACCCCGACCTTGCCGGCCGCCGCCGCGGTCGTCTCCGAGGAGAGCGTGGCGCCCAGGTAGACGCCGTGCACCCAGTCGCGGGCCTCGGTGACCAACGGCACCGTGGTACGGCGTCGGCCGCCGAACAGGATCGCGTCGATCGGTACGCCACGCGGGTCGTGGTATTCGTCGGCGAGGATCGGGCACTGGGTGATCGGGGTGCAGAACCGGCTGTTCGGGTGGGCGGCGTCGGTGCCCCGGTCGGGGTTCCAGTCCTCGCCCCGCCAGTCGGTCAGGTGCGCGGGTGGCTCGCCCATGCCCTCCCACCACACGTCGCGGTCGTCGGTCAGCGCGACGTTGGTGAAGATACTGTTGCCCCGGTCGAGGGTACGCATCGCGTTGGCGTTGGTCCGCCAGTCGGTGCCGGGGGCGACGCCGAAGAGTCCGTACTCGGGGTTGACCGCGTACAGCCGGCCGTCGTCGCCGAACCGCATCCAGGCGATGTCGTCGCCGATCGTCTCGACCTTCCAGCCGGGGATGGTCGGCTCCAGCATGGCCAGGTTGGTCTTGCCGCAGGCGGACGGGAACGCGCCGGCGATGTAGCGGACCCGCCCGTCCGGTGCGGTCAGTTTGAGGATCAGCATGTGCTCGGCCAGCCAGCCCTCGTCGCGGGCCATCACGCTGGCGATCCGCAGCGCGTAGCACTTCTTGCCGAGCAGCGAGTTGCCGCCGTAGCCGGAGCCGTACGACCAGATTTCCCGGGTCTGTGGGAAGTGCGAGATGTACTTGGTCTCGTTGGCCGGCCACGGCACGTCGGCCTGGCCCGGCGCAAGCGGTGCGCCGACCGAGTGCAGGGCCGGCACGAACTCGGCGTCGTCGCCCATCGCGGCGAGCACCTCGGCGCCCATCCGGGTCATGATCCGCATCGAGGCGACGACGTACGCGCTGTCGGTGATCTCCACGCCGAACATCGGCTCCGGGGCGTCCAACGGGCCCATGCAGAACGGGACCACGTACATGGTCCGGCCGCGCATGCACCCCCGGTACAGCTCGGTCATCACCCGCTTCATCTCGGCGGGGTCCATCCAGTTGTTGGTCGGTCCGGCGTCGGACTCGTCGGGTGAGCAGATGAAGGTGCGTTCCTCGACCCGGGCCACGTCGGTCGGGTCGGTGCGGGCCCAGAACGAGTTGGGACGGCGTTCGCTGTCCAACCGGACCAGGGTGCCGGAGTCGACGAGTTCGTCGGTGAGCCGGTGCCATTCGGCGAGCGAACCGTCGGCCCAGACGACCCGGTCCGGTGTGGTGAGGTTGGCGATCTGCCGGACCCAGTCGAGCAGGCGGGCGTGGCTGGTCGGGGCGGGGCCGGGGACGTTCGACGGTACGGACGCGGTGGCCGTTGCAGTCATGGCGATCTCCTCGTGGTCGGCGCTGACCTCGTTCCTGGAGTGCACGGCACCGGCGGATGGTCGGGCCCAGCCGCCGGGATACAAGTCCGGGAGTTGGACTCAGGGTAAACCGATTGATCGTTCAGGGCAGCCGAGGAGCTTGTGAAGAAGTGCACAAGTTATCGACGCATGCAATCTGACGAGCTGTTTCTCGCTCCCACGCGCAGTTGTACGCAAGATTCTCCGGCGCTCGACCGACCCCGACCCAAGTCACTCTGCGTGTTCACGACTCGGGTGGCGAAAGCGTGGGGTGGCCGGAAACTCGGGTGGTGCCGACACATCGGCGGGCGGGAACCCGCTACGCTCGATCACGTGCCCGTCCACGCCGCCGGCGAGCCGTCCGCGCCCGCCTCCAGTCCGGGGTTGATCCGCCGGCTCCGGGACCGGTTCGGCCTGCTGGTTCGCGAGATCGGCAAGTTCGGGGTGGTCGGTGGGATCGCCTTCATCGTCGACATCACCCTGTTCAACATCGCTGCAAGCCTGCTCGGGATGGGCCCGCTCAGCGCGAAGACGCTGTCGACGGTGATCGCCGCCTCGGTGGCCTTCGTCGGCAACCGCTTCTGGACCTGGCGGCACTCGGTCAGGTCCGGGCTGGCCCGCGAGTACGGCCTCTATTTCTTCTTCAACGCCGTGGGCCTGGGCATCGGCCTGGCCTGCCTGGGGATCAGCCACTACGGGCTGGGCAGCATCTGGCCCGGGGTGTTCCAGACGCTGCTCGCCGACAACATCGCGGCCAACATCGTCGGCGTGGCGGTCGGCACCCTGTTCCGGTTCTGGGCGTACCGCAGGTTCGTGTTCACCGTCGCGGCGCCCGCCGTGGTGGCGGCGGCCAGCGAGCGTGACTAGCCCCACCCGGTGCCGCCCTACCCGCCAGTCAACCCGAACGGCCCGTCGACCTGCCGTATGGTGATCTGATGCGAATACTTCGCCTTCTGCCCGAGCGCTGGCAGAGGTTCATCCGCGAGGCGCTGAAATTCGGCACCGTCGGTGGCATCAACACCGCCGTCAACTTCGCGGTGTTCAACGCTCTGGCGCTGACCGTGCTCGCCGACGGTCAGCTGAAGGCGACTGTCGTCGCCGCGCTGGTGGCGACCACCAGCTCGTACTTCATGAACCGGCACTGGACCTACCGGGACCGGCCGAAGTCGGCCATCCGGCGGGAGTACGTACTGTTCTTCCTGTTCAACCTCACCGGCCTGGCGATCGAGGTCGGGGTGCTGGGGCTGGCCAAGTACGGCTTCGGCATCAGCGGGCTGCTGGCCCTGAACATCGTCAAGATCATCGGATTGGTGCTCGGCACAGTGTTCCGCTTCTGGGCGTACCGCACGTTCGTCTTCCGCCCGGCACCCGCCGCCCACCCGACCACTGGGACCGGCCCGACCACCGGAACCGAACCGGCGGCGCAGACCGGACCGGCGGCGGCGGGCAAGCTGGTCCCGCAGCAGATCCAGCGGGACGGGCAGCCGCCAACCGGCCAGTCGACGCAGGTACCGGACAGCCCGGCACCCCTGGCCGACCCGCTCGCCGCCGAGATCGACGCAAGGATCTCCGCGGAGATCGCCGCGAGGATCGACGCGGAGATCACCGCGGCGACGCGCCCGGCCAGGCGCTGACCGACGACCGTGCGCTCCGGCACCGGTGCTGACGCCGACCTGTTCTTCGAGGATCTCGCCCCGGGCGGTTCCTTCGACCTCGGCATCACCACCGTGGACGGCGTCGAAATGGTCAGCTTCGCCGAACGCTTCGACCCGCAGTGGTACCACGTCGAGCCGGAACTCGCTCAGGCCAGCCCGTACGGCACCGTGATCGCCAGCGGATTCTTCACCGTCAGCCTGTTCATGCGGGCGTACGTGGACGCGGTGCTGTCCCGGGCCGCCGCCGACACCTCCCCTGGCCTGGAGGAGCTGCGCTGGCTGGCCCCGGTGTACGCCGGTGACCGGCTCGCCGGGCGGCTGGACGTGCTCACCAGGAAGCTGTCCGACGCCCGGCCGGGCCTGGGCACGGTCACCCTGCTGGGGTCGTTGACCCGGCTCGACACCTACGACCGGCCGGAGCGCGAGGTGCTGCGCACCCGGTTCCGTGGCTGGTTCGCGCTACGCGACGCCGGGCGATGACCTAATCCAGCTGACCGGGCGAGGCGTCGTCCGGTCGCGCCGGGGCTGCCTGGTCCGGCCCGGTGCGTGCCTCGTCAAGGATCTCCCGCAGCTCACCGTCGCCCAAGCTGTGCAGATCGTGATGCGCCTCGACCAGCTCGTAGAGCTGCGTCTGCACCTGGCTCACCCCCGGAAGGTCGGGCAACACGGTCTGCCCGCGTTCACCGGCGGATTCGATGGTCAACGTCCCGCAGCCGAGCAGCCGTTCGCTGAACCGCTGCGTCATGGAGTGGTCGTTGACCCGGTTCAACGGGATGTCCCGGCGCTCTCGGGAGAACACCCCGTGCTGCAGCACCACCCGCTCGTTCGTGAACACGTAGTGCGTACTGCGCCAGACCGCGAACGGCCGGACGGCGAACCAGAACACCGCGACCAGCGCCAGCCCGACGATCACGTACCACACGACGGTGGCTGCGCTGCTCTCCGGCAGCAGCAGGAACCCGGCCACCACCGCGGCGACCGCCAGCACCGTCACCGCCACCGGCCGCACCAGTGCCTTCCAGTGCGGGTGCAGGTGCAACACGACATGCTCGTCGGCGGTGAGCATGTCTTCGGGAAATGCCACGGCAACCTCCTAGCCCGGGCCGGGCGGGGAACCCGGCCGGCGGTCCGTACACCGGCCGCCGGGGTGACCGTAGCGGTTGACCGCCACCCGGACGGTCAACCGGGCGTACCGTTTCCCGGCGCGTCGCCGGACCGCACGTGCACCACGTCCCCTGCCGCGACCGCCAGTTCGCCGCTGGCGGTGCGGACCACCAGGCGGCCGTCCTCGTCGACCGTGCCGGCCAGCCCGGTGTGCGCCGATCCGGACGGCAACGAGACCCGCACCTGCCGGCCCACCGTCACGCAGTGCCGCAGGTACGCCGCCCGTAGGCCGGACGCGACCGGGTCGCCGCCGGCGGCGCGCCACCGCCCGTACCAGTCGGCCACCCCGCGCAGCACCGCCCGCAGCAGCGGGTCCCGGTCGGTCGCCGCCGCTCCGGCCAGCTGCAGCGAGGTGGCCCGCGGACCGCTACCGGGCGGTGGTAGCTCGTCGGCGCGCAGCGTCACGTTGAGCCCGATGCCCAGCACCACGGCCGGGCCGGCCGCCCCGTCCGGGGTCGCCTCAGCGAGGATCCCGGCGCACTTCGCCTCGTCGATCAACAGATCGTTGGGCCACTTCAACCCGGCCGGCAGTTCGGCCAGCCGGGCCACCGCCTCCGCCAGCGCGACGCCGGCCAGCAGCGGCAACCAGCCGTACCGGGACCCCGGCACCGCCGGCCACGACCGGGCGGGCCGAGCCGCCGCCGGCTGCAGCAGCACGCTGACGGCGAGGCCGGCCCGCGGCGGCGAGGTCCAGTCGCGGCCGAGCCGCCCGCGCCCGGCGTGCTGCTGCTCCGCCGTGATCACCAGCCCTTCGGCGGCACCGGCTCGCGCGGCGGCGAGCACGTCCGCGTTGGTGGAGCCGGTCTGCGCCCGGACCTGCACGTCGGTCCACAGGCCGTCGGGAACGATCAGCGCGCGACGCAGCCCACGCTCGTCGAGCGGCGGACGGTCCAGATCGGTGTACGGTGAGCCGGCCATCCGCCCACCCTACGGCGGCTGACTACCGATGGTCGTACCGCTGCGGCACCGGTGCCACGCCACGGTACGGGTGTCCGGTGACGGTCGTACCGATCACCGGCACCGCTGCCGGCGGATCCGACGAGGGAACGGCCGGGTCCGACGCTCGTACGGGTTGTGCGTACGCGTCCGTCGGCCGGTCGAACCAGTCGAAATCCTCGTCGCCAGCAGCCGGCGGCACGGCAACCGGCGGCACAACGACGGGCGGCACAACGACGGGCGGCACAGCGGCGACCGGCGGCTCCGGCAGCATGACGGCGGGCCGACTGCCCCGACGTTGGCGCGGCACGGTCACGCCGACCGTGTGGCGTCCACCGGGCGTCGCCCGGCGACGGAACAGCCCGGTGCGGGTGGCCCGACGTCGCCCCCGCCCTCGACGGCGCCGATGCGGCGCGGCGTCCAGACTTCCGGCCCTGCGGCTGCCGACGGTGGCCGCCCGCGCCGGCCAGAGCGTCCGCCGCATCACCAGCAGCACCGTCAGACCGGACGCGATCAGCGCAACTCCCAACACTGTCACGTGGTGGTAACGAATCGGGCAACAAGCAGGAAACGTCGTCCCGGGGTCGATCGAGCCCGGCCAAGGCCCGCCCGACGACGGTGTACTGAGGGAAACCGCACACCGTCGGCCCCTGACCGGCGGTCGCGACGTCGATAGCATCCGCGGTGTGGGCGTGACGAGTGAGCAGTCCGGGACCGGAACCGACCTCCACAGCACCGCCGGCAAGCTGGCGGACCTGGAGCGCCGGGTCGACGAGGCGGTGCATGCCGGCTCGGCCCGCGCGGTCGAGAAACAGCATGCCCGGGGTAAGAAGACCGCTCGGGAACGGATCGCGATGCTGCTCGACGAGGGTTCCTTCGTCGAGCTGGACGAGCTGGCCCGGCACCGGTCGACAAACTTCGGGCTGGAGCACACCCGCCCGTACGGCGACGGGGTGGTGACCGGCTACGGCACCGTCGACGGCCGGCAGGTGTGCGTCTTCGCGCAGGACTTCACCGTCTTCGGCGGCTCGCTCGGCGAGGTCTTCGGCGAGAAGATCGTCAAGGTGATGGACCTGGCGATGAAGATCGGCTGCCCGATGATCGGGATCAACGACTCCGGCGGCGCGCGCATCCAGGAGGGCGTGGTCAGCCTCGGGCTGTACGGCGACATCTTCTTCCGCAACGTCCGCGCCTCGGGCGTCATCCCGCAGATCTCCCTGGTGATGGGGCCGTGTGCGGGCGGCGCGGTGTACTCCCCGGCGGTCACCGACTTCACCATCATGGTCGACCAGACGTCGCACATGTTCATCACCGGCCCGGACGTGATCAAGACGGTCACCGGCGAGGACGTCGGCATGGAAGAGCTCGGTGGCGCCCGCACCCACAACGCCACCAGCGGAAACGCCCACTACCTGGCGACCGACGAAGAGGATGCCGTCGACTACGTCAAGGCGCTGCTGGCGTACCTGCCCAGCAACAACCTGGACGAACCGCCGACGCTGCCAACCGAGGCGGAGCCGGCCGTCACCGACACCGACCGTGAGCTCGACACCATCGTCCCCGACTCGGCCAACCACCCGTACGACATGCACCGGGTGATCGAACACGTCCTGGACGACGGCGAGTTCTTGGAGGTCCAGCCGCTGTACGCGCAGAACATCGTGGTCGGCTTCGGCCGGATCGAGGGCCGGCCGGTGGGGGTGGTCGCCAACCAGCCGATGCACTTCGCCGGCTGCCTGGACATCGGGGCCTCGGAGAAGGCCGCCCGGTTCGTGCGCACCTGCGACGCGTTCAACATCCCGGTGCTGACCTTCGTCGACGTGCCCGGTTTCCTGCCGGGCACCGACCAGGAGTGGGACGGCATCATCCGGCGCGGCGCGAAGCTGATCTACGCGTACGCCGAGGCGACCGTCCCGAAGGTCACCGTCATCACCCGCAAGGCGTACGGCGGCGCGTACGACGTGATGGGGTCGAAGCATCTCGGCGCGGACCTGAACTTCGCCTGGCCGACCGCGCAGATCGCGGTGATGGGTGCACAGGGCGCGGTGAACATCCTCTACCGCGCCGAGCTGGCCGCCGCCGACGACCCGGCAGCGGTACGGGCGCAGCGGATCGCCGAGTACGAGGAGCGGCTGGCCAACCCGTACGTCGCCGCCGAGCGCGGCTACGTCGACTCGGTCATCGCGCCCTCGCAGACCCGGGTGCAGGTGGCGCGCGGGCTACGGATGCTGCGCGGCAAGCGGGAGACCCTGCCGCCGAAGAAGCATGGCAACATCCCGCTCTGACCGGTGCGGGTCACAGCGGTACCAGTCGCAGCGGTACGGGTCACCCGCCCGGCGGCGTCGGCAGGTCCAGGTCGGCCAGCCACGGGCTGGCGAGCAGCAGCGCTCCGATGAACAACGCGGCGAGGTTGATCAGGCCGAAGAATCCCACCCAGACCAGGCCGGGCACCCGGGTCAGCCAGGCGAGCTGGTCGGCGTCCGACTCCGGCGATCGGCCCTGGGCACGTAGCCGCTGCAGCTCACCGACCGGCCGCACTCCGCCGATCAGTAAGTACCACACCCCGGTGTACGCGAACGCGGCCTGCACGTCCGGGCCGGTGAACCACGAGACGGCGAAGACCACACCGCCGGTGACCAGGATGGACACGATCCCGAAGAGGTTGCGGATCATCACCAGCATGGCGAGCAGCAGCGCCACGGCGATCCAGAGCAGCAGAGTGATCCGGTTGCCGCCGAGCAGCAGGGCACCGGCCAGCCCGACCAGCGACGGCGCGACGTAGCCCGCCAGCAGGGTGAGGATCATGCCCAGTCCGGTCGGCCGGCCGGCCGACAGGGTCAGCCCGGAGGTGTCCGAGTGCAGCCGGATCCCCTTGAGCTTGCGGCCGGTGAGCAGGGCGACCAGCGCGTGCCCGCCTTCGTGGGCGATGGTGATCGCGTTGCGGCCGATCCGCCAGGGCAGCCGGGTGAACACCGCGACCAGCGCGACGGCGGCGGTGATGAGCACGAGCAGTGGTGGCGGGTCGGTCTGGGCCGTGAAAAGGCGGTCCCACATTTCCGTCAGCCCGGTGATCGACACAGCCAGCGAGCCTACTCACCGCTCGCCACGCCCACCAGACCACCGTCCGCCGGCAGGCACGACCGTAGGTTCGGCGCCGGCCCGGTCACTGACGATCATGCGGTACGCCGCTACGGCGGCGATCGTCACGGCCGCACCACCGGACAGCACCAGCAGTACGGGTATCAGACCGACGCTGACGACCAGCAGGGCCGCATCGACCAGGGCCACCAGCGTCCACAGTGCCACGCTCGGCTTGACGATCCGTCGACGGTTGACCATGTCGCACTCTCCTTCCGTCGCCCTCCGGTTGTACCCGGAAGATCGGAAGTTCATGCGGGTGAGTCGTGGCTCAGCTTCCGGCGGGCTGGAACCTGCTCGCCATCAGCTCGAAGTAGACCAGGTCCTGCTGCCAGCGTTCGGCCGTGGTGGACCAGTAGATGGAGTACGCCTTGTCCGGCGCGGTGACAAACCCCCGGTTGCGCACCTGCAACCGGTTGCCCCGGTTGCTGGTGTAGCGGAACTCCCAGTCGGCGGCGTCGAGAAAGTAGTCGACGGCTTCGATCCGTACCCGCTCGTAGTCGTTGTAGGTGCCCCGCCGGGCCTGCTCCTGGTTCTGCCAGTCGGCGACCGGATCGGGCTTCGGGTTGTCGGTCTGGTCGATGATGATCAGGCGACCGAGTTGACCGTTCTCCCGGAACTCCACCCGGGTTCGTTCGCGGCTGACCGACCAGCCTTCCGGCACCGGCACCGAGAATCCGGTCTGGTCCTCGTGCAGTCGCCAGCCGTCGGGCAACGGCGACTGCGGGTCCGACGACTGGGGCGACTCGCCGTTCTGCGGCGGCACCGCCGGCACGTCGGGCGACGCCTCGGCCGCCGGTGAACTCGGCTCAGCGCTCGGCTCAGCGCTCGGCGCGCCGGAGGTCGGGGCCGGGGCCGACGGCGTGGCCGAGGCGGCCGGACCGGTGCCGAGCTGTCCGTCGGGCTCGTCCTCGTCGCCCGTAGCCAGCAGCGCGACGGTCAGCAGCAGCGCCAGTACGACGACACCCGCCACACCGCTGATCAGCCAGGTACGGGGCAGCTCGGTCACGGGCCGGACGGCCCGCGCGGCGTGGTCGAACAGCAGGGCCGGCGCGGACCAGTCTCGCCGGTCCGACGCGCTGGCGGCAGCAGCGGGCGACCCGGATTGTTCCTGAACCGGCGGCCGTTCGGCGGGCTCGGCGGCCGCCGGCTGCTCAGCCGCCTCGGTCGCCGCCGGCTGCTTGACCGGCTCGGCGGCCGGTGACCGCTCGGCCGTCTTACGGTCCGGCGCCGTCTCCGTGCGGCCCGGTACCACCTGGGTGCGCTCCGCCAGGGGCAGCACGGTGGTCTCCGACGGCGGCTCACCGGCTTTGGCCGGCAGTACGCTCGTCTCGGCTGCGGCTGCGATCGCCGCGCCGGCAGGCGGGTCGGTCGACGGCACCACCCTGGTCGGGTCCGCCGAGTTGGTCTGGCGGGTGACCGGCGGGCCGTACTTGGCCGGGCCGGGGACCACCGGCAACGCGGTCGGCAACGGGGTCACCGGCGGCGACACCGGCTCCGACGGGACCGGGGTGCGCGGCGCCCTGCCGCGTGGACCGGGCACGATCCCCGACCGGGACTCGCCAGGGCGGACCTCCCGGCTGCCGTACGGGCTGGGTCGGCGTACCCCGTCGAGCAGTGAGCGACCGCGCCGCGGACCGCGACCGGCGGCGCGGGTCAGCAGCCGCTCCGCCTCGTCGGCCTTCATCCGGGTGTACGGGTCCTTGCGCAGCAGCCCAGCCAGCACCGGCTTGAGTGGGCCGGCCCGGCGGACGGGCGGCGGCGGCTCGGTGGCCAGCGCGGAGAGCGTGGCGATGGCGGTCTGCCGGGCGTACGGCGACTGCCCCTCGACGGCCGCGTACAGCGTCGCGCCGAGCGACCACAGGTCGCCTTCCGGCCCGGCGCTGCCGGTACGGGCCCGCTCCGGGGCGATGTACGCCGGTGAGCCCAGCACCAGCCCGGTACGGGTGACGTTGGGGTCGCCCGGAACGGTGGCCAGGCCGAAATCGGTGAGCACCACCCGGCCGTCGTGACCGAGCAGTACGTTGCCGGGCTTGACGTCCCGGTGCATCACCCCCGACAGGTGGGCGGACCGGAGCGCACCGAGCACTCCGAGGCCGATCTCCGCGGCCCGGGTCGCCGGGACCGGGCCGTTCTGGGCGAGCACGTCCTGCAGCGACCGGGATGGCACGTACTCCATCACGATCCACGGGTCGCCGTCGGTGCGCAGCACGTCGAAGACGCGTACCACGTTGATGTGGTTGAGTCGGGCGATCGCCCGCGCCTCGCGCAGCGAGCGCTCCCGCATCTCGCGGCGTTCCTGATCGGTGAGGCCCGGTGGCGGCACCAGCTCCTTGATCGCCACGTCCCGGTGCAGCACTTCGTCGCGGGCCTTCCAGACCCGGCCCATGCCGCCCTGACCGAGCGGCTCGACCAGCCGGTAACGGTCTGCAACTAGTTGCGGGGGCACAGCGGACATCCAAATGACCGTACCCGGAAGGTTTGGGTGCCACACGATCGGCACGCGGCCGGTGTGAGCCGCGCGTCATATGGTACCGGGGTGGCAACCAGACGCCGAGGGTAGCGCGCCAGTAGTGATCACCACTCGCCGGCCGGCCTGATCGGCACGTACGCTCGGCCGATGAGCGACGCGCAGCCGGCCTGGCGGATCGTCCGGGGCACGCCGACCCCCGAGGAATTGGCGGCGCTGGTGGGCGTGCTCGTCGCCCGTACCCGTCCGGTTGCCGACAGCGGCACCGATCGGCCGGCGCCGTCGCGGTGGGCCCGCAGCGCCCGACCCACGCCGGGTTTCCCGGGCCGGCTCGGTCCGGACGCATGGCGGGCCAGCGCGCTGCCCCACTGATCACACTGAGCGTCGGTACCGCCGACCGGGGCCGGTAGCCTGTCCACCCGTGACTACCTCCCTGCGTCCGCGTCTGGTACTCGCCTCGGCGAGCCCGGCCCGACACAAACTGCTGCAGGCCGCCGGAATCACCCCTCAGGTGCTGGTGAGCGGCGTCGACGAGGAGTCAGTGACGCTGGACCGGGCCGACGAGTTGTGTCTGGAGCTGGCCCGGCGCAAGATGGTCGCCGTCGCCGATCGGCTCCGGCCCGATCTCGTCGACGACGGCACCGACCTGCTGGTCCTCGGCTGCGACTCGGTGCTCGACTTCGACGGGGAGATCCTCGGCAAGCCGGCTGACGCCGCCGACGCGACCGCGCGGTGGCGGCGGATGCGCGGGCGGTCCGGGGTGCTGTACACCGGCCACGCGCTGACCAGTCTGGCCACCGGCGGGTACGCCGGGGCCGCCGCCGCGACCGTGGTGCACTTCGCCGAGGTCACCGACGACGAGGTCGCGGCGTACGTGGCGACCGGCGAACCGCTGCAGGTGGCCGGGTCGTTCACCATCGACGGGTTGGGCGGGCCGTTCCTGGAACGGATCGAAGGTGACCACGGCACGGTGGTGGGGTTGTCGCTGCCGTTGCTGCGCCGGCTGGTCACCGAGGTCGGCTACCGGATCACGGATCTGTGGGGCGAGCCCGACACCGGGCGGTAGTCGGACTACCGTCTGCCCATGACCACCAAGACCTTGCCGATGACCGATGCCCTGCAGGCGTACGTCGTCGCCCACGGCACCCCGCCGGACGAGATCGTCAGTGACCTCATCTCCGAGACCGCCAGCACGCTGCCGGAGAACGCGCAGATGCAGGTCGCGCCCGAGCAGGCGGCGCTGATGACCCTGCTGACCCGGCTGGTGAACGCCCGCCGGGCGGTGGAGGTCGGCACCTTCACCGGGCTGTCCGCGCTGGCCATCGCCCGCGGTCTGCCGGCGGACGGGCAGTTGATCTGTCTGGACGTGTCGGAGGAGTTCACCGCGGTGGCCCGGCGCTACTGGCAGCGGGCCGGGGTCGACGGCCGGATCGACCTGCGGATCGGTCCGGCGGCCGACTCGCTGCGGGCGTTGCCGGGCGAGCCCCACCTCGACCTGGCTTTCATCGACGCAGACAAGATCAGCTACCCGGTCTACTGGGGTGAGCTGGTGCCCCGGATGCGGCCCGGCGGGCTGATCGTGATCGACAACGTGCTACGGCACGGTCGGGTGCTGGCCCCGCAGAGCGAAGAGGACGAGGCGATGGTCACCTTCAACCAGCAGGTGGCCGCCGACGACCGGGTGGACGTGGTGATGCTGGCGATCGCCGACGGGCTGACCCTGGCCCGGCGCAGGTGACAGCGGGCCGGCCGGTCCGGCGGTAGCCTGGAACGGCTGCCCTCTGTGCCGTTGCCGTGCGCAGAGGGCAGCCCCATGACCGGCTACCGAAGAGCGGGGCCTACCGGACGCTGCGGGCGAAGGCGCGCGCCGCCCAGGTGACCGCGAGGCTGGCCAGCGCCAGGGTGATCAGCAGACCCTGCCAGACCGCGTCGTCGCCGAGGTTGCCGGCGAACAGCGCCCGGGTGCCGTCGACCGCCCAGGAGAACGGGTTCCACTGCGCCACCCGCTGCAGCCACAGCGGCGCGAAGGCCAGCGGCAGCAGGATGCCGGAGAGCAGCAGCACCGGCTGGGCCACCGTGTTCATCAGCGGGGCCAGCGCGTCCTCGCTGCGGACCAGCAACGCCACGCCGTACGACACCGCCGAGGTCATCAGCGCGATCAGAGCGAGCAGCAGGTACGCGAGCAGCAGGTTGCCCAACTGCACGGTGAGCCCGAACGGGATCGCCAGCACCGTGATGATCACTGCCTGCATCAGCAGCGAGATCACGTCCCGCAGGCTGCGGCCGAGCAGCAGGGCGAGCCGGCTGACCGGAGTGACCCGGGACCGCTCGATCACACCGGCGCGCAGCTCGGCGATCAGGCCGAAGCCCTGGAACAGGCCGCCGAAGATGGCCAGCAGCACCAGCAGACCGGGCACGAAGATGCGGTAGATCTCCGCGTCGCTGCTGGCCCCCATCGGGGCCAGCGCCGGCTTGAGCAGCGGGGCGAACAGCACCAGGTACATGATCGGCTGGAACACCCCGACGAAGATCCAGACGGGGTTGCGCAGCAGCAGCAACGCCTGCCGCTGGAAGATCAGCCAGGTGTCGCGGGCGAATTTCATCGTACGGTCTCCGTCATCGGGGCGGCCGGGCTCAGGACTCGCGCAGCGAGCGGCCGGTCTTGGCGAGGAACACGTCGTCGAGGCTGGGCCGGTGCAGCTCGATCGAGCCCAGTTCGAGGCCGGCGCCGTCCAGGGTGCGCAGGATCTGCGGGATGGCGGTGGCGCCGTCGTCGACGAAGAGCCGTACGCCGCCGTCGTCGGGGGTCTCCAGCTTGCTGACGTACGGCTGGCTGTCGAGCAGTTGCGCGGCGGCGGCCGACTCGTCCGGGCGCAGCCCGACGCTGACCACCTCGCCGGCGACCTCGCGCTTGAGCGCTGCCGGGGTGCCTTCGGTGACGATCTCGCCGTGGTCCATGATCGCGATCCGGTCGCAGAGCGCGTCCGCCTCGTCGAGGTAGTGGGTGGTGATGAAGACGGTCATGCCTTCGGCGCGCAACCGGCGGATCTCGTCCCACATGTGTGCCCGGCTCTGCGGGTCCAGCCCGGTGGTCGGCTCGTCGAGGAAGACCACCTTCGGCTCGTGGATGATGCCCAGCGCGATCTCGACCCGCCGCCGTTGGCCGCCGGAGTAGGTCTTGCACTTGCGGTCGGCGTACTCGGTCAGTTGGAAGGCGGCGAGTGCCCGGGTGGCCCGGCGCTGCGCCTCGGCCTTGCCGATGCCGTACATCCGGGCGTGCATCACCAGCTCCTCGCGGCCGGTGACCTCGTCCCAGGTACTGCCGCCCTGGGCCACGTAGCCGATCCGTCGACGGACCTCGCCGGGGTTGCGCAACAGGTCGGCCCCGGCGATGACGGCCTCCCCGCCGTCCGGCTCGATCAGCGTGGCGAGCATCCGCAGCGTGGTGGTCTTGCCGGCGCCGTTGGGCCCGAGGAAGCCGAAGATCTCCCCCTCCTCGACGAGCATGTCGACGCCTCGGACCGCGTCCACGGTCTTGGCGCCACGCCCTTGTCGGGAGCGGAAAGACTTCCGCAGCCCCTTGGTCTCGATCATGAGGTTTTCTCCTGGCTTGCCTGGCCGGCCGGGCACCGGCCGCTCTCCCCCGTGGGCATGCCGGGCCGCCCAGCTCCCCACGCTGCGTCTGGAACGCTAGACCCCGGCGATCGGGCTAGTCAACATTGATTATTGCCACCTGACCTGGTCGCTTCCCGGTCGGCGGCGTCCAGGTCAGCCTGCCACCCGGCCCAGGTGCCGTCAGTCGGCTCCTCCGCCGGGTGATACGACGCCCCTGACTCAATCAACCCGGCGATCCGTTCGCACCACGCGATCTCCCCGGCGACCCGGGCGATCGTCAGCTGCAGCATCCAGCCGACGTGCGGCGGTTTCTGCCGCAACCATCCGGCGGTCAGGTCACTGCGGGTCGCCGCGTTGCCGGCCCGCAGCATCGCGGCCCGGCCCCGCAACATGGCGACCGCCTCCGCCCGGGGCATCGCCGGCAGAAAGGCGAACGCGCTGAGGAACGGATCGGCCGATGGTCGGCAGTCGTGCCAGTGCTGCCGCAGCAACGAGTCGAACTCGTCGACCCCGGCGGCGGTGATCTCGTAGCTGGTCCGCGCCGGCCGGGCACCCACCTGGGCGGTGCCGACCTGGCGGAGCAGCCCTTCCTCGGCGAGCTTGCGCAACGCGTGATAGATCGACCCCGGTGCGACGTTGGCCCAGCTGTCCGCCCGCCAACTGAGCAGCTCACGGCGCACGTCGTAGCCGTGCACCGGTTGCATCCATTTGACCAGACCGAGAATCATCATCCGGGTGGCAGACACATCCGGAGCCTAATCGCCAGTGTGCCATCCCACACTGAGCGCCGGTTTAGTTGATCAAGCAGGCCGTTAGACTCCGGCTTGATCCGTGAGCAAAGGAGAACAGGGCGTGCGCAAAGTTCTCGTCGCGAACCGGGGCGAAATCGCGGTCCGGGTGATCCGCGCCTGCCGGGACGCCGGGCTGGCCAGCGTCGCCGTGTACGCCGACCCGGACCGCTCGGCGGTGCACGCCGGGCTGGCCGACGAGGCGTACGCCCTCGGTGGGGAGACCGCCGCCGACACCTACCTGCGGATCGACAAGCTGCTCGACGTCGCCGCCCGGTCCGGGGCCGACGCCGTCCACCCCGGCTACGGGTTCCTCTCCGAAAACGCCGAATTCGCCGCCGCGGTCATCGACGCCGGGCTGACCTGGATCGGGCCCAGCCCGCAGGCGATCCGCGACCTCGGCGACAAGGTCACCGCCCGGCACATCGCCCAGCGGGCCGGCGCGCCGCTGGTGCCCGGCACCGCCGACCCGGTCGCCGGCCCGGACGAGGTGGTCGCCTTCGCCGAGCAGTACGGCCTGCCGGTGGCGATCAAGGCCGCGTTCGGCGGCGGCGGGCGCGGCCTCAAGGTGGCCCGCGAGATGGCCGAGATCGCCGACCTGTTCGAGTCGGCGACCCGGGAGGCGGTCGCCGCGTTCGGTCGCGGCGAGTGCTTCGTCGAGCGCTACCTGGACCGGCCCCGACACGTCGAGGCGCAGGTCCTCGCTGACCAGCACGGCAACGTGATCGTGGTCGGCACCCGGGACTGTTCGCTGCAACGCCGCCACCAGAAACTCGTCGAGGAGGCGCCGGCGCCGTTCCTCACCGACGCCCAGCATGCCGAGATCCACACCAGCGCCAAGGCGATCTGCCGCGAGGCCGGCTACCACGGTGCCGGCACCGTCGAATACCTGGTCGGCGTCGACGGCACCATCTCCTTCCTGGAGGTCAACACCCGGCTGCAGGTCGAACACCCGGTCACCGAGGAGACCGCCGGCATCGACCTGGTCCGCGAGCAGTTCCGGATCGCCGCCGGTGAGCCGCTGCGGTTCACCGACGACCCGACCCCGCGCGGGCACTCGATCGAGTTCCGGATCAACGGCGAGGACCCGGGCCGCAACTTCCTGCCCGCGCCCGGTGCCATCACCGCGCTGCGGCTGCCGTCCGGCCCCGGGGTACGGGTGGACACCGGCGTCACCGCCGGCGACGTCGTCAGCGGCAACTTCGACTCGCTGCTGGCCAAGCTGATCGTCACCGGCGAGACCCGCACCGAGACGCTGGAACGCGCCCGGCGGGCCCTCGACGAGATGGTCGTCGACGGGATGGCCACCGCCCTGCCGTTCCACCGCCTGGTGGTCCGCGACCCGGCGTTCACCAGCGAGCCGTTCGCCGTACACACCCGGTGGATCGAGACCGAGTTCGACAACACCGTCCCGGCGTTCACCCCGCTGGCGGCGGCCGACACGCCGGCCGAGGCCCGCGAGACCGTCGTGGTCGAGGTCGGCGGCAAACGACTCGAGGTCAGCCTCCCCGCCGGCTTCGGCGGCGGTACGGCCGCCGCGCCGACCGCCGCCCGGCAGCCGGCCCGCCGCCGCGGTGGTGCCAGCGCGGCGGCCGCCGCCAGCGGTGACGCGCTGGTCTCGCCGATGCAGGGCACCATCATCAAGATCGCCGTGGCCGACGGCGATCAGGTCGCCGAGGGCGACCTGGTCGTGGTGTTGGAGGCGATGAAGATGGAACAGCCGATCAACGCGCCCAAGGCCGGCACGGTCAGCGGCCTGTCCGCCGAGGTCGGCGCCGTGGTCAGCGCCGGTGCCACGATCTGCTCGATCAGCTGACGAACCCATGTTGGCCCGCCGGGCGGGCATGATGGCCGAGTGCGGTTCACTTCCGACGTGCCCGGCGCGCACGAGCTCACCTACAACGACGTCTTCCTGGTGCCCAACCGCTCCGACGTGGCGTCCCGCCTCGACGTCGATCTGGCCACCACGGACGGCACCGGCACCACCGTCCCGATCATCGCCGCCAACATGACCGCGGTGGCCGGCCGGCGGATGGCCGAGACCGTCGCTCGGCGGGGCGGCCTGGCGGTGATCCCGCAGGACATCCCGATCGAGGTGATCGCCGAGGTGGTCGCCTGGGTCAAGCGACGGCACCGGGTGCACGACACGGCGCTGACCCTGGCCCCCACCGACACCGTCGGCGACGCCATCCACCTGCTGCCCAAGCGGTCCCACGGCGCGGTGATCGTGGTCGAGGCCGGGCGTCCGGTCGGCATCGTCACCGAGTCCGACTGCGCCGGCGTCGACCGCTTCGCCCAGCTGCGGGACGTGATGTCACGCGAGCCGCTGACCGTGCCGGAGACCACCGACCCGCGTACCGGGTTCGACCTGATGGCGCAGGGCCGGCGGCGGGCCGCGCCGGTGGTCGACGCCGCCGGCCGGCTGGTCGGGGTGCTGACCCGGGCCGGCGCGCTGCGCGCCACCCTGTACCGGCCGGCGGTCGACGATGCCGGCCGGCTACGGGTGGCGGCCGCCGTCGGCATCAACGGCGACGTCACCGGCAAGGCCACCGCGCTGCTCGCCGCCGGGGTCGACACCATCGTGGTGGACACCGCGCACGGCCATCAGGAACGGATGCTGGCCGCGGTACGCGCGGTGCGCAAACTGGACCCGGCGGTGCCGGTGGTGGCCGGCAACGTGGTCACCGCCGCCGGGGTCGACGACCTGATCGACGCCGGTGCCGACATCGTCAAGGTCGGCGTCGGGCCGGGCGCGATGTGCACCACCAGGATGATGACCGGGGTCGGCCGGCCGCAGTTCTCCGCCGTACTGGAATGCGCTGCGGCGGCCCGCCGGCGGGGCCGGCACGTCTGGGCCGACGGTGGGGTACGGCACCCGCGCGACGTGGCGCTGGCCCTGGCCGCCGGCGCGGCCAACGTGATGATCGGCTCCTGGTTCGCCGGCACCTACGAGTCGCCCGGCGATATCTACACCGATCCGGACGGCCGCCGCTACAAGGAGAGTTTCGGTATGGCGTCGGCCCGGGCGGTCAGCGCCCGTACCGCCGACGACAGCCCGTTCGAGCGGGCCCGCAAGGCGGTCTTCGAGGAAGGGATCTCGTCGGCGCGGATGTTCCTCGACCCGGCCCGGCCCGGCGTGGAGGACCTGATCGACGAGATCGTCGCCGGGGTACGCAGCGCCTGCACCTACGTCGGGGCGGCGACCCTGGCCGAGTTCCACGACCGGGCGGTCGTCGGGGTGCAGAGCACCGCCGGCTACACCGAAGGGTTGCCGGTGGCCGGCAGCTGGTGATTGCGGTCCAGTAGCTGGGCGCGGTCCAGTAGCTGGGCGCGGTCGCGGTTCAGCGCAGCCGGGTGATCGCCACCTCGACGCCCTGACCGGTGTTCGCCGGTCCGGCGTACACCCCCTTTCAGCGGTGGCACGTCGCCGTACTCCCGGCCCCGGCCGACCACCACGTGCCGTTCGCCGACCGGGATCCCGTTGGTCGGGTCGAACGCCGTCCACCGGCCGGCCCACCATTCCACCCAGGCGTGGCTCTGCCCGACGACCCGTTCACCGGTCGCCGCGTCCGGGCTGGGGTGCGGGTAGCCGGAGACGTACCGGGCCGGCGTGCAGGTGACCCGCAGCAACCCCACCACCAGGTGGCTGATGCCCTGGCAGACGCCTTTGCGCTGCCGCCAGGCGTGCACCGCGTCAGACTGCACCCCGGTCGAACCGGTGGTGTAGGCGACCTGCTCGCGGACCTGCTCGCAGATCGCCAACGCCGCGGCGTGCGGCGTCAGGTGGGCGGCCCGCACCGACTCGGCCAACGCGGTCAGCTCGTCATCCACGGCGGTACGCGGAGTGGGCAGCAGGAACTCGTGCCACTGGTCCACCTGCTCGGGTCGGGCGAGATCGGCCCAGCCGGCTGAATCCGCCGCGTCGAGCAGGTGCCCCGGCGGCAGGGTCTCCACCGTGGAGATCGCGGCGACCTCCAGCGCGTCGTGCGGGGAGTGCACGTCGAAGGCGGTCACCCCGGTGCCCCAGTAGTCGTCGTACCGGTAGGTGCGGGCCGGTGGGAAGACCTCGACCCGGGCCTCCAGCACCGCCTGGCGGGCCTCGTTGCGTGGCGACATCCGGGCCTCGTTGTACGACGACCCGACCTGGCCGGCGTAGCTGAACCCGGTGCGGTGCTCCACCTTCAGCCGCCAGGAGTGCACGCTCACGCCACCGCCTCCGGAAGCCAGAGCACCGCCGAGGTCTGCCGGAAGTACCGCCGGGACACCGCGTAGTTCAGGTGTGAACAGGTGCGCTCCAGGTTGTCCAGCACGGCGGCCAGATCGGCGAGAAGTTCGTCTGCGCCCCGGAACTCGAGGTTGGTCCGGGCCCGTCCGATGATCCGCTGCGCGTCGGTGACCGCCCCGGACCGGCCGGTCGACCCGGTGCCGACGGTCCGTTCCAGCTCGGCCAGGCAGGACTCGGCGGCGGTCAACGCGGCGAACACCGACCGGGGGAAGAGCCGGTCCAGCAGCAGAAACTCAGCCGCGTGCTGGTCGTCCAGTGAGCCACGGTAGGTGCGAAGGAAGGTCTCCCAGGCACCGCACGAGCGCAGCAGGGTCAACCAGGACGGGATGCTGCCGCCGGCCCGTACGTGGGTGGAGAGCAGCCGGGCGGTCATGTCGACCCGTTCGATGCTGCGTCCGCTGCTGCTCGACCCGACGGCGGGCGTCCGGCAGCCCGTGCCAGGTGGCGTTGAGGCACTCCCACATCTCCGACGAGATCGTCTCCCGAGCACCCCGGGCGTTCTCCCGGGCGGCGGCCAGCGACCCGACGACCGAGCTGGCGTTACGTCCGTCGAGGCCGAGCAGGCCGACGAGCCGCGCCGACGACACCGGCTGGTCGTCGACGTCGACGCCCATCACGCCGAGCAGCGACCGGCAGGCAGTCTCCTCGGCCACCCACGGATCGGAGAAGATCCGGTGCAGGTGTACGTCGAGGATGCGGGAGGTGTCCTCGGCCCGCTCCACGTACCGGCCGATCCAGTAGAGCGACTCGGCGATCCGGCTCAGCATCCACCGCCCTCCCCGCGTACCTGTGGTCCTTGGACCTGCCGTTGTTCCTGCTGCTGCTGTTGTTGCTGCTGCTGCTGTCGGGCGGAGGTCTCGGCGATGCCGGGGCCGGGGTCCGGGGTCGGCGCGGTCGGCGACTGGTCGGCACCGCCGACGGTCAGGTCGGCGAGCACCGGCGCGTCGTCCGGGTGCGGCGTGGCGGTCGGCGACGCCAGCACCCAGGTGTCCTTGGAGGCACCGCCCTGGCTGGAGTTGACCACCAGGGCGCCTTCGGGCAACGCCACCCGGGTCAGGCCGCCGGGCAGTACCCAGACCCGGTCGCCGTCGTTGACCGCGAACGGACGCAGGTCCGGACGTGTCCGTCGCGCCGGTCAGCGCGACCGGTAGGCATCGCCGCGATGCTCGACGGCGGTGACCGTGACCACGTACCGCTCATCATCGATCTCGTAGAGGACCCGGTAGGCGCCGCGCCGGGCCGACCAGGTCCCTTCGTAGGGCGGGAGCATTAGCGGTTTACCGAGCCGGTGCGGGTTGTTGATCAACACAGTGGTGACGAACTCGTAGACGGCTGTCGCGACCTTCTCCGGCAGCCGCCCGGCAAGGGCACGGGCCGCCGGTCCGGCGATACGGATCTGATAGGGCCGCTGGTCCGAGGGCTGACTCACTGGTCACCAGATGACGGAGCCCGGCTGGCCATCAGCGCGGCTACCTGGCTGGCATCCAGTACGTCACCGGCCGCGATGGCCGCCCGGGACTCGGCGAGCTGGCGCATGGCCTCCGGGCTGGAAAGTACGTCCAGAGTCTCCTCCAGCGCGGCGAGATCGTCCGGAGAGATGAGAACCGCGACCGGGCGTCCATGGCGCGTGATCTCGATGCGCTCGTGGGTACGTTCGACTTCCTCGATCAGCTCCGAGAGCCTGTTGCGGGCATCAGTGAACGGCATGATCGTCATGTCGTCAGCCTAACAGAACTGGCGCGAATTCTGTACAGTTTCCGATCGCTCCAGGGTCCGACGAATTACGCAGCGTCACCTCGTGGGTTGGGTTGTCCGACCGAACCTGATGCCACAGGTGCATCTTGATGCACCTGTGGCATCAGGCTTTAAAAGCACCATGGGTCTGGCGACGCCGTAAGGTCCGGCAGCCGTCGCAGTCGATCAGATCGTGCGCTGCGGCTCAGATCGACCGTCGGATGCGGCGGTACTCGGCGGCGGCCCGGCGGATCCGTGCCCACGACAACTGCCGGCAGTCGGTGGTGCCAGGGCAGCCGGTGTGGCAGCGGCGGCCAGCGTCATGCGCTTGCACCGCGCCGGCCGCCGCCTCGTCGAGGTCCCGGTCGGTGACCGGCCCGTCGTCCATCACGGTCACCGCCCCACCCCGCCGGTCACGACAGGTAGTACCGGCCGCCGTTGCCGCCCCGCCGGTCAGCCCGGTCGGTACGGGTCGCCGGCCGACCGGTCCCGGGCCGGGCCGGCTGGTCGGCGTACCGGCGACGGCCGGGCACCGGACGGACGACGTCGACCACGGCGTCGACCCGGAGAAACCACTTGCCGATCATCTTCGCGCTCCTCGTGTCAGCGAGGGCGACGGCCCGGCGGGCACGGGGGAACCCGGCCAGACCGCCGCCGATCTGGGGCCCGTTCCCGCGGATCCCACGCGAGGGCATTCGCGGGGTACCGAGCAGGACCGGGCCGTACGGGCCGCACGCCCTGCGGCGCTCCAGCGCAGCTACACGACCCGCACGTAGAGTGCCGGCCACGACGCGTGGCGGTCTACCGATCGCACAGTTACGCGGACGGTGCGGACAGAGCGCGGACACCTGCGGACGCCCTGGCGGCGAGGCGGTCGTCCCCTGTGGTGGCCGCTACCGAGGCAGCCTCGGTGTACGCCTGCTCCGCCGCTCGACGGTCGCCGATGTGTGCGTGGGCACCGCCAAGGTCGCACAGGTGTGCGCCGGACCAACCGGGCCGCCGCCGGTCCGGCGCGAGGCCGGTGGCAAGCAGTTCTACGGCCTTCTCGGCGTAGCCCGGATGGCCGGCGTCGGCGAGGTGCAGGAGGACGACGCCCTTCTGTACCAGGAAGAACGCGCCGGTATGAAAGTAGTTCCAGGGCGGCACCGGACGCTCGAACTGCCGGGTAGCGTGCTCGGCGGACCGGTCCAGGACGCCGAGCACTGCGCTGGGCCGATGCCCGCAGGAGGCCATACCGCGCGCCTCCTGACCGGCACTGTACGCCAGCTGGCCAGGGTGGACACCCGGCTGGCGCTGCGCGGCCTGCGACAGCGAGATCATCGCGCCAGCCTGGCCCTGATGCTCGGCGGCGTAGCCACGGAAGCTCAGGATCGTGGCGGCGAGGTCGGTGTCTCCGGTCTCGGCGGTCCACGCGAGCCCGGCAGCCCACGTCCGCTCAGCTCCGGCGGCGTCGCCCACTGCTGCGTACAACCAGCCAACGAATTGCGCCCACTGCCCCGCGACGTCGACCAGGGCGCGCCGGTTCGCGCCGGCAGCGTCGCGGACGAGGCCCGTGATGACGTCGAGCTGCATCGCGGCCGCCAGGAGCACCGAGCCCGAGCCGACCGCGTCGTCCAGTCGCCGCTGGGCCGCGAGCAGATCGGCGAGTGCCGCAATTCCGCCTGCGCTGATCTGGTTGGTGCGGCTCGCGTGGTGCAGCCGGGCGACCTGGTCGCCGTCGAGCACCGTGGCCGGTGTGTGGATCATCGCGGTGAGCCGTCCTCCGGCCTTGAGCGCGTCGTCGAGACGCGCAAGCAGCTCGGGCGGTGGCTTTCGGCGGCTCTGCTCGATGTCGTGCAAATGTGACCGGCTGGAGTAGACGATCCGGGCGAGGTCACGTAGTGACAGGCCTGCCTGCTCCCGTAGCGCCCGCAGTGTCGCGGGTAGACGCGGGTCGACGACGCGCACAGAGCCCCTCCCACACGGATGTTGACGGCTGGCCACTGCACCGGCCAGCGTCCTCATCGCGACGGTACGCCGGACCGGCCACCGCCGCTACGCTGCTCGGTAGGGGTCGGCCTGCACGCCGACCCCGTCGTATCGTCCGGGTGCTCGGCAGTTGCTTCGCGCCGTCGAGGGAACCGTCATTGTTGTCTGAACGGGCCCGAGACAACAATGTGGGTTCCCTCGGCACCTGGCCACGCGACGCCGGCTCGCCCTCGCCAGTTCGACCAGCACCGCGAGGCGGGGGCGGGCTGCCGGCACGGGACCTGCCGGCAGCCCGGGCGTCGTCCGCGACCACCGGGAACGGGGGGATCCGTGGGTAGCGGATGTTGCCGCGTCAACCGTACGCCTTCCTGGCCGATCCGCGCCGCCCCCGAAAGTTCCTAATCAATCACTCTTCGTCATGCCACATGAGCTGACGTGCGGCTTCAGCGACTGATCCGGACAACGAAGGATAAATTGTGATTGTGTGCGCCAACTGGCTCACCGTCATGTGGTTCTCCACCGCGACGGTGATCGGCATGATCAACTCGCTGGCCTTGGGGGCCACCACCACCCCGCCGATGATCTGCCCGCTGGCCGGGCGGCAGAACAGCTTGACGAAGCCGTCCCGCAGGTCGGCCATCTTCGCTCGGGCGTTGCCGGCCAGCGGCAGCATCACCTGCCGGGCCTGCACCCGCCCGTCGTCCACCTCGTCCTGGGACACCCCGACGGTGGCCAGCTCCGGATCGGTGAAGACGTTCGCCGCGACGGTACGCAGCCGCAGCGGCACCACCGCCTCGCCGAGCGCGTGCCACATCGCGATCCGGCCCTGCATCGCCGCGACGCTGGCCAGCGGCAGCACGCCGGTGCAGTCGCCGGCGGCGTAGATGCCCGGCACGTTGGTACGCGACACCCGGTCCACCGGCACGTGCCCACTGTCCGCGACGGTCACCCCGTACTCGGCGAGCCCCAGGTCCGCCGTGTTCGGCACCGAGCCGACCGCGATCAGCGCGTGCGAGGCGGTCACCGTACGGCCGTCGCTGAGCCGCACCTCGACGCCGTCGCCGACCCGGCTGACCGCGTCGGCGCGCGAGTTGTTCAGGATCGTCATGCCCCGGGCCCGGAACACCTGCTCGATCGCCATCGCCGCGTCGGCGTCCTCGTGCGGCATCACCCGGTCCCGGCTGGAGACGAGGGTCACCGGCACCCCCATCGCCAGGTACGCGCTGGCGAACTCGGCACCGGTCACCCCGGAACCGACCACTACCAGGTGCTCGGGCAGCGCCGGCAGGTCGTAGACCTGCCGCCAGGTCAGGATGCGTTCGCCGTCGGGCACGGCGGTGGGCAGTTGCCGGGGGGTGGCACCGGTGGCGACCAGTACGGTCGACGCCTCGATCGGGTACTCAGCGTCACCACTGTCGGGGCTGACGAGCACCCGGTGGGTGTGACCGAGCGTGTCCTCACCGAGTCGGGCCCGCCCCGCGACGAATGTCACACCGGCTTTGACGAGTTTGCTGTGTACGTCGGCCGACTGGGCCAGTGCGAGCCGCTTGACCCGCGCGTGCACTGCGGCGGCGTCGACGGTGACCGCCTCCAGCCCATCGGAGTCGATGCCGAACTCCTCGGTGTCCCGGTACCCGGTGACCACCTCTGAGCTGGCGATGAAGGTCTTGGATGGGACGCAGTCGGACAGCACGCAGGCGCCGCCGGCCCCGTCCGCCTCGACCACCGTGACGTCGGCCCGCAGCTGTGCCGCGACCAACGCCGCCTCGTAGCCGGCCGGGCCACCGCCGATTATCACTATCCGCTTCAAAACGACTCTCTCCCCAAACTCGAACTTTTGCTGACGAAACACCCGGCTGACTACGGCCGCCGACCGGTCGCCCGACACGCGACACGCTCACTCGTATTCTCCCCCACCCCCCTGCCGGGCTATCGTCATCGCCGTGCGTCACTACGCCGCGTATGGCTCAAACCTCGACCCTGCTCGGATGCGTGCTTACTGTCCGCATTCGCCAATGGTGGGCACCGGCTGGCTGGAAGGCTGGCGGCTCACCTTCGCCGGTGAGGGGGTGATCGGCTGGGAGGGAGCGGTCACCACCATCGTGGAGTCGCCCGGCGACCGAGTCTTCGTCGCACTCTACGACGTACACCCGTGGGACGCCGCGCAGCTCGACGAGGTCGAGGGCGCGTTGTCCGGCACCTACCGGCGGCTGACCGTACGGGCGGTCACCCTCGATGGTGCGGTCACCGCCTGGGTCTACGTCTTCGACGGGTACGAGGGCGGGCTGCCCACCGCCTGGTACCTGTCGGAGATCGCCAACGCCGCCGAAAAGGCCGGCGCGCCGGACGACTACGTCGCCGAGCTACGGAAGCGACCCACCCGTACCGCCACCGCCTGACCTGCCTTCCGCCGGTCGACCGGTCGCCGGCCGCACGTGGGACAGCGCGGCGTGCAGCAGCTCGACGAGTTCCCGCCGGTGCTCCGCACGCAGCGCGGCGAACGCCTGACCGGTGATCCGGTTGGTCACCCGGTCCGCCCACAACCGGCGGCGGATCAGCGGGCCGACCGGTGGCCACGGCGGCGACCACCCGGCCGCGACCGCGGCCTTCGTCCCGTCCGGGCCGCCCAGCAGCGCCTCCACCGGCGTCAGCCCGGCCACCCGTACCGCCATCAGGTGTGCCCCGGAGCGGTGCTCGGCGAGCAGTCGCACCGCGACGGCGGCCCGCGCCCCGGCCGTGTCGTCCGGCCGGGACATCGCCCGCCAGGCGGCGAACAGCGGCATCGCGGTCGCGTCCGCCGCCCCCACCACCGCCTCGGCCAGCTCGGCCAGCCGGTCCACCTGCGGGCAGTCGCCGAGCAGCTCGACACCCCACCGGCAGCATTCGGCCATGCTCACCGCCGCCACCTCGGTCGGGTCTATCACCGCGCCGGCGGCCTGCCAGCCGTCGGCCACCGCGTCGGCGGCGATGAATCCGAGCACGGCCGCGACCGTTTCGGCCGGTACGCCGCCGAGCACCCCGGCCCGACCGGCGATGTGGAACGCCCAGCCGCTGAGCCCCAGTTGGCGCGCCCGGCTCAACGTGCGCGGACATTCCTGGTACGCCGTACTCAACTCGTGCAGGCTGCGCCGGCACGCGCCGGCCGCCTGATCGGGAATCACCGCGTCATCGCCTTTCGCCCACCCGCCCGGCCGGTCACCGCCACCGGCTCTCCGGTCAGCGGTCGGTCTGCGGCCCGGGCAGGTCCTCCAGCGCGGCTGCCACGTCGCCGGCGTACCGTCGGGCGGCAACGGCTGCCCGTTCCGCAGTCTTGCGCGCCACCTTACGACGGGCATGCTCCCGCTCGGCTGCTGAGCGTCGCCGTTCCCATTCGGCCAGTTGACGCTGCGCCTCGGCGACGGCGTCGGCCGCGGCCTGCTCGGCGGCGACGGCCCGGTCGAGTTCGGAGCGGGCGGCCCGCTGGCCGGCCTCGGCTTTGTCCAGCTCGTCGACCAACCGCTGCCGGCGGGCGGCCAGCGCACGAGCAGCCTTGTCCGCCGCCCGCTCAGGCTCGGCCGGCCGGGTCGGCTGATCGGCGGCGGCCACCTCGTCGTCCGGGCCGACCAGCCGCAACCGGGGCCGCGGGACCTCGCCGAAACCGGCGTAGTCGACCGCGCGGACCAGCCGGCCGGACCGCACCTGGGCGGCGATCTCCTCGTCGGCGAGGGCGGCGGACAGGGTCGCCTCGACCTCGCCCAACGGCAGCTTCGTCGACGCCACCGCCGGGTCCTCCGCGACGGCCAGCTCCCGGCACTCGGCCACCAGCCCGTCGACCAGCGCCCGCCGCCGGGTCGACAGCTCCCGCAGGGCCGGGCCCCGCAGCTCCCGCTGGGCGGCGCGCAACTGCCCGGACAGCTCCACCAGACCGTCGAGCAGGTCGGCGCGGCGCAGGGCGAGCAGGTTGACCAGCCAGGCGGCCACCGTCGGTTTGCGGAGCTTGCCGATGGCCCGGGCGGTGTCCGGGTCGCTGCCCCGGGCAGCCGAGACGGCCTCGGTACGGGCCGCGACGAACCGCGCGGGCGGTACCGCGTACAGCTGTCGCACCACCTCGGCGGGCACTACGCTGCCGGTCACGGCGCCCGGCTCAGCGTACCGAGGTGCCGGCCGGCAGCCGGGCGTAGTCGCAGCCGGCCAGCTTGGTCATGTTGCCGTCGGTGACCTTGTGCCCGGCGTCGTTGAGCAACCCGTCGTGCAGCGCGAGCGCCCGGCGCGGGGCCACCGCGCGGACGAACCCGACCGCCTCGGAGAGCTTCAGCCAGGGCGCGGAGACCGGCACGAACAGGGTGTCCACCTCGGCGTCGGTAGGCACGTCGAACGAGTCACCCGGGTGGTAGACCGAGTCGGCGATCAGGAAGCCGAGGTTGGGCACCCGGGGCAGGTCGGGGTGGATCTCGGCGTGCCATCCCCCGTACGCCCGGACCGGGACACCGGCGGCCTCGAAGCGCTCCCCGGACTCGACGGCGGTCGCCACCTCACCGAGTCCGTCCAGCTTGGACACAACCGAGGGATGGGTGTGGATGGTCACCGAGGGTCGTCGGGCGAGCGCATCGGTCAACTGGCCGACGTCGAGGTGGTCGAAGTGTTCGTGGGTGACGAGGACCGCGTCGACACCGTCGAGCGCGGCCGGCTCGCTGAACGCGCCCGGGTCGATCACCAGCACCGCGCCGTCGTGTTCCACCCGTACGCAGGAATGCCCGAACTTGGTCAGTCGCACCGTGACCCCCTGTGAGCCGAATCGTGATCTGCCGCCTCGCAGTCTGCCGGAACCGGCCGGCTCGCGCCGCGCGTCTGAACGACACCTGGTGAAAGCGTATGACGATTCCGAGGAGCACCCCTTGACAGTGAACAACGCAAGACGAGGCCGGTGGCGCCAGCGTGGCCGACGCGGCGCGGCGACCGGGACGGCGGCCCTGCTCGCCCTGCTGATCCTGACCGGTTGCTCGGGATCGGAGGACTCCGGGATCAGCAGCTCCGCCGACATGCCGCAACGGGCCGAGCCGGCACCGGCGGGTGGTGCGCCGGGCGACGGCGGGCTGACCGGCGGGGACGATGCGGGCGGCGAGGAGGCAGCCGGAGCGGACCCGGCCGGCGGCGGTGAGCGGGGCGGCCAGGCCGACCGGCCGGACGGGACCTCGCCGGTCGACCTGGCGGTGGGCAACCGGTCGATCATCTACTCCGGGTCGATCACCGTGCAGGTGACCGACGTGCCGGCGAAGGCCGGCGAGGCGGCGACGATCGCCACCTCGGTCGGCGGGTTCGTCGGGCGCGACCAACGCTCCGAGTACGAGTCGTACGGCCGGGCCACGCTGGAGCTGCGGGTGCCGGCGGAGCAGTTCGACCAGGTCGTCGACCGGCTGTCCCGCCTCGGCGAGGAAGTCAGCCGGGAGCTGACCACCCAGGACGTCACCGAGGAGGTGCTGGACCTGGACGCCCGGATCACCACCCAGCAGGCCCGGGTGCGCAGCGGCCGGGCGCTACTGGCCGAGGCGGAGACCCTGGCCGACCTGGTGATGCTGGAGTCGGAGCTGGCCAAGCGGGAGGCGGATCTGGCGTCGCTGGAGGCCCGCAAACGTGGCCTGGACGACCTGGTGACGCTGTCCCGGATCACCGTCGAGCTGGTCGGCCCGGACGCGCCGCCACCGGTCGACGACGAGTCGGAGCTGGGGTTCCTGGCCGGGCTGGGGGCCGGTTGGCGGGCGTTCGTCGGATCGATGCAGGTGCTGGTCACCGTGCTCGGCGCGCTGCTGCCATGGCTGATCGCTCTCGGCGTACCCGCGGTGGGGGTGTTCTGGCTGGTGCGGAAGACGCGGGGCCGGTCCCGGCCGGTCCCGGCCGTCACCGCACCGGCCGTCACCGCACCCGCTGGCGGCGCACCGGTGCCGGCACCGCGAGGTGACGACGGCGGTACGGAAGGTGACCGCACGGACGACAGCCGAGTCACCGGCGACGCGCCGGTCAGCTAATCCGCCGGTCAGTCGGCCGCGGCCAGCTGCAGCACGGTGTGGACGAGCAGGCGGACGCCGACGGCGATCGCCCGCTCGTCCACGTCGAACGAGGCGCGGTGCAGGTCGCTGCCGGCCTCGGCGCGGCCAACGCCGAGCCGGGCCAGGGCACCCGGCACGTACTCCAGGTACCAGGAGAAGTCCTCGCCACCCATGCTCTGCGGGGTGTCGGCGACCGCGGCGGGGCCGAGGGCCGCCGCGGTGGCGGCGGTGAGTACGCCGATCGCGGCGGCATCGTTGATCACCGGTGGTCGACCGCGCAGGTACTCGATGTCGACCGTCGCGCCGGTCGGGGCGACCACTTCCCGGATGATCTGGGTGACGATGTCCGGTGCGGCGTCCCAGGTCGGCCGGTCGAGTACCCGCAGGGTGCCGGCGGCGCTGGCCTCGTTGGGAATCACGTTGTACTGGGTGCCGGCGGACGCCTGACCGAAGACCAGCAGCAGGCCGGCGTTGGCCGGCACCCGCCGGTTGACCAGCGCGGGCACCTCGGTGACCAGCCGGCCCAGGGCGTTGACCAGGTCGACGGTCAGGTGCGGGCGGGCGGTGTGACCGCCCGGACCGGACAGCCGCACGCTGATGTTGTCCGCCGCGGCGGTGATCGGGCCGACCCGCAGCCCGACCCGGCCGACCGGCAGGTTCGGGTCGCAGTGCAGCGCGAAGATCTGGGTGACGTCCTCGAGCCCGCCGGCCGCGATGACCTCCAGCGAGCCGCAGGGCAGGATCTCCTCCGCCGGTTGGAAGATCAGCCGGACCCGCTGGCGCAGCTCGCCGCGGTCGGCGAGCTGGGCGAGCAGCATCGCCACGCCGAGCAGTACGGTCGTGTGCACGTCGTGCCCGCAGGCGTGGCAGACGCCCGGCACGGTCGACCGGTACGGCACGTCCTTGACGTCGGCCAGCGGCAGTGCGTCGATGTCGGCACGCAGCGCGACCACCGGGCCGTCGGCGGGGCCGGCGTCGATGTCGCAGATGACGCCGTTGCCCTTGGGCAGCAGCCGCGCGGTGAGCCCCATCCTGGTGAGCTGGTTGGCGATGAACGCGGCGGTCTCGAACTCGTGGCCGGACAGCTCCGGGTGGGCGTGCAGGTGCCGCCGGATCGCGGTCAACTGCCGCCCGCGGACATCGAGCAACTGGTCCAGCCCGGCCGGCAGGGGGTGGGCACCTGGCAGTGGATCGGGCCAGGACGACGCCATCTCGCTGCCGGTGGGCAACGTCAACGCACTCGTCACGTCAGATTCTCGATCACTGTGGATGGGATGGGACTCCGACAGCCTAGACCGGGGACGGTAACGCTGCGCAACGTCATTCGGGTAGTGACCGCATCGCGTATTGTCATGGAATGCCTGGTAGAGGCGATCGGACCGCTGCGGTCCGCCCCGAATGTCACCATCGTAGGCAGCCATGGGTCCCACACCTCCTACGCCGAGTAACGAGCCACGCAGCGACCCGGCTGCCGGTTCGACCAAAAACTGACAGATATCTGACTGTCGAGACACCCCCCGGTCGGGGCATGCCATCTGATAACGACACCGTGACGGGTTGCGCACCTAGAGTCCGATCCGGTGTACATTGGGCTACCACACAACGACACAGAGTGGACTTCTCACCAACCTCGGCGCGTAGCTTTCGTTCCGCCGAGCGACCCAGCAAGATAGAGGGGTTGGTTCCCCGGCCCCTCAATTTCTCTCGGCGGCATTTCCTGTGACTCAGATTCCGACGTGGAGTGGCGGACCAGTCAGCTCTACCAGCGCACGGGCGGCACCCGGCACCACCATCGGTGGCCGGTACTCGCTGCGTGCCGCGGTCGGGCACGGTGGCATGGGCACCGTCTGGCGCGCCACCGACACCCTGCTCCGACGCGACGTGGCGGTCAAGGAGGTCGTCCTCCCCCCAGGGCTGGCCCCCAGCGACCGCGACGCGATGTACGAACGCACCCTGCGGGAGGCCCGTGCGGCCGCCGCACTGCAGCACCCGGCCGTGGTCCAGGTCTACGACGTGGTCACCGAGGGTGGCCGCCCGTGGATCGTGATGGAGCTGCTGGACGCCCGCAGCCTCGCCGACATGGTCATCGAGGACGGCCCGGTCGCCCAGCGCGCGGTCGCCAAGATCGGCATCGCGCTGCTCGGCGCGTTGGAGGTCGCCCACGCCATCGGCGTGCTGCACCGCGACGTCAAGCCGGCCAACGTGCTGATCTGCACCGACGGTCGCTGCGTACTCACCGACTTCGGTGTCGCCCGGATGCCCACCGACGTCCAGCTCACCACGCCCGGGATGGTGCTCGGCTCGCCGCACTTCATCTCTCCCGAGCGGGCCATGGGCCAGGACTTCGGGCCGCCGAGTGATCTGTTCTCCCTCGGCGTCACGCTCTACACCGCCGTCGAGGGGCGCCCACCCTTCGACAAGGGCGACCCGATCGAGACCATGCACGCCGTCGTCGAGGACCCGCCCGCCGTCCCGGTGCGCTCCGGCCCGCTCACCGAGGTGCTCTTCGGCCTGCTGGAGAAGGACCCGGCGCGACGCTTCGACGTACCGACCGCCCGGAGCATGCTGCGCGAACTGCTCGCCGGGCCGTTGGCCAGCAAGGCCCCGGCCAACCTGGTCACCGACCCGTACGCGGTGGTCTCGGTGCAGCGGCCGCCCAGTTGGCAGCAGCAGGCCCCACCGGCACCGCCGGCGCAGCCCCAGCCGAGTGGCAGGATCGGCGGCCGGGCGATGATCGGCCCGGACGAGTCGCTCACCGACCGCCTCGCCGAGTTGCGCAAGGCCGGTCGGCAGATGCCGAGCGCGGCGCAGTGGTCCGCCGCCGGGCTGGACAACGCCAACCCGACCTCGCCGGCGGCCGGAGCGACCGCCGCGATGCCGATCAGCCAGGCCGGCGTACCCGGTCCGCGTGGGCAGCAGCCGGGCCGGCACGGCCACGGCCAGCAGAGCGGTCACGGCCAGCAAGGCGGCCAGGGCCAGCAGGGCAGCCAGGGCGGTGCGCTGCTCAGCCCGACCGGGGCGATGCCGGCGCCGAGCTGGGGCGACGGGCAGCAGGGCTGGGACCAACCGCCGGCCGGTCGGCCGGCACCGGGAGGTGCCACCACCGCCGGGGCGATGCTGGACAAGGCGATCGCCGGGCTCCGGCAGGGCACCGGCAGCACCGTCGAGAAGGTGAAGAGCTGGGACCGGAAGGTGCAGATCGGCGCGGCGGCCGGCGCCACCCTGCTGATCCTGCTGCTGTCCGTGACGCTGTTCAACAGCGGCTCCGGCGAACCCCAGCAGCCGACGCTGACCGCGCCGCAGATCACCGAGGAGCCCGTGCCGGCCATCCCGACGAAGACCGTCAACGAGCGCGGCGTCACCGTCGACGTGCCGGAGAACTGGGAGAAGGCCAGCGGCGGGCTGTACACCGATTTCACCGACCCGGACGACACGGGCCGGAAGGTCCGGATCGTGGTCGAGCCGTCCGGTTCGTCGGTGCAACGTTGGGCCGAGGTCGCCGAGAAGGGCCTGAAGCGGCCGGAGTCACAGTCCTGCGCCCGCCCGTACGCCCAGCTCGACATGACCACCGACGTCGAGCTGGCCGGTCGGCAGGCCGTCCAGTTCGAGTACACCTGCGGTGACGGCGACAACAAACGGCACGGCGTGTGGCGGGCGGTCGTCGCCAACGGCAAGGCGTACTCCTTCTTCCTCACCACCCCGGACGCGCGGTTCGAGGAGAGCCTGCCGGTCTTCGAGGAGATGGTCCGGACCTTCCAGCTCGCCGAGGCCGGCTGACCGATGTCCATCGACCAGCCGGCAGCAGCCGGCGACCCGGCGACGTTGCCGGCGCGGGTGGCGGCCTGGCTCGGCGACGAGCCGGACCCGGCCGCCCGCGCCGAACTGCTGACGCTGCTGGACCAACTGCCGGGCAGCGCCGCCGAGCTGGCCGACCGGTTCGCCGGACCGTTGACGTTCGGCACCGCCGGGCTGCGCGGCCCGCTGCGAGCCGGCCCGAACGGCATGAACCTGCAGGTCGTCACCAGGGCCGCCGCCGGGCTGGTGAGCTGGTTGGCCGAGCAGGGCGGCACCGGGCCGGTGGTGATCGGCTACGACGCCCGGCACGGGTCACGGGCCTTCGCGGTGCGCACCGCCGAAGTGGTCACCGGTGCCGGGCGGGACGCCTACCTGCTGCCCCGCCCGCTGCCCACCCCGGTGCTGGCGTACGCGGTCCGCGCGCTCGACGCGGTGGCGGCAGTGATGGTCACCGCCAGCCACAACCCGCCGCAGGACAACGGCTACAAGGTCTACCTCGGTGCCCAGCTCGGCGGACCGGCCGGTGCCGGCGCGCAGATCGCGCCGCCGGCCGACCAGCAGATCGAGGCGGCGATCCGGGCGGTCGGAAAGCTGGTCGACGTGCCGCTCGGCGGCCCCGGCAAGACGCTGGACGACGAGATCGTCGCCGGCTACCTGCGGAGTGCCGTGACGGTGGTGGACCCGGCGACCCCCCGGGCGCTGACCGTGGCGTACACGCCGCTGCACGGCGTCGGCGGCGCGGTGCTGCGGGAGGCGTTCGTCGGTGCCGGATTCCCGGCACCGCTGGTCGTCGCCGAGCAGGCCGAGCCGGATCCGCAGTTCCCGACCGTGGCGTTTCCCAACCCGGAGGAGCCAGGCGCGATGGACCGGGTCGTCGCGCTGGCCCGGGCACACGGAGCCGACCTGGCGATCGCCAACGACCCGGACGCCGACCGGTGCGCGGTCGCGGTGCCGCACGGCGGCGGCTGGCGGATGCTGCGCGGCGACGAGCTGGGGGTGCTGCTCGCCGATCACCTGATCCGGCGGGGCCGGCACGGCCGCTACGCCACCACCATCGTCTCGTCGTCGCTGCTCGGCGCGCTGTGCGCGGCACGCGGCGAGCCGTACGCCGAGACCCTCACCGGCTTCAAGTGGATCGTCCGGGCTGGCAGCGACCTCGCGGACACGGCCGAAGTGCCGCTGGTCTACGGCTACGAGGAGGCGCTCGGCTACTGCGTGGCGCCCGACCAGGTACGCGACAAGGACGGCATCACCGCCGCGCTGCTGCTCGCCGAGCTGGCCGCCGAGCTCAAGGCGGCCGGTCGGGGCCTGGCCGACCGGCTCGACGAACTGGCCACCGAGTTCGGGGTGTACCAGACCGACCAGCTCGCGGTGCGGGTCGACGAGCTGAGTGAGATCGCCGCGGCGATGGCGTACCTGCGGGCGAACCTGCCGACTACGCTACTCGGCGAGCCGGTCACCGCGACGCAGGATCTGCTGCCCGACGCCGACGTGGTGATCCTCCGTACCGGTACCGCCCGGGTCGTGGTCCGTCCTTCCGGGACGGAGCCGAAGCTGAAGGCGTACCTGGAGGTGGTCCAGCCGGTGCCGGGCGGCGACCCGACCGCGGCCCGCGAACGGGCCGACCGGGCGTTGGCAGGGCTGCGGACGGAGACATCGGCCGCCCTGAACATCAAATAATGTCCGTTTGACCCCTTAGGCGCGACCAATTCATATTGCTACTCGTTTAGCTGGTTATGCTGGCTAGCCGCTGCTTCGCCCACCTGACCGCCGCGACGCACCGGCGGTACGCGCTGCTCCCCTTCCACCGGCGGACCACCCTGTTCCGGTTGGCCCGTCGGCCCGGCCAGGTCGCCCGATGCTGGCTGGCCCGACGTCTGCGGCCGGCCCGACCGACCGCCGCCGGTCTCCCCCGGCGATGGTCCGTACTGGACGGACGCCCCATCCTGGCCGTCGTCGACGACACGATCAGCCCGCTCAACGCCCACCGGCGCAACCTGCACCTCGTCACCGACGCGCTGGCCCGGGCCGGGGTGGACCACTTCGTCATCCCGGCCGCGTCCGGGCTCCGCAGCCGGGTCGGGGTGCCGGCCGGCGAGCGTACCGCCGCGCTGCGGGCCCTCGGCCGCGTCGGTGGCCTGGCCGTGGCGCGCGCCGGACACCGGCACCGGCGGCTGCCGGCCCGGCCCGGCTGGCGGCTGCGCCGGGCCCCGGTGATCCGGATCTTCCAGGCGGTGACCAGCGTCGACGGTCAGCTCACGTACGGCGGGCAGGCCGCTTGCGAGATCGAGTTCTGGACCGTCGACGGTGACCGGCTGCACGCGCCCCGCAGCAACGACGTCACCGCCGAGGTCCCGGCCCGGTCGGCCCCGGTACGGCTGACCGAGGCCGAGGCCTGCTGCTTCGCGCCGGAGGACCGGATCGCCCGGCACGTGACCCGTACCCCGTTCACCCGTCGGCCGGCAACCTGGCCCGACTTCCCGGTCGACCTGGTCTGCTGCTGGACCGACCCGACCGACCCGCGGTGGCGGTCCCGCCGGCAGCGGGCCATGGCCCGCACCGCCGGGCCGGTGCCACCGACGCGACGCGCCGACCGGCACCGCCGCCGCACCGGCGGTGCCGGCCCGGCGGGCTACGCCAGCGACGAATGGGTCGGCTGGGACGGCACCGAGGAGCTGCGCCACCTGCTCCGCTCGGTGCACCTGCACGCGCCCTGGATCCGGCGGATCTTCCTGATCACCGCAGACCAGGTGCCGGGCTGGCTCGACGTGGACAATGCACGGTTGACCGTGGTCGACCATCGCGACCTGCTCGGTGGCCACACCGTGCTGCCCACCTTCAACCCGTACGCCGTCGAATCCGCGGTGCACGAGATCGACGGCCTGGCTGAACGGTTCCTCTATTTGCCCGGCAACGTCTTTCTCGGCCGGCCCGTCGACCGGACCACGTTCTTCGAAGCCAACGGGATCCCGAAGGTGCTGCTCAGCCCGCCACCCGGGCCGGCCCGGGGCGCCGGCCAGCCGGCCGTCCAGGGAGACACCCCGGCGGCGGCCGCCGCACGGCGCGTCTTCGCCGACCAGTTCGACCGCCTCGTCGACCCGGGCACCCCGGTCGGCGTACCGTTGCCGGTGCGCCGCTCCACACTGGCCGAGATCTGCGCCAGCAGTCCCGAGCTGGTCGCCCGGATTCGCGGTCACCAGATCCGGCATCCGGACGACGTGTCGCTGATCCGCTCGCTGCACCAGCACTGGTCGTACCTGCGGGGCACTGCGGTGCCCGGGTCGCTGCGTCGGCACCGCGTCGACCCGGCCGCCCCCGACGCCGCGCTGCGACTACACCGGCTGCTCGACCGCCGCGACGCCGACGCGTTCGGGCTGGACACCGGGCTCACCGACGCGGTCGACTCCGTCGCCCGCCGGCTGCGGGTCGAGTTCCTCAACCGCTACTTCCCGACCCCGTCACCGTACGAGGTCGATCCGGAGACCGCGGCGGCCCGCGCCCCGTTCACCGCGACCGAGCTGGCGCAGCGCCTGCTGCGCCCGCCGGTCGGTCGGTTCCCGGTCGGCCCGCAGCTACGGCTGGCCGCCGCGCCGCAGCAGACCCGCCACCGCGACACCGGGTATCCCGCGCAGCCGGACCCGCTGTCGGCGGCCGACCAGGTCCCGGCCACCGAGGTGCTGGTGGGACACCGCTGCGGCTGACCGGCGACCGGGTACCTATGGTGACCAGGTGCAGGCGATCATCGCGACCCTCGGCTACGTACTCTCCCCTGACGGACGTCAGGTGTTGATGCTGCGCCGCGACACCCGGCCGGACGACATCCACTACGGCTACTACAACGGCCTGGGCGGCAAGCTGGAGCCGGGTGAGGACGTCATCGCCGGCATGCGCCGGGAGATCCGGGAGGAGTCCGGGTTGGAGTGCGGGCGGGTCGAGCTGGCCGGGACCATCTCCTGGCCGGGCTTCGGCCGGCACAGCGAGAACTGGTTCGGATTCCTGTTCCGGGTGCCGACCTGGTCCGGCGAGCCCCGGCCGGACTGCCCGGAAGGCACCCTGGTCTGGACCGACCTGGCCGACGTCCTCGCCGGCCGGGTGCCGATGTGGCCCAGCGACCGGCACTTCCTGCCGCTGGTCTTCGCCGAGCAGCCGACCGTCTTCCACGGCGTGATGCCGTTCGTCGACGGCGTGGCGACCAGCTGGAGCTGGACCGCCGCCGGCTGAGCCGAACTGGTCAAGCCGCTCAAAAGCGCGGCATCCCGCCGAACTGGCGGTCACCGGCGTCACCGAGCCCCGGCACGATGAACATCTTCTCGTTGAGCCGTTCGTCGATCGACGCGGTCACCAGCCGCAACGGCAGGCCGGAGCGGTCCAGCCGGTCGATTCCGGCCGGCGCGGCGAGCACGCACAGGACGGTGATCTCGGTGGCACCCCGGTCGGCGAGCAGCCGGCAGCAGTGCTCCAGCGAGCCGCCGGTGGCCAGCATCGGGTCCAGCACCAGCACCGGGATGCCGGCCAGGTCGACCGGCAGCGACTCCAGGTAGGCCCGGGGCTCGTAGGTCTCCTCGTCACGGGCCAGCCCGACGAAGCCCATCGACGACTCCGGCAGCAGCGCCAACGCCGAGTCGGCCATCCCGAGCCCGGCGCGCAGCACCGGCACCAGCAGCGGCGGGTTGGCCAGCCGGGTCCCGTCGGTCGGCGCCACCGGGGTGGTCACCGGGAACGACTCCACCGGGAAGGATCGGGCCGCCTCGTACACCAGCATGGTGGTGAGTTCGTGCAGCGCGGCGCGGAACGCCGCCGAGTCGGTCCGGGCGTCGCGCATCGCGGTCAGCCGGGACTGGGCGAGGGGATGGTCAACTACGAGTACGTCCACGGTCGTTGAACCTACTCGCCAGCCCGGCGGCCGACGCATACACCTCACGGATCGCCTCGGCGTAACGGGCCGGCGTGTGTTCGGCACAGCGGGCCGCCGCCGTGGCCGCCTGCCGGCGGGCCGTGTCCGGGTCGAGCAGCAGCCGCAGCACCCCGCCGGCCAGCGCACCCGGCTGCGGCTCGGTGCGCAGCGCGGCGCCGGCGAGCGCACCGTGCGCGTGCAACGCCCGGTCGACCAGCACCACCGGCACCCCGGCCAGGCCGGCTTCCTGCAGGACCAGCGCCTGGGTGTCGGTCTGCGAGGCGAACGCGAACACCTCGGCGGCCCCGTACGCCGCAGCCACCACGTCCGGGCCCTGCTGGCCGGTGAGGGTGATCCGGGCTGCCACCCGAGGGTCGATGGTCCGCAGCAGCCCGGCCAGCCAGCGCGGCTCGTACAGGGCACCGACCAGCACCAGCCGGGCGGCCGGGCAGCCGGCCAGCACCCGCTCGAACGCGGCGATCAGCAGGTCGATGCCCTTCTCCCGGTTGATCCGACCCACGTAGAGGACCACCCGGTCGCTGGGCGTGATGCCGTGGCCGTACCGGAAGGCGTTGATCTCGTCGGCGGTAGTGCGGCGGGCCGCGACTCCGGTCGGCACCAGGTGCACCCGGTCGGCGGGCACCGGTAGGTGGATCCGGTCCAGCACCGCCCGGGTCGGCACCACCACCGCGTCGGCGCCGCCGAGCAGCAGGGTGTTGGTGGCGTCCATGGCGGCGCGGCGGCGGGCGACCGCGCCGCTGGCCATCGGCCGGTGGTCGCGGGCGTGGCCGGACGGCGCCGCCGCCGGGCGGGGTACGCCGAGCCGGCGGGCGTACAGCCGGACCCCGGCGCTGAGCGCGCGGGCCGGCACCCGGTACGCGTCGGCGTACGCGTGCAGGTCGGTGTGGTAGGTCTGGACCAGCGGCAGACCGAGCCGGCGGGCGGTGAGGACGCCGAGCAGCCCGACCGGTCCGGGGGTGTGCACGTGCACCACGTCCGGGGCGTGGGCGGCGATCTCGGCGATGGTGCCGGTGGCGGCGGCGCCGCGCAGCAGCCACGGCGACAACCGCAGGTCGGCGACTCCGCAGGGCAGCGCGCGTAGCCGCAGCACGTCCGCCTCGGCCGGCTGGTCCGGATGCCGGGGCACCACGATCAGGCCGGGATGCCCGGCGGCGGCCGACGCCGCCGCGAGAGTCCGCAGCGAGGTGACCACCCCGTCGCGGCGGGGCAGGTACGTGTCGGTGAAGTGCACTGCTCGCACGTCAGGGACGGTGGGTCACCGGGGCCAACATGATGTAACGGTAGGCCAACAGCGCCGTTAAGTCTGCTCGTCCGATCGGACGACGGCCAAGATCGTGAACTCGCTGGCGACGTAGACTCGCGGACATGACAGGACTCGCGGGCATGACAGCGGTGAGCACCCCGGCACCCGCGCGCCACGATCTGGCCGAGGTGGGGCGCTCCGCAGCCACCCTGCGTAGCTTCCTGCACGGGCTGCCCGGCGTCGACGAGGTCGGCGCGCGGCAGCGGGCCGCGACGCTCGGCACCCGGTCGATCAAGACGACCGCCAAGGCGTGGGCGATCGACCTGGCCGTCCGGATGGTCGACCTGACCACTCTGGAGGGCGCCGACACCCCCGGCAAGGTACGCGCGTTGTGCGCCAAGGCCCGTCGCCCCGACCCGGCCGACCCCGATTGCCCACCGGTCGCAGCTGTCTGTGTCTACCCGTCGATGGTGCCGACCGCCGCCGAGGCGCTCACCGGCTCCGGCGTGCACCTGGCCAGCGTGGCCACCGCCTTCCCGTCCGGGCAGGCGCCGCTGGAGGTGAAGCTGGCCGACACCCGGGCGGCGGTCGCCGCCGGCGCGGACGAGATCGACATGGTGATCAACCGGGGGGCGTTCCTCGCCGGCCGCTACGAGCAGGTGTACGCCGAGATCGTCGCGGTCAAGCAGGCCTGCGGCGACGCCCACCTCAAGGTCATCCTGGAGACCGGGGAGCTGGCCACCTACGACAACGTGCGCCGCGCCTCCTGGCTGGCGATGCTGGCCGGCGGTGATTTCATCAAGACCTCCACCGGCAAGGTACCGGTCGCGGCGACGCTGCCCGTCACGTTGATCATGCTGGAGGCGGTCCGGGACTTCCACGCCGCCACTGGGCGGCGGATCGGCGTCAAACCGGCCGGCGGCATCCGTACCACCAAGGACGCAATCAAGTATCTGGTGCTGGTCAACGAGACCGCCGGCGACGAGTGGCTCACCCCCGACCTGTTCCGGTTCGGCGCTTCCACTCTGCTCAACGACCTGCTGATGCAGCGGTCGAAGCTCACCACCGGGGTCTACTCCGGTCCCGACTACGTCACCCTGGACTGATCAGCGTGTTCGACTACGCACCGGCGCCCGAGTCCCGTTCGGTCGTCACCATCCGCGACTCGTACGGTCTGTTCATCGACGGCGAGTTCGTCGACCCGACCGACGGCGGCGCGCGCAAGACCGTCAACCCGGCCACCGAGGAGGTGCTCGCCGAGGTCGCCGAGGCCGGCCCCGGCGACGTGGACCTGGCGGTGGCCGCCGCGCGGGCCGCGTACCAGCGGGTCTGGGGTCCGATGCCCGGCCGGGACCGGGCCAAGTACCTGTTCCGGATCGCCCGAGCGCTCGCCGAACGCAGTCGCGAGCTGGCCGTACTCGAATCGCTCGACAACGGCAAACCGATCCGCGAGTCCCGCGACGTCGACCTGCCGCTGGCGTCGGCGCACTTCTTCTACTACGCCGGCTGGGCCGACAAGCTGCCGTACGCCGGATTCGGCCCGGACCCGCGCCCGCTCGGCGTCGCCGGGCAGGTCATCCCGTGGAACTTCCCGCTGCTGATGCTGGCCTGGAAGATCGCCCCGGCGCTGGCGGCCGGCAACACGGTGGTGCTCAAACCGGCCGAGACGACCCCGCTGACCGCGCTGCTGTTCGCCGAGATCTGCCAGCAGGCCGACCTGCCGGCCGGCGTGGTCAACATCGTCACCGGGGCCGGTGCCACCGGGCAGGCCGTGGTCGGCCACCCCGACGTCGACAAGGTCGCCTTCACCGGTTCCACCGACGTCGGTCGGCAGATCGCCCGTACGGTCGCCGGCACCGGCAAGAAACTCACCCTGGAGCTGGGCGGCAAGGCCGCCAACATCGTCTTCGACGACGCCCCGATCGACCAGGCCGTCGAAGGTATCGTCAACGGCATCTTCTTCAACCAGGGCCACGTCTGCTGCGCCGGGTCCCGGCTGCTGGTCCAGGAGTCGATCGCCGAGCCGCTGCTGGAGTCGTTGAAGCGGCGGATGGCCCGGCTGCGCGTCGGTGACCCGCTGGACAAGAACACCGACGTCGGGGCGATCAACTCGGCCGCCCAGCTGGACCGGATCCGTACCCTGGCCGCCGCCGGCACCGACGAGGGCGCGCAGGCCTGGTCGCCGCCGTGTGACCTGCCGCAGCAGGGCTTCTGGTTCGCGCCGACCCTGTTCACCGGGGTCAGCCAGGCGCACCGGATCGCCCGCGAGGAGATCTTCGGCCCGGTGCTGTCCGTGCTGACCTTCCGCACCCCGGACGAGGCCATCGCCAAGGCCAACAACACGCCGTACGGGCTGTCCGCCGGCATCTGGTCGGAGAAGGGTTCCCGAATCCTGTGGGCCGCCGACCGGCTGCGCGCCGGGGTGGTGTGGGCGAACACGTTCAACAAGTTCGACCCGACGTCGCCGTTCGGCGGCTACCAGGAGTCGGGCTACGGCCGCGAGGGCGGCCGGCACGGACTGGAGGCGTACCTCGATGTCTGACAGTGCTGCCGTGGCCGCCGCCAGGCCGGCGCGGGTCGCCGTGCGCAAGACGTACAAGCTGTTCATCGGCGGGAAGTTTCCGCGCAGCGAGTCGGGACGGACGTACCAGGTGCAGGACTCCAACGTGGCGCTCGCCTCCCGCAAGGACCTCCGCGACGCCGTCGTCGCGGCCCGGGCGGCGGTGAAAGGCTGGTCGGGCGCGACCGCGTACAACCGGGGTCAGATTCTCTACCGGGTCGCCGAGATGCTGGAAGGAAGGCGCGAGCAGTTCGTCGCGCTCGGCGAGCCGGCCGGCGAGGTCGACGCGGCGATCGACCGCTGGGTCTGGTACGCCGGCTGGTCCGACAAGCTCCCCCAGGTGTACGGCGGCGTCAACCCGGTCGCCGGCCCGTACTTCAATCTGTCGACGCCGGAGCCGACCGGCGTGGTCGGGGTCGTCGCGCCGGCCGAGCCGTCGCTGCTCGGCCTGGTCAGCGTCGTCGCCCCGGTGATCGTCAGTGGCAACACGGCGGTGGTGTTGGCCTCGCCGACCCGCCCGTTGGCGGCGGTCACCCTGGCCGAGGTGCTGGCCACCAGCGATCTGCCCGGCGGGGTGGTCAACGTGTTGACCGGTGCGCTCGCCGAGACCGCGCCGTGGCTGGCGTCGCATCTGGACGTCGATGCGATGGACCTGACCGGGGTGGCCGACCCGCAGTTGGCCGTCGAGTTGGAGCAGGCCGCCGCCGGCAACCTCAAGCGGGTGCTGCGCCCGGCTGTCGGGTCGGTCGACTGGTCCGCCGACCCGGGTACCCGGCGGATGACCACGTTCCTGGAGACCAAGACCGTCTGGCACCCGAAGGGCAACTGAACCCGCCACGGGTGGTTGCCGGGCAAGGTACGCGGACGGCAGACGCAACGTGTCGGATGGGTGACCGTCCGGCCGGTCAGGGCAGCGGCAGTGGCCGGCCGCCGGGCAGGCTACGCCGGTGTCCCGCGCCGCCAGTGTCCCGAACCAGCTGAGTTTTCTCCCGTTCTCCGGTAGCCACGCCGTCGCCGCCGGCCTGCTCAGCAAACGGATGCTGGCCGGGCCGGCGTGGTGTCGGCTGCTGCCCGACGTCTATGTGCACGCTGCGGCCTTCGACCCCGACGACCATCGGATGTGGTGCAACGCGGTGGCGCTGAAACTGCCGGCCGGCGCGGCGGTCTGCGGGCTCAGTGCCGCGTACCTCTGGGGAGTCGACCTACTCCCCCGGCGCAGCCCGGTCCATGTCGTACTGCCCCGGACCGGTCGGATCCGGCGGCACCCACGCATCGCCGTCACCAACTCGACGCTGGCCGTCGATGACACCGTTCTGCTCAGTGCGGTGCCGATGACCACGGAGGTCCGCACCGCCTTCGACCTGGGGCGTACGTTGCCGCGCCCGGACGCGGTCGCTGCCGTCGACGCGCTGCTGCACGACGCCGGCCTGCCCCGACCGGTGCCACAGCACAAGGTCGCGGATCCGCAGGGGCGCTTTATCGGCCGCGTCGACCTCGCCTACCCGCAGTGGCGGATCGCCCTCGAATATGAGGGCGACCATCACCGGGGTAGGGCCACTTTCCGCCGGGACGTGCACCGCTACAACGCGCTGCGGGCCGCCGGCTGGCTGGTGTTGCGCTTCACCGCGGACCACGTACTGCGCAGAAGCGGGCAAGTCGCACAGGATGTCCGACAGGCGATCGACGAACGCCGCACCAGCCGTCGCGCCCAGCCGTGACGAGCCGAACACCAGATACCTCATCTTCCCGCCGACAGGTACCTGATGTTCGGCTCGTGCCGGGTGGCTAGGTGACGTCGAGCGCGGGCAGGATGACCTGCTCCAGCACCGCGGCCGGGGTGCGCCACTGCTCGGGGTCGTCGTAGTTACCGGCGGTCACGACGACGACGAGCTCCAGGTCGGGCAGGACGATCAGGCGCTGGCCGCCGTTGCCCATCGCCGACGCCGTCCGGTGGCCGGCGACGGTCTGCAGATACCAGTGGTAGCCGTACTCGGCGCTCCACCCGGTCGGCAGACGCGGCTCAAGCATCTCGCTGATCCAGCTGGCCGGCACCAACTGACGGCCACCCCAGGCCCCGCCGGCCAACACCAGCTCGCCGATGCGGGCCAGGTCACGCGGGGTGAGCCGCAGCCCAGACGCGGGCGAGGCCACCCCGTCGTCGCCGGCCATCCAGTGGAACTGCTCGACGCCGAGCGGCGCGAAGAGCTTCGCCCAGCCGTACGCCTCCAACGCCTGCCCGGTGCCGTCGGCGATCAGCTTGCCGAGCAGCGCGGTCGCACCGCCGCAGTAGGACCAGCGCTCGCCGGGTGGCTCCACGATCGGCCGCTCCAGGACGTACCGGTAGCGGTCCGGGGCCAGCTCCATGGCGATCTCACCGTTGTCCAGATTGTCGTACGGCAGATCCTCACGCCAGTCCAGCCCCAGTGACATGGTCAGCGCGTGCGCGACGGTCAGCCCGGCCCGGTCCAGGTCAGCTGCCAGGTCGGAGTACGCGGGAAACCGCCGTAGCAGCGGTTCCGTCGGGCCTGGGACGAGCCCGTCGCCGAGGGCGATACCGTACAGCAGCACGGTAACGCTCTTGGTGACCGAGCGCAGGTCGTGCAGCGTCGTCGGGCCGAACTCGACGACGCCCAGCGAATCACCCCAGGCGAAGTCCTCGCCCGCCCCGTAGTGCTCCAGCAGGGTCCGGCCGCCTTTCACCACCACGACCGCGTGCAGTCCGCCCAGCTGCCCGGCCTGCTCGGCCTCGGCCAGCAGCTCACCTATCCGACTCGTCGTCACACGCCACCCCCCCGTCACCATCCACCGAGGATATGTCGGACCGTCGATCGCCGCCGTCCGCTCCACTTCCCGACGGGCGATCACATGGTGACGACGACCTTGGCGCGGGCGTGTTCGGTCTCGACGTACCGGATGGCGTCCGGCACCTCGCTCAACCGGAACGTCCGGTCGACGACCGGGGTCAACTTGCCCGCCTCGACCAGCTCCCGCAGCACCGTCAGGTGCCCACGACCCGCCGTCGCCGACGGCGCGACGATCTGCTGCTTGACGAACCGCCCCACCAGCGGCCCGCGCAGCAGCAGACCCAGCGGCCCGAAGACACTGCCGCCGGTGGACACGCCGCCGCCGGACAGCAGCAGCGTCCCGTCACGGGTCAGCACCCGTCGGAAGTCGCCCAACGACCGGTTGCCGACCAGGTCCAGCAGCACGTCGTAGCGGCGGCCGGCCCGCACGGCGTCGGTACGGGTGAAGTCCTCCCGGGTGTAGTCGACGACGTGATCGGCGCCGAGCGACCGGACCAGGGCGACGTTGCGGGTCCGGCACACCGCGGTCACCTGCGCGCCGTACACCTTGGCCAGTTGCACCGCGAAGGTGCCGACCCCGCCGGACGCCCCGTTGATCAGGATGTGCTGCCCGGCCCGCAGGTCGGCGGCGTCCCGCAGGCAGACCAGGGCGGTGGTGGCGGCCAGCGGGACCGCCGCCGCCTGCGCGAAGCTCAGGTTCGCCGGCTTCGCCTCGACCAGGTTCTCGGCCAGGCACAGGTACTCGGCGAACGCGCCGCCGGCGGGACCGGCCTCGCCGTACACCTCGTCACCGGGGCCGAACCGGGTCACCGCCGCGCCGACCGCCTCGACCCGGCCGGCGAAGTCCTGGCCGCGCACGGCCGCGCGGGGCCGCCGCAGCCCGAACGACAGCCGGGCGATGTACGGGTCGCCGCGCATGATGTGCCAGTCGTACGCGTTGACCGAGCTGGCGTGCACCCGGATCAGCACCTGGTCGTCGCCGGGGGTCGGGGGGTCGACGTCGCGCAACCGCAGGACGTCGGGTGCGCCGTACCGGTGCTGGACCATCGCTTTCATCGCTGATTCTCCTCACTGGATCCGCTGGGACCCACAGCTTGTCGGCGAAGGCCGGGGTGGCGCGTCGGCGCGTCGGCGGCATCCCGGCTGCGCCCGGCGCGGTAGCGCGGTAGCGGCCTACTCCCCCGGGCGTACGCCGGGCTGCCTCCGTCGGGGCTGCCGCGGTCGACGCCGGCCGGCCTACAGTGCGGGCATGACCCGGCCGCACCCCGACACCGACGCTGGCCCGGCCGCGCCGCACGGGCAACCAGCAGCGCCGGGCGACGGTCCGACGGAGTCGCGACGCGGGCCCGGACTGGCGGTGCTGACCGCGATCGGGCAGCCGGTCGGCACCGCGATCGCCGCGAGCTGGCAGTCGGGCAGCGTCGGGATCACCGGGTACGTGCTGCTGGTGTTCAGCGGGCTGGCGCTGGCCGACCGGCACCGGTCCCCTCGGCGCAACTTCCTGATCGTGGTCGTCGCGACCCTGGCGTACCACCTGCTGGACCAGCCGGCCGGGGTGACCCTGCTGGCACCGCTGATCGCCGCGTCGGCGGCGCGGGCTGCCGGCCACCGCCGGCTGGTCGGCGCGACGGCGATGGCGGCGTACGGCATCTGGGTGCTGGTCACCGGCGCGACCCTGCGGCAGGCGTTGCTCGCGTTGGCGATGGTCGTCGCCGCCGGGCTGGTCACCGAGATCGGCACCCTGGTCGCCGCCCGGGTCCGTGAGGGCGTGGCGGAGCAGCGCCGGCTCTCCGAGGAGCGGCAGCGCCGCCGGGCCACCGAGCAGCGGCTGCGGATCGCCGCCGAACTGCACGACGTACTCGGTCATCATCTGTCGCTGATCAACGTACGGGCCGGGGTCGGTCTGCACCTGATGGACCGCGACCCGGAACAGGCCCGTGCGGCGTTGGAAGCGATCGCGCAGTCCAGCGCGGAGGCGTTGCGTGAGGTCCGGGCGGTGCTCGACACGCTCTACCCGAGCGGCGAGGCCGCGCCGCGCGCCCCGGCACCAGGGCTGGACCGGCTCGGCGAGCTGACCGACGACGCGGCGGTGGCGACCCGAACGGTGATCGACGGTACGGCCCGGCCGTTGCCGGCTCCCGTGGACCGGGCTGCGTACCGGATCGTGCAGGAGGCGTTGACCAATGTGCGGCGGCACGCCGGCTCGGGTGCCGCCGCCACGGTCACCATCGGCTACCGGCAGGATGCGCTGATGCTCCAGATTGACGACGACGGCGCCGGTGCGCCGAGGCCGGGCGCTGCGGCCCCGGGTGCTGCGGCGGCTGCTGCCCCGGCCGGCAACGGGATCACCGGGATGCGGGAGCGGGCCGCCGCGCTGGGCGGCGAGGTGACCGCCGGTCCCGCGCCGGACGGCAGCGGCGGTTGGCGGGTACGGGCCCGCCTGCCGCTGCCCACCGACTCGCAGGCTGAGGAGACGTCGGCGTGATTCGGGTGCTGCTCGTTGACGATCAGGTGCTGGTCCGGGCCGGATTCCGGGCGCTGCTGGCTGCCGAGGGAGACATCGAGGTCGTCGGTGAGGCCGGCGACGGCGCGCAGGCGGTCCGGCTGGCCGGGCAGACCCGGCCGGACGTGGTCCTGATGGACATCCGGATGCCCGGGGTGGACGGGCTGACCGCGACCCGGCAGATCGCCGCCGACCCGCGACTGTCCGAGGTACGGATCGTCGTGCTGACCACGTTCGAGCTGGACGAGTACGTCGGCGAGGCGCTGCGCGCCGGGGCGGCCGGGTTCCTGGTGAAGAACACGCAGCCGGCCGAGCTGATCCAGGGGGTACGGGTGGTGGCCGCCGGGGACGGTCTGCTGTCGCCGAGCGTGACCCGGCGGGTGATCGAGCAGTTCGCCGCCCGTACCGCCGCTCCGGCAGCACCTCGACGGTTGGCCGAGCTGACCGACCGGGAACGGGAGGTGGTGGCGTTGGTCGGCACCGGGCTGTCCAACGACGAGATCGCCGCCCGGCTGGTGGTCAGCCCGGCGACGGCGAAGACCCACGTGTCGCGGGCGATGGTGAAGCTCGGTGCCCGGGACCGCGCCCAGCTGGTCGTGTTCGCGTACGAGGCCGGCCTGGTCCGCCCCGGCTGGCTACCCTGACCATCGCACATGCTACTACTCTTGTAGCATGGTGGCATGCATCTACGCGATGCCCCGGCTCGACGCCGCCGACCTGCGGGTCCTGCGCGAGTTGGACCAGATGCGCGCCGACCTGCGGCTGCAGCTACGGTCCACCCCGCGCTGGGCGGGCCAACTGCGGCGGAGCCTGTTCGCCGCCGCAATCCAGGGCTCGAACACCATCGAGCACATCACGATCAGCGGTTCGGACGCCCGAGCGCTCGTCGAGCAGGCACCCATGTCGGCGGAGACCAGCGACGAGGTCCGCCAGGCGGTCGTCGGCTACCGCGACGCGATGACGTACGTGCAGCAGACGCCTGAGTTGGACTTCTTCGAGTACTCGCAGACGCTGCTCTCGACCTTGCATTTCATGATCACCAAGTATCAGCCGGCGAAGTGGCCTGGCCGTTACCGGACCGGCGGGATCTTCGTGACCAGTGCCGATCCGCTGGAGCCCGTGTACACCGGCCCGGACGCGGAGCGGGTCCCCGGGCTGATGGGCGAACTGGTCGACTGGCTCCGCCACGGCGACCTCGACGCGCCGGCGTACGCGCGAGCGGCGATGGCACACCTGAACCTCGTCGGCATCCACCCCTGGCGCGACGGCAACGGCCGGACCGCCCGCGCCCTGCACACTCTGGTGCTGGCCCGCACCGACGAACTCGCCGCCGAGTTCTCCTCGATCGAGGAGTGGCTGGGCGAGCAGATCAACACAGTCCAGTACTACGAGGCACTGCGGTCCGCCCAGGACGGCAGCTTCCAACCTGATCGCGACGCCCACCCCTGGCTGCGCTTCGTGCTGGCGGCGCATCATCGGCAGGCGCAGCGGGTGAAACGACGCTACGAGTGGACAGTTCGACTGTGGATGGATCTGGAACGCCTCACCGAGCAGCAGGGCCTGCCCGGACGGGTCGTCTCGGCGCTCTACGCCGCCGCCGCCGGCGAGCTGCGGCGGACCACGTATCAACAGGACGAAGGTCTCAGCCGCGATCAGGCCATCCGCGACGTGCAGGCGCTGACCCGCGCCGGCCTGCTGACGCCTCGCGGCAACGCGACCTCCCGGGTCTATCTGCCCGCCGGGGCGGCGGCCGAGATCGCCCAAGCGGCGACCGCAGCTGTACGCGGGCCGGGCCGCGACCCCTACCAGTAGCCCCTCAGGGGATCACCTGGGGTTGGTGCTTTTCGGTGTACCAGGCGGGCGGTTCGGGTGCGGCGGTGGTGGTGGCGGTGATCCCACCCCAGCGGTCGCGGCAGACGTACGACAGGTCGGCGTGAATCCAGACGCCGTCGTTGTCGCGCAACACCGGCCGGCAGCAGTGCCGGCACGGCGCGACCCTCGGGTACGGCGGCGTGACCGGGGTGCCGGTCAGGTCAGTGTGCCGTCAGCGTCGCCGGCACCATTGGCGTTGGCGTCGCTGTCGCCGTCGCCGTCGCACAACCCGCCCAGCCCGGCCGCCCGGTGGAACCCCGGGTGGTGACGGACCTCCGCGCACACCTCATCGTCCGGACCGCGTACCCCGCAGAACAACGGCTCATTGAAGTTCCACGCCTCCGCCCGGGACAGCAGCGGCGCGTACTCACCCAACTCCGGGCACAGGATGGCGAGCCCTTCGGCGTACGCGACGGCCTGCTCCCGCGCTTCGTCGAAGTCGACGGCGGCGAACGTCAGGTGCAGCGTGTACCGGCCAGCACCTACATCGCCTTCGAGGCCGAGGCGTCTGGGCTCCGCACCTGGTCATGGGGCACGTTCAACGGCCTACTACAGACAGAGGATTACGCAAGGGCGACCTTCACCGGCGAGCCAGCAGGACGAGACCGGACGCCACACGACATCGACAAGCACGTCGAGGCAAGGCTGGCCCGCCAGCACCGGCTCACCGAGGACGCGCTGAAGCAGTGGGCCATCCTGGACGAGTCCCTGCTGCACCGGCCTATCGGTGGACCGAAGATCTTCAAGGCTCAGCTCGACCGTCTACTGACACCGCCCAGCAGCGTGACCATCCAGGTCCTCAAGCAGCAGGCAGTCTGGCACGCGGGCCTCAACGGCGCCTTCACGATCATGGATTTCCCTGAGCACCCCTCGGTCGTCTTCGTCGAGACGCTCACGGGTGACCTGGACGTGGAAGGCGAGAGTGACGTCAGGCGGTATAGCCTGGCGTTCGACTACCTGCGGGCGACGGCAGCCGGTGTCGAGGAGTCACGAGAGTTGATCGCTCGCGCACGGGACAGCATCGAGTAGGGGTGACAGCAATGGACCTTTCCAAGGCAAACTGGCGAAAGAGCAGCCGGTCCAGCGGCGACGGAAGCGGCGACTGCGTGGAGGTGGCCGATCTTGACATCGCCGTAGGCGTACGGGACAGCAAGGACGCCACCGGTCCAGCCCTGATCTTCAGCCCTGCGGCCTTCACCAACTTCCTGTCCGGCCTCAAGGACCACGAGTCCGCGAAGGGCTGATCGGCTTGCGCGCAACCGCCTCCGATGGACTTGGCATGACTACGCCAGACATGTCCCGCGCTCACTGGCGCAAAAGCAGCCGCAGCAGCGCCAGCGGCTCGAACTGCATCGAGGTGGCCACGCTGGCCGGCGGTTCGATCGGCGTACGCGACTCCAAGGACCCGCACGGCCCGACGCTCATCTTCCCCACCGACGCATGGACGGCTTTCCTCACCACAGTGTCCGGCCGCTGACCCGACCGGCCTACCCCTCCGACGACCGACACCGTGCCCGCCGACCGCCCGTACGTCTTCCTCGACGTCGACGGAGTGCTGATTCCCCTCGCCGCTCGCGCGACCAGCCGGTCACCTTCGCCCCACCGTGCGGCTCATCTTGACGCCATCGGCAATCCGCTGCTGGAGCGGGTCGATCCGGAGGACGGCCGCCGGCTGCTGGCGCTCGACTGTCAACTGGTCTGGGCGACCACGTGGATGGCCGAGGCGAACGAGGTCGTCGCACCACTGCTCGGCCTGCCGGAACTGCCGGTCGTTGCATGGCCGGACTCCGACGACGAGCCCCCGCGCGGCGTGCACTGGAAGACGCCGTTCCTCACCAGCTGGGCGGCCGGACACGCCTTCGTCTGGCTCGACGACGAGATCTCCGACCTGGACCGGCGCTGGGTCGCAGAGCATCACCCAGGCAAGGCGCTGCTGCACCGCGTCGACCCGCATCTCGGCCTCACCGACGCCGACTTCTCAACCATCGGCCAGTGGCTCGCGGCCTGACTGCAGCAGTGCCGCGTCGATGTCAGGCTGAGACACGCTACGAGCGCGTCGTGAGGTATCTCAGCCTCACATCGATGAAGCGCTCCAGCCCTCGCCATGATCACTTGATGCTCTGCTGGGAGAATGTCGGCGTGTCGCCCAGCAGAGCGTCAAGTGATCATGGCGAGCCGCAGCCGGCATCGGCCCACGTACGTCAGGCGACTCTCGCCGATGTCGATCAGCTGACCGAGGTGCACAGGCAGCGATCAGCGGATCCGGCTGCCACGGCGGTCAACAACATCGTGCTGGTCACCGGCGAGGAGGGCGCCGGCAAGTCGACGGTCCTGCGTGCGCTGCTCCCCTGCACGACTGACGGCACGCGGGTCGACGCCGAGGACATCGGGCAGACCAACCCGTGCCCAATGGACGACGGGTTCTTCGATCTGTTCCGACGCAACATCGCAGCTCTGGTGACAAACTTCTGGGCTGCCGGCTATGTCAATGTCCTCACCGGCAGCTTCCTGCGCGACTACGACGACTATCGCGCGTTCCGGCAACTCCTGCCGCCTCAGACGGCGGTGTTCCTGGTCGAGTTGCTGGTCGACCGAGCCGTACGCGACCAGCGCCGGCTCACCCGGGCGAAGCGGACGACACAGCGATGGCGTGACCGGGTCGATCTGATCCCGGAAGATCGGACCATCCGCGAGGCTCTCGATGCCGACTACCGCTACATCGGCATCGACACGACAACATTGGACGTTGCCGAGACTGTACAGCGGATCATGGATGAGATCCCGGAGATCTACGTCCCGCCGATGCGGTGTCGACCGGCTCAGTAGTGGTCGGACCGAACCAGAACCTGGCCACCTCATCGCGGCGAGGGCACTGGCGAGGGCGCTGGCGGCGTCGGGCCGGGAGAAGTCACTTACCATATGGCGGATCCCGCGACCTCTACCCCGGCTCGCCGAGCGCCCCACTGTCTGACTCCGGAAGCTCCGCGTCGAGGTCAGGGCTCAGGCCGGGCTGACCAGCTGGATGAGGTTGCCGCAGGTGTCGTCGAGGACCGCGCCGACGACCGGGCCCATCGGCGTGGGGGTCTGGACGAAGGTGACCCCGTCGGCCTGCAGCTCCCGGTAGGCCTCCGCGACGTCGTCCACGGCGAACGAGGCCGCCGGGATGCCCTGCTCGGCGAGCGCCTGCTTGTACGCCTGGGCGGCCGGGTTCTCGTCGGGCTCCAGCAGAAGTTCGACGCCGTCCGGGGCGTCGGCGCCGACCACGGTGAGCCACCGGTGCTCTCCGACCGGGAAGTCGGTCTTGGGGACGAAGCCGAGTTTGTCGGTGTAGAAGGCGAGCGCCTTGGCCTGGTCGTCGACGAAGACGCTGGTGATGTAGATGCGGGCTTTCATGGGTTCTCCATATCGCTGAGTGGCCACCGCTCGATGATCGAGCGCAGCGGCCGGGTGTCGAGGTAGTGGAGTTTGGTGCGGCCGACCCGTTCGGAGCGGACGAGCCCGGCTTCCTCCAGGACTGCCAGGTGCTGGGAGATCGCCTGACGGGTGGAGGTGGTGCCGTGTTCGGTTAGCAGCCGGGTGCAAATTTCGAACAGGCTCATCCCGCCTTTGCGGGCGAGCTCGTCCATGATCCGCCGCCGGGTCGGGTCCGCGAGTGCCCGGTAGAGGACCGCCACCCGCCCCACAATAGGCAAGTCTGCACTTGCATATCAAGTCCTACCGGCGGGAACCGGCGTCGTCGTATCGTCGGGCGGCTACCGCGCCCGGTTCCACGCCGACGCGTCCCGGCCCAGCAGGGCGAGCAACTCGGTCTGGCGGTCCGTGGTGGGCCCGACGTCCGGCGCCGCCGCGAAGTATCTCGCCGACAGGGAGCCCGCTACCGGTGCGAGATAGGCATGGGCGGCTTCGACCAACACCGGGTCGAGGGTCGCGTCGGCACCGATCGCCTGGGCCAGGTCCCAGCCGTGCACCAGGTTGTCGTTGAAGCACAGGCCGGCCAGCCGCCGGCCCCGCATGTCGCCGGCCGGATGGTGGACAACGGTATCGAGCACCCCGGGGCGGGAGAACGCCTCGACGGCGACGTCGACCGAGTGGCGTACCGCCGCTGGCGGATCGTCGCCCAGCACGTCGAAGTCAGGGCGTGCGATGTCGAGCCTGCCGAGTTCGGCCAGGTGAATACCGTCGAGCACCGGGACCACCGCGAGGTTGCCACGCACCACGTGGTCGACCAGCGCGCGCACGTCCCACTCGGAGCACGGCGTCGGGGCGCTCCACTGGTCGGTGCCGATCCGCGCGACGAGGTCGCAGAAGTGCCGGCTGGCCTGCTCATAGAACCTGACGAAGTCGGTGGCGATGTCGCACCTCCATACCGCGAATCTGGACCGGGCTCCACACCCGCTTCCTTGACCGTACGGTCAAGTTTACCTAGTCTGTTGACCAGACGGTCAAGAAGGCGGGTTCATCTGATGGCACGAGACACCCGGGAGCGCCTGCTGCGCACGGCACGCGACCTCGTGCACGGCACCTCGCTGGCCGAGGTGAGCATCGAGGACATCTGCGCCGGGGCCGGCGTCCACCGGGGCAGCCTCTACCACTTCTTCCCGTCGAAGGAGGCGCTCGGCCTGGCGGTACTCGACCTCAACTGGTCGATGGTGCGGGCCGTACTGGACGAGGCGTTCCAGGCCGAGATCGAGCCACTCGCCCGCATCGACCGCTCCATCGACGGGTTCGCCCGGATGCTCGGGCTGATGCGCGAGAAGATGGGCGCGACGCCCGGCTGCCCGTTGGGCGGTCTGACCGCCGAGTTGTCCACCCAGCCGGGGCCGGGCCGGGACCGCTCGCAGGACGTCCTGCGAGCCTGGGCCCGCTACTTCGTCGACGCCATCCGGGAGGCTCAGGCCCGTGGTCAGCTGACCCGGACCACCGACCCGGAGGCGGCGGCGCTACGTGTCCTGGCGTACCTGCAGGGGTTGGCGCTGCTGGCGAAGGTCTACGACGATCCCCGCCTCGTGGCGAACGCCCGCACCAGGGTCCGAGCACTCATCGACCAGGCCGACTGACCGCACGTCGACGACGACGTGCGGTTTCGCGTACCCGCCGAGTTGACTGATCGGTCAACTGCGGCCAGCACGACGACACGAGGAGAATCAGCCATGGACAGGCCAGCATCGACGACCGGCAGCCGACCCACATCCACGCCAGGCTCCGCGTACCGGTTCGAGCGTTTCACCACCGCATTGCTCATCGACGACATGTTCTTCCGCGCCGACGCGCCCGGCGCCCGCGACCGGGTGCCGGCGTTCGATCTGCCCACCCTGGACGGCGGGCGGTTCCGCAGCGACGACCTGGGACCGCTGCCGGTGCTGATGATCTTCGGATCACGCACCTGCCCGGTCACCGAGAGCGCCGGACCGATCCTGCGTGCCCTGCACGCCGAGTTCGCCGGACAGGTGCGGTTCGTGCTGGTCAACACCCGCGAAGCACATCCCGGCGAGGTGTTCACCCAGCCACGGACCACGCCGGAGAAGTGGGCACACGCCCAGGAACTGCGTACCCACCACGGGTTCACCTTCGAGGTCGCGGTCGACGACATCGACGGCGACCTGCACCGGGCCATGACCCCGAAACCCAACTCGGCCTACCTGCTGAGCCCTACCGGCGTCATCGTCTACCGGGCACACTGGGCAAACGACGAGCGCGGGTTGCGGTCCGCGCTCACCCGGGCGTCCGCCGGCCAACCGCCGGTACGGGATGCCAGCAGGGCAATGGTGCGACCGTTGCTGCGGGCGGTCGGCCACCTGCCCGGCGTGGGGGCCTTCGCCGGACGCGGCGTCGAACGCGACGTCTGGCGCGCGGCAGCGCCGCTGGCGGTCCTCGGTCGACTGTCACGGCTGTTCCGCTGGCTTCCCGCCGACCGCCGCGGCCCAGCTGCGGCGGGGCTGCTACTGATCATCGTCGCGGTTGTCGGGGGTCTGCTGCTGCGGTGAGCGCCGCCGCCCGCCGTCCGGGACACGCGCATCCTCACCGGCCAGGAACCGCTGGACGGACCCGGTGTACCCGATGGGGATGTGCCCGGTGCCGGGCAGCAGGACGACGGCCGATTGCGGCATTGACATCCTCTCCGCCCTGAGGGACGGAGATCCCCTCCACGCTGCGCGTGGAACACGCAGCGTCCGGGTGGGTTACCGCTTCACTGCGCGCCGCCGGGACAAGTCCCGGTCTTACCCGCGCTCGACGGTCGTTGAAGTCCGCCTGTCCGGCGGCCTTGATGTTGATGGCGGCGTTGAT